>JACPCJ010000062.1 GCA_016179865.1 Actinomycetota bacterium | reverse complement strand
CCTCGATCGGCTCGAGGCGGCCGTCGATGCGGATGAACGGCGTGGCCCCCACCTTGATGTGAAGGTCAGACGCCCCGCGCTCCACGGTGGCGCGCAACAGCAGGTTGAGATCCAGCACAGCTCAGCCCCCCTTGAAGGCCTCTCGTCCGTATCGGCCGGTTCCCGCCTGGCCTTTACGAACGGCGACGGAGCGTGGCGGGGCCTGCCCTACGTTCGTAGAAGGGCGCGCGCTGCGTCAACGACCTGGACGCCCGGTCCTCCCGACGTGGGCCCTTCCGGGTGCGCGGCCCCGCCGCCGGCCCACGTCGCCAGCGTTGCCCCCACCGAGGCGGCCACCCCGTCGAGGTCGTAGCCGCCCTCGAGGAAGGCGACGATCCGATTCGGGGCGGGGGCCAGGTCGGTCACGCGCGCCGCCAGATCCCCGAAGTCCCCGGCCGAGAGTCCGAGGTCGGTCAGTGGATCGGCCCGGTGGGCGTCGTACCCCGCCGAGACCAGCACCCACGTCGGGTCGAAGGCGGCGAGCGCGGGGAGGATCGCCTCGTCGAACGCCCGCAAGTAGACGTCGCCCGTCGTTCCCGGCGGGAGCGGGACGTTGAGGTTCGCGCCCACTCCGTCACCCACCCCGCGCTCGTCGAGGCGACCCGTTCCCGGGTACAGCGGCCACTGGTGGAGCGAGACGTAGAAGACGCGGGGGTCGGCGAAGAAGACGTCCTGGGTGCCGTTGCCGTGGTGGGCGTCCCAGTCGATGATCGCCACCCGCTCGCCGGCGCCGGTGAGGGCGGCGGCCACCACGGCGACGTTGTTGTAGAGGCAGAAGCCCATCGCCCGGTCGGCGAGCGCATGGTGTCCGGGCGGGCGAACGGCCAGGAAGGCGGGTCCGGCGTCCGGGTCATCGCGGAGCCGCTCAACCGCCCTGAGGCCCAGCCCGGCCGCGAGGCGCGAGGCGCGGGCGGAACCCACCGAGGCGGCGGTGTCGGCGTCGAGCCTCCCCCCGCCGGCGGCGAGAAACTCATCGAGGGCGTCGAGGTAGCGGGCGTCGTGGACCCGCTCCAGCTCCTCCCGAGTTACTTCCCGGGGTTCGAGCACCTCGACGGCGTCGGCGAGGCCGGCGGCCTCCACCCCGGTCCAGGCGGCGTGGAGCCGGTCGGCGCGCTCGGGATGGCCCCGACCGGTGTCGTGTTCGAGGAAGGCCGGATCCGTGCCGTAGACGAGCATGACGCCCACGGTAACCCTCCCTCCGTGTGTGAGTGCTGGGTTGCGATATCCGCAACCCAGCACTCACACACGGGAATTCAGGCGCAGTCGACGGTCGAGACCAGGCCGAGGTGATCGCTGGGCCAGAGGACGCGCCCGTCGGTCCAGGTGCCAGTGTTGGTGCCGAGGATGGCCGAGGCGCTGGCAGCGCATCCGCGGGCGAAGACGTAGTCGATCCGCTCCGACATCTTGCGGGTCGTCACGCCGCTCGTCGTGAACACTTCCTGGCCCGGCGGCGGGTTGCCCGTGCAGCCCACGCCGGTGGCCGGGTTGCACTCCGCCGAGGCTCCCGCGCCCTGGAGGTACGTGTCGGTGAAGCCGGCGTCGATGACGGCGTCGTAGCGGTCGGTGTCGGGGGTCGAGTTGAAGTCGCCGGTGAGGAACTCGTCGATGCCGGGCTTCTGCCACAGCTCGATCCAGGCCAAGACCTGGTCCACCTGGAGCTTCTTGGTGGTGTTGCTCAAATCGGTGAGGCCGTGTGCGATGTGGGTGTCGAAGATCTCGACGTTGTCGCCGGGGAGGTCGATCTCCCCGTAGATGACCTGGCGAGAGTCGAAGATGGCGGCCAGGTTGCACGCGAGTGGGTCGGGCGGGATGCAGGCCGGCGATTCGTAACTGCGAGGAAGCAGGCGGTGCGACCGCGGGTCGAGGATCGGGTACTTGGCCACGAGGGCGAGGCCCTCGCTGAAGTCGCCGGGGTCGGGGGTGTTACCGAACATGGCGGCGAGATCGTCGAGGGGATTGCCGCCGCCGGGCTGGATATCGGGCGTGCCGGGCACGTGGGGGTTGGAGCGGAAGAAACACCAGTGCCACGCCGATGACGTTCGGCCCGCCAGTTCGGTGGCGAACCGCTGGGCCACCGTGCCGTGCTTCTGCGGGAATTCGGCATTGTTGGTGCCGTTGTCGTAGTCGACGTTCTTGGTGACCTCCTGCATGCCGACGACGTCGGCGCCAGAGGTGACGATGGCGTCGGCCTCGAGTTCGAGGCGGGCGCCGAGGGTGAGGTCGCCTTCCTGAGTGTCGCTGTGGAGGACGTTGAAGCTGGCGACCTTGAGCACGCCGTCGTCGCTCGGCGTTCCCGCGCCCTCCGTGCCGCAAACTGGGACCCCGTCCACCACCGGAATGGGTTCGAGAGGCGTGGGGTCGAGGGCGTTGGCGGAGCCGGCCAGGCCCGCAGTCACCAGGGCAGGAATGAGGGCGATGAAATACAGACGTTTCCGCAGCATGCTCTTCTTACGGTTCAGACGCGTCGACGGCGCGCTCGTTCGCAGGATCGTCCATCACGCGTTCGTGCATCCGGCCCAGTCGTTCGAGAGCGTTCCTTCGTTGCCCCCGAAGTCGAACAGCGAGGCGTAATACACGGACAGGTGACAGCGAACGGGGTCTCCCGCCACCGTGTGCGGCACGTTGCCGTTGGCCGGGTCCCAGCTGCCCGTGCCGACCGCCGAGGCGTCCGCCGAGTCGTCGAGCGTGGGAGCCAGCAGCCGGCCGGTGGCGTCGGCGGCCCGTCCGGCATAGAGGTACCGGTCAAACCAGGCGAGCGTGTAGTGCATGGCGACCCGTTCTCCCTCACGTGACGCCGGGAGGATGATGGGCGCGTACGACCACTCCAGGTGGGTCGAGCCCCGCAGGGCGACCTGCATGGTGTCGATCCCGGCGGCGGCGAACCGGCTGAAGGTGGCGGCCTTGGCCAGGGGGTCGGGTGCGCTCAGGGTCGGCTGCGGGTTGAGGAAGTACTCGGCGTTCTGACCCATGGTCGGCACGCGGGGCGCGACACAGTCGGTCACGGTGGCGCAGTTGTTGATGTTGTCCCATCCCACCACGGCGTCGATGCGGGGATCCCGGTTCCCGACGCGGGTCACCGCGGTGGCGCCGAGGGAGTGCCCGGCCAAGCCCAGCCGGGTGTCGTCGATCAGGCCACGCAGGGGGTTGTCAGACGAAAGCAGGAAATCGAGAGCGTCCTCGGTCCCCTCCTCGAAGTTGGCCAGGTTCTGGGACGGCACGCCCGGGCACGGCTGCCAGTTCTGGTTGGTCGGCGGAGCGAACTCGCACTGGCCGCTCGCGCCGGACACGCCCCCCGGGAGGGTTTCGCTCTCGCCCTGCCCTTGAACGTCATACGTCATCACCACGTAGCCGGCCTCGGCCAAGCCTTGGGCGGCCCACCAGTAGAACTCCTCGGGCGCCTGGATCGAACCGGTCGTGATGACGACCGCCGGGAACGGGCCGTTCGACACCTGGCCCGTGACTGGGTCGGTGAAGGGGACCTTTGGCGCCCACACGTGCCCGGTCAGGCGGGCCCCGTAGCGGTTCTCGTACTCGACGTCGGACCGGATCCCCCGCTTCCGCTCGTCGTGCCAGTGGAGGCGGAGTGGGTCACCGACGTCGCCGCCCGGTATCCACTGGCCGAGTGTTGCCATGGGCCGGTCGGGATGGGCCAGTTGGTCGGCCACGTTGTTGGGGTAGTTGCTCACGATGCCGAAGAAGCCCGCCTGGCCGAACGCGGGGTTCGTGTACTGATCCTGCAGGCGGCGGGTGGCGAACTCCTGGTTGGCCAGGTCGCGCTGGAGCCACTCCGGGGTCCCCGGGGTCGGCTCGTCGGCGCGGGCTGGGTTGAGCGGGGCCAGCACCACGACGGCGACGGCGGCGGCAAGGACTCGTGCTCGGTTCATGTCTCTCCTACGTTCGAGGCAGGGCGACGGCGCGCTCGGGGGACGGGTTTTCAGTCCTTGGGTTTCGAGGTGCGGACGATCAACGTGAACCGGGTCGTGACGGCGGGGTCGCCCGACTCGGCGTGGGTCCAGGCCGTCTCGGTGACGTAGAAGTCCATGGTCGCTGACTCGGTGTCCTTCGTGTAGACGTCCGCCACCCGGGTGGTGCCCTCGAGCACGTCGCCCACGGTGGGCCACTGGTGGTATTCGAACTCCTGCTCGCCGTGGAGGAGCATCTTGCCCGGGCCCCGAAGCTGGTCGATGGGCAGGCCCGCGGCGCCGCCTTCGCCCATCGAGCCCCAGTAGGTCATGACGAACGGGAAGGTTGCGGGCACCAGCGCGTCCTCCCCGGTGTAGGCATCCGGGTCGGCCTTGACCGCCGAGGCGAACACCCGCACCGGGCCCTGCTCGATCTCGACCCGGGTCGCCCCGAGTTCCTGGCCCTTCAGCTCGGTCATGGCCATCGTCATTCGCTCCCTTCCAGCGCGTCCCTCGACAGGGTCCACTGCTCGACGAGGTCGCGCTTCAACACCTTGCCGGTGGCGTTGCGCGGCAGCTCGTCGACGAACTCGACGGTGCGGGGCGCCTTGTAGTCGGCCAGGCGCTCCCGGCAGAACGCCTCGATCTCCTCAGCGGTCGCCCCTGTCTCCCGCCGGAGAACGACGAAGGCGGCGACGTCCTCCCCGAGCACGTCGTGGGGAATCGCGCATACGGCCGCTTCGAGCACGGCGGGATGCTCGTAGAGCACCGACTCCACGTCGCCGGCGTGGATGTTGTTGCCGCCGCGGATGATGACGTCCTTCTGGCGACCGACGATGTAGAGGTAGCCGTCGCTGTCGAAGCGAGCGAGGTCGCCGGTGTGGAGCCAGCCGTCCGGCTCCCACGTGGCCGCCGTCGCCTCCGGGTCCTTGTAGTAGGCCCGGTGTTTCCCCGGGTTGCGGATGAGCAGCTCGCCCTCGTCGCCCGCCAGCACCTCCTCGCCGTCCTCGTCGACGATGCGCAGCTCGGCCGGAGGAAGAGGAAGGCCGACGGACCCCTTTCGCTTCAGGCTCTCGCCGGGCGGCATCACGCAGTAGGCGGCTCCTGCCTCGGTCATCCCGTAGCTGTTCGAGACCGACGCCTGAGGCATCTTCTCCTGGAGGCGCTTTAGCACCTCGAAGGGGAGCGGCGCCGAGCCGATCGAGCAGAGCTGGATGCAGCTCAGGTCGGCGTCGGCGAAGCGGGGGTGGTCGGCGATGAGCTGGGCCATGGCCGGGACGATGAAGGCGAACGTCGGCTTCCGGGCCTCGACCTCCTCGATCCAGCGGCCGGGGTCGAAGCGGGCCTGGTAGAGACTCACCAGCCCCATCTTCATGGGGTTGTAGATGAACCCGATGCCGGCGAAGGTGAAGAGGGGCGACGAGTGGATCCAGCCCTTACCGCTCCACTCGGGCTCCGAGTTGGGCACCATGGCCACGTTGTGGTGGGTGGTGGCGACCCCCTTCGGGGTCCCGGTCGTCCCCGAGGTGTACATGATGTCGGCGAGGTCGCTGGGGGCCAGCTCGACCTGGAAGTCGGAGCTGTCGTCGGCGAAGGCGTCGTCCCAGGGAGTCGAGTCGGCCACGCCGTCGCCCGCGGCCACGACCAGGCGCAGCGCGTCGAGCTTCGGGCGGGCGTCCTCGAACCGGTCGGCGAGGGATGGCGACACGAAGGCGGCGCTGATCTCGGCGTGGGCGAGGATGTGGGCGAGTTCGGAGCTGGTCAGGCGGGTGTTGGCGGGCACGCAGACGGCCCCGGCCTTGTGTATGGCCGCGTAGGCGACGATCCACCGCAGCGCTTCTTCGTTGGCCATGAGGATGGCCACCCGCTCGCCCTTTTCGATTCCGGCCGTGGCGACGCCCCGGGCGAGCCGGTTCGACGCCTCGTTCCACTCCTGGAAGGTGAGGCCGTGGCCGGAGTCGAGGTCGACGAACCCGGTCTCGTCGGGGTACCGGCGCGCCATGGTGCGAAGCTGATCGACGAGAAGCTCGGCCCCCACGCGCCAGACAGTACCGGCGGCGGGCAATTCCTGACACATGCGTCAGGTTCTGGGTGTCACGCCTCGGGAGCGAACTCCTCGCCCCCACCGTCGCCGGGCGTCGGGTCGTCCAGATCGGCGGCCTCGGCGTCGCTGGCGGGAGCGAACGAAGCGTCCGCGTCAGCGGGTCGCGGTTGACGGTCTTGAGGAGCTCGCTCGGTGCTCCCTCTCCGAAGCCCTCGATGGGTGTTCCGGCCGCGTCGATCGGGCGTCGGCCGCGGGTTGGCCCACCTGCCGGCTCGCGGGGGCGTCGCCTTCGGCCGCCTGCGCCTGGTCCTCGGCCTGCTTCTGGCGCTCGGTTCTCGCTGGAGCCTTCCCAGACGCCCGGGGCGTGCTCGCGGGTCGCTTCGCCATGAGCGTCCCCGTCGATCGTTCTCCTTCGGAGACGGTACGGATCGCTCGAAGTCGTGTTGTCCGTAGGGGTTCGTACACCTCGGGGCGGGGCGCCGAGTTTCCTGACGCCCGTGTCAGGAATACGCTGCCCGTATTCGTGAGGGCGGATCCCGTGGTGGGGGGCGGGATCCGCCTTCAGGAACCTCACTGAGCGCCGAGGGGGGATCACGACATGAGCGACGTGCGGGAGGCGGTCATCGTCGCCGCGGTTCGGACGCCGATCGCCGACGCCTACAAGGGGGCCCTGGCCCACGTTTCGATCCACGACCTCGCCAAGGCCACCGTGGCCGAGGCCCTGAAGCGCTCGGGCGTCCCCGCCGATGACGTCGATGACCTCGTCCTCGGCGAGGTGCTGCACGGGGGCGGAGACGTGGCTCGGTACGTGGCCGTCGACCTGGGCCTCCCTCCCGACATCCCCGGCCTGGCCGTGAACCGGCAGTGCGCCACCGGCATGTCGGCGCTCAACGTGGCGGCGGCCGAGATCATGGCCGGCATGAACAAGGTCGCGATCGCGGGTGGCGCGGCCAGCATGACCCAGGCCCCGGCCACCTACCTCAAGTCGCCGACGCCCTACGGGCACATGACCCAGTGGCTCTCGCCGTCACATCCCGACACGCCGGACGCTCCGAACATGAACATGCTCATCACGGTGGGAGAGAACACCGCCGACCAGTGCGGAATCACTCGGGAGGATATGGACGAGTGGTCGTTCCATTCCCACCGGAAGGCCGTGGCGGCGATCGACGCCGGGCGCTTCGACGAAGAGATCGTCCCGGTCACGGTGCCGGCGGGCCGGAACGAGACAACCCTTTTCACCACGGACGAGCATCCCCGGCGCGACACCACCATGGAGCGCCTCGCCTCACTGCGCGGGCTGACGGCCCAAGGGCGGGTCACGGCTGGGAACTCGTCACCACTGAACGACGGTTCGGCGGCGCTTGTCCTGTGTTCGGACGACTACGCCGTCGCCCACGGGCTGACCCCGCTGGCGAAGGTGCGCTCCTGGGCTGCGGCCGGGGTGCCGCCGAAGGAGACGGGAATTGCGCCCACCATCGCCATCCCCCGCGCCCTCGAGCGAGCCGGGCTCACCACGTCGGATGTCGACGTGGTTGAGATCAACGAGGCCTTCGCGTCGATGGCCGTCGCCTGCACCCGCGTGCTCGGCTTCGACCCCGAGATCGTGAACGTGAACGGTGGCGCTGTCGCCCTCGGTCACCCCGTCGCCTGTTCCGGCGCGCGGATTCTCGTCACGATGATCCACGAACTGCGCCGCCGCGGCGGAGGCATCGGCGTGGGGAGCCTCTGCGCTGGCGGCGGCATGGGCGCAGCGACCGTGCTGGAAGTTCTGCCCGGGTAAGCCGCGGCTCGCTGCGAATAGCTGGCGGCCGGGTGCCGTCGGTTCGACATGCGCCGAATCACCCGTCACGCCGTTGGCTGCCCTGCCATCGCCCTTGCCATCACCCTTGCCGCCTTCCCGACTCTGCCGGCCGGGGCGGCCGAGGTGCCCGACCTCTCGCAGACGTATCACGACGTCAACGAGATCCACGACCAGATCTTCCCCCACCCGAACCCCAATGAGTTCCGGTGCCGGGGCCTCGCCCCCGTCGCCAACCACTGCTGGAAGGACTTCAATCGCCAGGCGATGACCGACTACCGCGTCGACGTCATTCCCGGCGGCACCTTCGTCGGCGAGATCGACGCCTATACCACTGACTCGGCCGGCAACGTCGCCCACAAGCACTGCGTGATCTCCACGCCCTTCACCGGGTCGTGCGAGGTCCTTTCCCACCCGTCGTTCGTCCCCGGGCAGTTCCGGATCGAGGGGTTCGCACGTCCCTACCCCGGGCTACCAGGGGTCGAGGGCGAGTTCGTGGCGATTGTGGAGTTCGCACCGCCGGAGTAGGCGCGGCGGCGGCCGCCACCACCCGGCGGCGGAGGGTGGCTCGGAACGACGTGAGGGCGACCGCCGACGTGGCGATGAGGCCCGTCATCATGGGGAGGAACCAGGTGAGGGGCTCCACCTCACGCCCCGCGACCACGTAAACCACGGCCCACACGTTCACCGCGACCGACAGACCGGCGAGCAGCGCCCAGGCCCAGCGGGTGACTTCGTGCTGCGCCTCTCGCGCCGCCAGCCAGTGAAGCGGAACGAGGGCGAGGGCGATCACAAACCCTCCTCCGGAAGATGCGAGGGAGAGGAGGGTGACGGCGACGAGGAAGACGACCCAGAAGCCCCCCACCCCGGCGGCGGCTACGCCGCGCCCCGTCGCCCTAGCCACTCAGCCTCGAGGCGGCCCAGCTCGGTGACGGGCGGGGCGCCCATGCGTAGCTCGTCTCCCACGGACCGAGCATCGCACGTCGTCTCGAGCAGCCCGAGGACCGAGTTCAGCCCGATGGTGATGCGGCCGAGGAACAACAGATCCTTGGGGATGGCGAACTGGCGGCTGACGTCCTTCCATTCGTTGAAGGGGTCGTACTGGCGGCGCACCTCGGAGGCCGCCCACTCGCGCGTGTAGGTATACGGGCCCGGCTCCAGGATCGGGTCACACGATGGGAGGTACCAGTCGAGGAGGCGCTGGGGGCTGACCGAGTCGGGATTGGGCAGCGTGCCCAAGGCGACGACGGCGTCGTGGAGCCCCTTGGCGTCGCGCTCGATGACGGCGTTCTCCATCTGTACGAAGACCTGCTCCTGCTGGCGGGTGAAGCGTTTCACGCACCCGAAGTCGAGGAACGTGACCGTGCCGTCCTCGTGGAAGAGGTAGTTGCCCGGGTGCGGGTCGGCGTTGAAGAGCAGGAACCGGTGCAGGCTGCCGTAGACGAAGCGCAGGATGGCCTCGCCCCAGCGGTCTCGAAGAGCTTGATCGCTTTCGCACGCGGCCTTGAAGCGCCGTCCGTCGACCATCTCCATGGTGAGGACCCGCCTGGTGGAGAGCTCGGGAAAGACCTGGGGCACCCGGGCGAAGGGGTGGTCACGGTAGAGGGCGGCGAACTCGGCCTGGTTCGATGCCTCCACCTCGTAGTCGAGTTCCTCGCCGACGCGGTCGCGGATCTCTTCTACGACGGCCCGGATGTCGACCTTGGTGGAAAAGCCCGGCAGCGCCTTGGCCCCGAAACCGATCAGGGAGGCGAGGAGGTCGGTGTTGGCGAGGTCGGCGGCGATGGCGTCGGCCACGCCGGGGTACTGCACCTTGACGGCGAGCTCGCGGTCGCCGCGGCGGGCAGCGTGCACCTGACCGATCGAGGCGGCGGCGATGGGGTAGGGGGAGAAGCGGTCGAAGAGTTCCTCGGGGGGCGCCTCCAGCTCGGCCTCAAGAACGGCGCTCACGGCGGCGTACTCCATGGGCGGGGCGTCGGCCTGAAGCGATGACAGGGCCTGCTGGTACAGCGGGCCGTACTCCTCGGGGACGAGTCCGGCGGCCTCGACGAACGAGAGGAGCTGGCCCACCTTCATGAGAGCGCCTTTCATGCCCCCCAACAGGCTGACGTAGCGCTCGGCCGTCTTGGCGTGGAACTCGAAGGCGTTGCGCCGGCGGGTTTCGGTGGTGCCGGGCCGCAGGAGCACCCCGACGCGACCCAGTCCGGTGCGGGCGCCCATGGAGAGCAGGGGGGTCGTGCGGGCCACCCGGCCGGTGCGAATCGCCGTCGGCGCCGCCGCGGGGGCGCGGCCGTCGTCGCTGACCGCTGGCCGGTTCACCCCGTCCGCCATGGGGTCCCCTCCCCCTCAAGTTATGGGGGACCTTAGCACGCTTGTGCTTGTGTTCACAAGAACTTTGCTGGTCAGACGGGGGGTTTTAGGAGGAGGTCGCAGAGCGTGCGCACGGTCCACTCGTGCCACTGGGCGAACGTCCAGCCGTACTCGTCGACAAAGAGGAACGTCATCGGCGGCTCGGTGAGGGCCCCGAGCACCGTGAACGCGTGCTCCACGGAGACGCCCTTGCGGAGCGCTTTCATGGCGGCCAGGCGTTCGACCGTTCGGCGGATTCCTTCTCGGTGGCGGCGAATGCCTTCGTCGTAGACGGAGGCGAGTTCGGGTTCGGTTCCGCGGGCCTCGAGCATCGTCCGCTCGATGTCTCCGCAGCGGTCGCAGATGTTCCGTCCGATGCTCGCCGCCAAGTCGATGATCTCGCGGGGGTCATCCGATGTGAACAGTCGCTGCGCGATTGGCCCGACCTCACTCTCGGCGTCGATGAAGTCGTTGAGACCGCGCACGATGGCGGGCTTCGACCCGACGCTGTCGTAGATCGTCTGCACGGACACGCCGGCGTCGGCGGCGATCTCGGCGACCGAGGTCTTTCGATATCCCTGGGCGGCGAACAGCCGCCGCGCGGCCTGGAGGATGTCGGCGCGGGTCTGTTCGGCCTGGAGCTGCCGTCTCGTGCCCGTACTCATCTCGACCTATTCCACTTGACTTTCATTCAAGTGACTTGAATACTGATCCACTGAGTGTACTGCACTTCAAGTGAGTTGGGCTACGGGGACTTGGCCGACGGCCGAGCCTCCACAACAGGAGGGGAAACCACGATGACTGCAACTGCGGTGGCGGACGAAGCCATCGAAACTCGAACGAGTGCCGTGCGGTGGGCGGGCCTGGCCGGGGCGGCGTTTGCCGTGTCGGTTGCCGTCCAGAACGTCTGGAGCGGGTCGGTGGGGATCGAACCCGATCCCGACGCCCCGACCGCCAAGGTGCTGGAGAAGTTCACCGAACACGCGAGCGAGTACGGACTTCTCGGCGTGTGGGTCGCCGTCAACCTGGTTCTGCTGGCGGTGTTCCTGGGCGGCACCTCTCGGAGGTTCGCCGAAGGCGACCGCGACTGGGCTCGGGTCGGCCTTGTCGGCGGGACCATGCTGCTGGTCCTGTTCCCGATGGCGAGCGCTCCCGTGACGGCGCTGGCGATCGGCGGAGACGCGCTGCGCTCCTCGCCCGACCTGGTCGGCATCCTGTGGGATCTGCACCTCGTGATCTTTGCCTTCGCGGGCGTCGCGCTCGGCATCGCCCTCTTCGGCCTCTCGCGTGCCGCCGTCAGCGCCGGGCTCGTGCCGAACTGGTTCCGGGTGGTCGGCCCGGTCGGCGCGGCCCTCATCACCGCGGGCTCAGTGCCCGTGAAGGCCGTGGGCGAGGGGTCCCCGGAGCTGATGTTCGGCCTCGCCGGGTTTCTCGTCTGGCTCCTGTTCCTCGTCATGGCCGGCGTGCGGATCTGGCGGGAGGCATAACCGGCCGGCGCCCGCTAACCAACCGCCCGAGTGTGCGTACCAGCCCGTGGATTCCACGGGCTGGTACGCACACACGGTGGTCAGGCGTCGACGAGGCGGACGGCCTTGTAGCCGGAGCGTTCGAGGGTTTCCCGCTCGAGAATCTCGACCTCGGCTTCGACCCCCACGCCCTCTTTGATGGCGGCCACGCAGCGCTGGCGGGCGTCCTCGGCCCCGCCACTGTTTGGGCCCTCGAGGAGCTCCACGCGCACCCGGAGCGGAGCCGTCTCCAGGGTCGGCTTGACCACCACGTATTCGAGGGTGGGCTGGGTGACGGGCTCGACCTGCCGGAGGGCGCCCTCGACCTCGCTCACCATGAAGTACTTGCCCTGGCAATGGAGAAAGTCCTTGAACCGCCCGCCCCAGAAGCGCCCACGTAGGCGTAGCACTCGAGCCCGGCGGTCATCAGAGGCAGGCCCCGCCCGCCACCGCCGCCGAGCCGGAATTCGGGAAGGTTCAGCTCCTCACCCTCCTTGGCCGCCACCTCCATGAAGCGGCCGAGGGAGAAGGCGACCATGTGGACGTCGGGTCGCACCCGCTGCCACATCTTGATGCCCTTCATGGCGATCTCGTCGGTCTCGGGCGGCTCGACCCAGATGTTGAGCATCCCGAAGTACTCGAGGCAGCCCGAGAGCATGACGCCGCCGCCGTAGAGGTAGGCGGGGTGGGCATGGCTCACGACCTGGCCCGGGCGCCAGCCGTTGCGCCACCAGTTGCGGGCCGCCGACTCGTACTCGAGCCAGATGTCGCGGCGGGTCCACACGGCGATGGTGGGCGTGCCTGTGGTGCCCGTCGATGTCCCGAGCCGCACCCACGTCTGCTGTGGTGTGAACCGGTAGTCACCGAAGGGCGGGGCGGACGCCTCGGAGTCGCGGAGGTCTTGCTTGACGGTCAGGGGGATCTGGTTGATGTCGTCGACCGACGAGATGTCGCCGGCGGAGGTGATTCCGGCCTCGTCGAGCTTGCGCTTGAAGAGGGGGACGGGCGAGTCGAGAATCCGGCCGACCATGTCTCGCAGTCGCTCGCTCTGGATGGAGTGAATCTGGTCGCGCGTCAGCGTCTGCGCTTCGGGGTCCCAGAACTTCTGGCCGGGGTCGCGAGGCGCGGGACCGAGGACTCCTTCGTGGTACGTCGGGCTCATGGTCCGTATCCTGACACGCATGTCAGTTGAGGTCACCGTCGGGATCGACATCGGCACCACGTCGGTCAAGGCCGTGGCGGCCGACGGCGACGGCACCGTCCTGGCCCGGGCGCGGGTGCCCCACGATCTCCGGGTTCCGGGGCCCGACCTCCTCGAGCACGACGCCAACCAGGCTTGGCGGCGAGGGGTGCGGCGCGCGCTGCGCCTGGTGGCTCGGGATCTCGACGTCAAGGGGGTGAACGTCGGGGCGATGGTCCCGTCGCTGGCGGCGGTTGACCGCCGCGGGATGGCGCTCACTCCCGGCCTCCTTTACGGCGACGCCCGCGGCTTGGCCGACCGCACCTTCGAGGGTCCGGGGAACGCCGGCGAGGTGCTGGGGTTCCTGCGCTGGTGCGCCGAGGAGGCGCCGGAGGCCACCGGCTACTGGCCCGCCCAGGCCGTGGCCAACCGGGCCCTGGCCGGCAGGGGCGTGCTCGACTCGGTCAGCGCCATGGCCGCTTTCCCGCTGTTCAACGGGGCCGAGTGGGACGAGGAGATGTGTGGTGGGGCCGGCGTCGACCCCGCCCGCATGCCCGAGGTGGTGCCGGGCAACGTGCCCGTCGGGCGCCTCGCCGACCTCGGAGGTGCGGTGCTCGGTCCCGGGGTCATCGACGCCTTCGGCGAGCAACTCGTCGCCGGCGCCGACGAGGAGGGCGACGTGCTCGTCATCCTCGGGGCGACCCTCATCACTTGGGCGGTGACGAGTGAGTGGCGCGAGGTCTCCGGGATCTGGACCATCCCCCACACCGCACCGGGGAAGGTGCTGATCGGGGGGCCGAGCAACTCGGGTGGTCTGTTCTTGGACTGGGCCCGGCGCCTGATCGGCCGGGGCCCCGACGAGCCGGTGGCGCCAGAGCGGGTGCCGGTGTTCCTCCCGTACATCCGGGGCGAGCGGACTCCACTCCACGATCCCCACCGGCGCGGCGCTCTTCACGACCTCGACCTCACCCACAGCCGCTCGGCGCTCCTCCGGGCGGCGTATGAGGCGGGCGGATTCGTGGTGCGCCATCACCTCGATCTCGCCGGCGTTTCGGCCCGCCGGATCGTGGCCACGGGCGGGGGGACTCGGGCGCCGGGGTGGCTCCAGGCGCTCGCCGATTGCACGGGGCTCCCCGTCGACCCAGTGGCGGTCGCCGAAGGCGGCGCCTTGGGGGCGGCGTTCCTCGCCCGGGTGGCGGCGGGGTTAGAGCCCGACGCCAACGGGTCAGCCCGCTGGGCCCGCTCCGCCGAGCGGGTGGAGCCCGACCGGGCATGGGAGGCAGCATGTCGCGGCCGTTACGAGCGGTTCCGCGAACTGACCGGGCCGACAGGAACGGGGTAACGGATGCCCGAGATGGCGCGGCTGGAACGGCTGTTCTGCCAGAGCCCGCCGTGGCGGGCCTTCACGAGCCGGGTGGTGCTGCCGTGGGCGCTCCAGGGTGTCGCCCTTTCGGGCGACGTGCTGGAGATCGGTTGCGGAAGCGGGGCCATGGCGGCCCGGGTCTTGGAACAGTTCCCCGACATCCGGCTGACGGCCACCGACTTCGACCCGAAGATGATCGAGGTGGCGTCCGAGCGCCTCACCCGCTTCGGTGACCGGGTGAGGGTGGAGCAGGCCGACGCCACCGCGCTCCGCTACCCCGACGGGTCCTTCGACACCGTGCTCTCATTCATCATGCTCCATCACGTCATGGACTGGCAGCCGGCGGTGGCCGAGATGGTCCGGGTGCTCCGGCCCGGGGGCCGGCTCGTCGGCTACGACGTCACCGCGTCGGCCCCGGCCCGATTCCTCCACGTCGTCCAGCGGGAGACGCACCGGCTGGTCGAGCGGACCGAGCTGGAGGGGGCGTTGGGGGGCCTCGACGTGGAGGAGTTCGGCGTGCGCCGGGCGCTCGGCGGGCTGGCGATGCGCTTCCGCGCCCGCCGTCACGCGGCCTAGCTTTCGGCCGTTCGTTCGCGCGAGGCGACAGGAGAACGGCCGAAAGGTCGCGAGATCACGGGATCACGCGGCCTGAAGGTCGGCGGCGCCGAAGGCCACCGAGAAGCGCACGCACCAGATGACGACGGTCGAGTACTTGTCGAGGTCGACGTCGTCGGGGATCTCGTAGTTCTGGTCGCCCTGGTTGCCCTTCAGGTCCCCGAGGTCGACGTAGTCGTCGTCGAACTCGGAGGCCGCGGCGTCGGCGCCGGCGGGAGAGAGGTAGACGTTGAGGTCGGGCCCGTTGTCGGTCTCGAACCCCTCGAAGCGCAGCACCCGCCGCCCGCCCTCGTCGGTGAGCACAAGAGCCGTTCCATCGGTGGCGTGGCTTCGTTCGATGAATGAACCCTGGAACGTGACGGCATCGGCGGCGGCGTCGGCGGCGGCGGCGGCGTCGGGGTCGTCGGCTGAGGCGCTGTCGCCAGAGCGGGCGAACGACGGCGCCGCCTCGTCCACCTTGTCTTCGGTGAACAAGGTCTGGACGCCGAAGTATCCGAACGCGAGCCAGGCAGCCACACCGAGCGCCACCACGGCCCCGACAATCACAATCGGGCGACGCATCATGTTGCCTACACCCTAGACCGCCGGCAGATGTCACGAACTGCGGCGCAGCAGCTTCTGGTGACAGGAAGCGGCGGTCGCGGCTCGGACTGCTTGACGTCCTGTGGCACCGGCCTGCAACATGACACCCGTGTCAGGTTCTGACGTGACTCGTCTCGACGGCAGAGTCGCCCTCGTCACAGGGGCGGCGAGTGGCCAGGGGCGGGCGGCGGCGTGTCTGTTCGCCGAGAGCGGTGCCCGGATCGTGGTGGCCGACGTCAACGACGCGGGCTCCAAGGAGACGGTCGAGATGGTGGAGCGTGCCGGGGGCGAGGCGGTGGCCGTCCACTCCGACGTGTCGCTCCAAGACGACGCCGAAGCCATGGTCGCCTCGGCCGTCGACACCTACGGTCGCCTCGACGTGCTCTACAACAACGCCGCCGTGCAGATGTCGGGCACCCTGGCCGACTGCACCGAGGCCGACTGGGACCTGACCATCGCCACCAACCTGACCGCGATCTTCTGGGCGTGCCGGAAGGCGATCCCCCACATGCTGGCGGGGGACGGTGGGTCGATCATCAACACGGCCTCCGTCCTCGCCCTCGTGGGCTCCGAGGGCTACGTCGCCTACGGCGCCGCCAAGGCCGCCCTGGTGGCGCTCACCCGCCAGATGGCCGTGGAGTACGGCCCCAAGGTTCGAGCCAACGTGATCGCTCCCGGCTCGATCAACACGCCCCGGTTCCAGAAGGTGGCCGAGGAGGCCGGTGACCCCGCGGGCTTCGTGGCCGGCCTGGCCAACATCATCCCCTTGAAGCGTTTGGGGACCGCCGCCGACGTGGCTTCGATCGCCCTCTTCCTGGCTTCCGACCAGTCGGCGTACGTGTCAGGAGCGGTGATCCCCGCCGACGGCGGATTGGCGGCCCTGCGATGAGGGACGGGCGATGAGGTCGGGCGGATGACGCGCTTCTCCGGCCAGGTGGGCATCGTGACCGGTGCCGGATCGGGCCTGGGCGAGTTCATCGCCGGGCGTCTGGCCGCCGAGGGCGCCCACGTGGTGGTGGCTGACGTCGACGGCGAAGCGGCCGAGCGAGTGGCCGCGGTCGTCGGCGGCACCCCGTCGGTCACCGACGTCACGATCGCCGACGAGGTCGTCGAGATGGTGGCCACCGCCCGCGCCGCCGCCACCGCCCACGGGCCGCTCCGGTCGCTGGTGCTGAGCGCCGCCGTGGAGACCCGGGCCGGGGTCGCCGACTGCACCGACGACGACTGGCAGCGGGTGATCGACGTCAACCTGAAGGGCCCCTTCCTCTGCATGAAACACGCCGTGCCCGCCATGATCGACGCCAGCGGCGGCTCGATCGTCGCCCTCGGCTCGACCCTGGGCCAGATCACCCAGCCCCAGTACGCGGCCTACTGCGCCTCGAAGTTTGGCCTCAACAACCTGTGCAAGCAGGTGGCGATCGAGCACGCCAAGGACGGGATCCGGGTCAACGTGGTGGCCCCGAGCGCCACCACGACCGGCCTGTTCATGAAGCTCACCGAGCAAGCTCCCGACCCCGAGGCCATCCGCACGATGGTGGCGGGAAACACGCCCATGCAGCGTCTGGCCTCACCCGAGGAGGTGGCCGAGGCGGTGCTCTTCCTCCTGTCCGACGCTGCCTCCTACACGAGCGGCGCCGTGCTTCCCGTCGACGGTGGCCTCGCCGCCCGCCGCACCTGACCCCGCAGAATCAAGGAGCCGCAACCATGACCGAACTGGTGCGTCCTGCCCGGGTGCTCGACGCCGACGCCCACGTGGTGGAGGCGGGCGGAGTGTTCGACGAGTGGATGGAGCCCGGCCGGTTGCCGCTCGACCTCCCCGACACGACGCCGATGCAGATGTGTGGCGACGTCTCGCTCATCGAGGACCAGCTCCAGCACGGCTTTGACGCCGCCAGCTACCTCCGGGCCATGGACGCCCAGGGCATCGACGCCGTCGTCCTGTACCCGTCGCTCGGCCTCATGGTGCCGTTTCAGGCCCACCTCGACGCCGCGGCGTCCGCGGCCGCCTGCCGGTCGTACAACGAGTGGATCGCCGGATACACGGCCCACGACCCGAGCCGCCTGGCCGGCGTGGGCGTGTTGCCGCTGATCGACCCCGATGGCGCCGCCGACGAGGTGCGTTGGTGCGCGGTCAATGGGCTGGTGGCTGTCCTCGCCCGTCCCAACTTCATGTACGGGCGCAACCTCGGCGACGGCGCCTACGCGCCGGTCTACGCGGCCGTGGAGGAGACGGGCCTGGTGTTGTCCGTGCACGAGGGGCTCGGGCTTCCGGGCCACCCGACCATCGGCTCGGACCGCTTCACGAGCTTCGTGGAGCGGCACGCCATGAGCCACCCCATGGAGCAGATGGCGGCGATGGCGAGCCTGTTCCTGTCGGGCACGCTCGATCGTCACCCCGAAATGCGGGTGGCGTTTCTGGAGTCGGGGACGGGCTGGCTGCCATTCTGGCTCCACCGCCTCGACGAGCACGCGGAGTGGATGGAGGACTCGGAGACCAAGGGCCTCGAGCGGAGGCCCTCGCAGTATTTCGCCGACCAGTGCACCATCTGCACCGACCCCGACGACGCCCTGGCCGGGCTGGTGGCGAGCCTGATCGGCGGCGACCACATGATGTGGGCGAGCGACTTCCCGCATCCGGATGCCCTCTACCCGAACGCGGTTCCGGCCTTCCTGGAGGAGGCGGGGGAGAAGGCTCCCCTGAGCCAGGCTGACCTGGAGCTGATTCTCTGGGACACCCCGGCCCGCTTCTACCGTGTGGAAGATCGCTTCGGCCCGATTTCTTGACGGCGGATTCCGGGGTATGGACGGGATTCACCGTCAAGAACGAGGAGGGGGAGAGGAATGGCGCAGCTGATCATTGACGGGAAGCGGGTCGACGGGGCCGAGGGCACCTACCCGATCCACAACCCGGCCCGGCCCGACGAGGCGGTGCACGAGGCGCCGGCGGCGTCGATCGCCCAGCTCGATGAGGCCGTTGCCGCGGCCCGGCGGGCCGCCCGGGAGTGGGGTGCGACACCCGTTGAGGATCGGGCGGCGCAGGTCAGTGCCCTCAGTGAGCCCCTCATGGCCCTCGGAACCGACGCCGACTTCGTCGCTCTCTTGGTTCGCGAACACGGGAAGCCCCTGGCCGAAGCGAGCTTCGAGGCCTTCGCCCCAGGCGGGATGGCCGGGATCATGGCGCCCATGGCCGTCGAGCACCTCCAGCCCGAGCAGGACGCCGGCGACCCGAACGCTCCCACGGTCACCCGCGAACCCTTCGGCGTGGTGGGCGTCATCCTCCCCTTCAACTGGCCCCTCGGAGTCATGGCCCTGAAGGTGATCCCGTCCCTCCTCGCCGGCAACGCCCTTGTGGTGAAGACGCCGCCCACCTGCCCCGGCGCGGTGCTCGACATGCTGGCCGCCATCGCCGACGGGCTCCCGGCTGGCGTCCTCAACACCGTCAACTCGCCGGGGATCGAGGTGGGTGAGGCGCTGGTCGTGCACGACGGCATCGACATGGTGTCGTTCACGGGCGGTGGGTCGACGGGGGCCAAGGTCATGGCGGCCGCCGCTGGCAAGCTCCGGCCCGTGCTCTTGGAGCTGGGGGGCAACGACCCGGCGATCATCGGCGCCGACGTCGAGATCACCGACGCGCTCATCGACCGGCTGTGGGACTCGTCGATGACCACGAGCGGCCAGGTCTGCATGGCCGTGAAACGGCTGTACGTGCCGGCCGACAAGGAGCGCGACTTCGTCGACGCCCTGGTCGAGCGGGCGGCGAAGGTGACCGTGGGTGACGGTCTCGCCGACGGCGTGACCATGGGGCCGGTGCACACTGCCCGGGCCCGCGACTTCGCCGAAGGGTTGCTCGCCGACGCTGAGCAGGCGGGGGCCAAGGTGCACCGTCCGGCCACGCTCCGCGCCGAGGACGCCGAGGCCGGCGGCCACTTCGTTTCCCCGGCCATCGTTGAAGGGGCGGCCCGGGACACGCGGGTCGTCCGCGAGGAGCAGTTCACGCCTCTTCTGCCCGTCCTCCCATACGCCGATCTTGACGACGCGGTCGCGCAGGCGAACGACACCGAGTACGGGCTGTGCGCATCAATCTGGAGCGCCGACGCTGAGGTCGCCGACTCCATCGCCCACCGCTTGGAGGCGGGCACGGTGTGGGTCAACCACCACTCGATCTACGCCTCCGACCCCCGGGCGCCATTCGGGGGCTGGAAGGAGTCGGGGATCGGGCGGGAGCTGGGCGCCGACGGGATCCTGTCGTACACGCACCCACGCTCGATCGTCCGCCACCCGCTCCCCTGAGAGCCGGAGGGGCCTACAGTTCGCCGACGAAGTGCCGTCCCAGCACGGGTGGAGCGATGCCCACTGAGAAGCCCTTCGAAGAACTGAACGTCGAGGAACTCCGCGAGTTGATGGACGTGGCGACGGCGGCGAAGGCCTTGGGAGCGAAGGATCCTCTCCCCGCCGGGATCACCATCGACAGCGTCCAGCAGAGAATCACCGAACTTCTCGACACCGGGCACTACGACGACGGCCACTCGTTCGGATGGAAGCAGTCCGATCCCGACGCCGGTGAGTTGGATACCGGGCACTACGACGACGGCCACTCGTTCGGATGGAAGCAGTCCGATCCCGGCGCCGGTGACGCGACGGGGAGCGGCGTCAACTGGCTGGCCGTCGGGGGGATCCTTGCTGCTGTGGTGGCGGCGATCGTTGCGTTCGTGCTCCTGATGGGCGGAGGCGACGACGCCGATCAGAAGGCAGCGTCGGAAGACGCCGCCCAAGTCGGGGCCGACGACGACGAAACGACGGGGCCACCCGAGCCGTCCATCGTGGAGATGAGGGCGACGTTCGCCAAGCCCAAGACGACGTACTCGGTGACGGTCGCACCGCTGGAACGGCAGTACACCTACCGCTGGTCGTTCGACGGCTCCCGGTGCGGGTCCTTCAGCGACGCCACCAAACCGACCTGGGTCTGGGACCACCCGCACACCGGCGAAGGGCTCCAAGGCGGGGCTGGGCTTCCCGGACCGCTACTGCACGGCGCGGCGATCTGGCTGACGTGCAGGTCTCGACGCCGTGATCAAGGCGGCGCTGCTCCGTGACTATGGGAAGGACCTCGAGGTCGTCGACGTCGACCTCGCACCCCTGACACCGAACCAGGTCCGCGTGCGCATGGCCGCCAGCGGGGTGTGTCACTCCGATCTCTCGCTCCAGCACGGGAAGTTCCCCTACCCCGTCCCCTGTGTCCCCGGGCACGAGGGCGCCGGCGTTGTGGAGGAAGTCGGCGAGGCGGTGACCCGGGTGTCGCCCGGCGACCACGTCGTGCTCTCGTCGTTCCCCGCCTGCCGCGACTGCGTGTACTGCGACGCGGGCCAGCCCTTCCTGTGCGAGAACGGCATGGCCGAGGGCATCGCCGCCCCCTACGGCAGCGCGGGCGGCGAGACCGTGTTCGCCGGCATGATGACGGGCACCTTCGGCGAGATGACCCAGGTGCTCGAGCGCCAGGTGGTGCCGATCGACCGCGAGATCCCCCTCGACGTGGCCGCCCTCGTGGGGTGCGCGGTCACCACCGGAGTCGGGGCGGTGTTGAACGCGGCGCACGTGCAGCCCGGCGAGACGGTCGCGGTCGTGGGCTGCGGTGGCGTCGGCCTCAGCGTCATCATGGGCGCGGTGGTCGCGGGGGCGTCGCGCATCGTCGCCGTCGATCTCTCCGCCGAACGCCTCGCCCTCGCCGAGACCTTGGGGGCCACCGACGTCGTCGACGCGTCTCAAGCGGACGGGGTCGCCGCCGTGAAGGCGCTCACGGGCGGACCCGGCGTCGACCACAGCATCGAGGTGGTGGGACGGTCGGCGACCATCCGCCAGACCTACGACCTCACCCGCCGGGGGGGCACGTGCACGATCGTCGGTGCCGGTGGCAGCGACGAGACGGTCTCGTTCGACACCATGGAGATCTTCTTCTCCGGACGGCGCATCGTCGGCTGCGTCTACGGCAACGCCGATCCTGACCGCGACTTCGTTCGCTTCCTCGACCTCTACAAGGCCGGGCGGCTTCCCATCGACACCCTCATCACCGAGCGCATCGGCCTCGACGGCATCAACGACGCCTTCGTGGCCATGGAAGCGGGCGAGGGTGCCCGCAGCGTCGTCGTTTTCCCGTCCTAAAGGTCATCTACCCTTCGCCCAGCCCCGGTTCGTGACCTTTAGCCTCGATCCACCGATCTGAGCGGCTGAGGGGCGCGACGAAGGCCGCCCGGCTTCTCGAGCGAGTTCTGCACCTCGCGACGCCAGTTGTCTCCCGCGGAAGAGTCGGTCCGTCGTTCCCGAGCAAGTCGGCGTGTCTGGCCGGGTGGGGAACTCACTCCAGAACGCCGGGGTGTCCCCCCCGCCCTCACCCCCCAGATCGGTGGATCCAGGTTTAGAGGCTGCGCGGATAGGTCACGTTTCTCGCGCGAAACGACTTCGTGGGCAGGCTGCGCCTGCCCAGACGTGAGCCCATTTTCTGGAGCGTGCCGCCTATCGGCGCACGCTCTTAGGAAAGGGGGCCGAGGGCGGCTGATTTGGCGGTGGTGACCTCGAAGACGTTGCCGTCAGGGTCGGCGAACCGGAAGGACATGAAGTTGCCGGCCTGAATCGTGTCGCGGGCTTCGACGCCCCGATCAAGAAGGCGGTCCCGCAGCGCGGCGACGTCGGCGTGGATGTAGATGGCGACGTAGGCGCCGCGGATCCCGGCTCGGGCGGGTTCGGCGTCGGGCGGGAGTTCCCACAGCGACACGAGCAGGCCGCCGACGGAGAAGGTGGCGAAGTTTTCGCCCCCCTCATTACCCCGCCCGATGGGAGCCCAACCCAGCTTTTCCCGGTACCAGGCAAGGGAATTGGCGAGGTCGGAGCAGCGAAGGATGACACTCGCCGTGGCCGACTTTTCGAAGACTCCTGCGCTCATTGCGCGCGGAGCGTAGTCGGCAGTAAGTCATTCGTCAGGAATGTCCGGGGCAGAGGGGACAGAACAGGTCGAAGTCAATATCGTCTCCCTGATGCGGGCGGCCGATACGAGACGTGTGAGGCGTCATCGCCGCCTGTCCGAGATCGTGCTCCCGGCGTCGGCGAGCGCCGCCCTGCTCTGGGGTCTTCAGCGAGCCGACCTCATGGGCGACGACACCAACCTCGCCGTCCTCTACGGCCTGATCTTCGTGGCCTCGGCGGCGAGCGAGGTTGTTCGGGCGCTCCGCCGCACCGCCATGCGGCTGCGCGTGGCGGTCCTCGTGCTCGGGAGCGGCGCCGTCGTCTACGCCACCGGCTGGGGGCCCGTCCTCGTCATCGGCTTCATGTACGGGGTGGCGTCGGCGGTGCGGAGCTTCGGGGCTCGGGCGGTGATGCCCGCGCTGGGCCTGTCGTTCCTGGCCATCGCCCTGGGCCAGACCGCCATCGAACTCGACCTGGCGCCGTCGGTCATCGACGACGTCGGGCTCGCGCACGGGCTTGCGGCCCTCGGTGCCCTCGGTCTCCTCTTTCCGGCCTGGGTGATCCACAACACGGCGGCGAGCAAGGAAGCCTCCGAGGCCCAGCTCGTGCACCAGGCCTTCTACGACCCGCTGTCCCGACTCCCGAATCGCACGCTCTTCCTCGAGCGGCTCGGTCGAGCCCTTCACGACGCCCGGTCGGCCGGCGCCAGCGTGGCCGTGTTGTTTGTGGACCTCGACCGGTTCAAGATCGTGAACGACTCGCTCGGCCACGAGGTGGGCGACCTGCTGCTTGCCGGAGTGGGTGATCGCATCGCGGCCTGCGTCCGCCCCTCGGACACCGTCGGTCGCCTCGGGGGCGACGAGTTCGTGATCCTCCTCGAAGACGTGGCGGGGTCCGACGACGCCGTGCGGGTCGCCGAGCGGATTCACGACGAGCTGCGGGCTCCCTTCTACCTGAAGGGATACGAGGTCGTCGCCCGCGCAAGCACCGGGATCGCCCTGTGTGAGCCCGCCCGCCCGGTCGACGCCGAGCGGCTGGTGCGGGACGCCGACGTCGCCATGTACCACGCCAAGCGTCGAGGCGGGAGCCGCTACGAGCAGTTCACCGAGGAGATGGGAATCCAGGCCCTGCGCCGGCTCGAGCTGGAGACCCGGCTGCGTCACGCCATCGACCACCGCGAGTTCCATCTCGCCTACCAGCCCGAGATCGCCCTCGGTTCGGGGGAGGTCGTGGGCGTCGAGGCCCTGGCCCGCTGGATCGACCCCGAGACCGGGGAGGTTCCCCTCGCCGACGTGATTCCCGTGGCCGAGGAGACGGGGCTCATCGTGCCCCTGGGGCGCTGGGTTCTCGAGGAAGCCTGCCGGCAGGCGCAGGAGTGGTTTGCCGCCATCCCCACCTCGAAGGTTGCGATGGTGGGCGTCAACATCTCGACGCGGCAGTTCCAACAACCGGACCTGGTCGACCAGGTCAGCACGACGCTCGGCATGGCGGGAATCGAACCCCGTCGCACGCGGCTCGAGATCACCGAGAGCGCCGTCATGCAGGAGGCGGCGCGCGGGATCGGTCTTGTCCACGAGCTCAAGCAGCTCGGCGTCCAGATCGCCCTCGACGACTTCGGGACCGGCCACTCGTCGCTCTCGGCCCTCTCCAATCTTCCCGCCGACGTCATCAAGCTCGACCGCTCGTTCGTGGACCGGGTCCTGGAAGACGACATGGCCGCCATCATCGACGCCGTGACCACCATGGCCCACCACCTCGACATCCGGGTCGTGGCCGAGGGCGTCGAGACCGCCGCTCAGCTCGAACGGCTGCGCTCGCTGGGCTGCGACACCGTGCAGGGCTACCTCTTCAGCCCCGCCGTCCTCCCCGCCGAGGCCGGGGCCCTGCTTCACGGTGGCCGCTTCGACATCGACGCCCTCCTTCGCGCCGCCCGCCGACGAACTTGGTCGCCCCACCGCGGTGGGGTGTGAGAAACGAAACCAAATTCGGCGGTGGTGTGGGGTGCTCCTACCTCAGCCCGTAAAGCCGTGCCGCGTTCCCGCCGAGGAGCTTGGTGGCGACCTCCCCACCCAAGGGCTCGGCCAATTCCTTGGCCTCGGCCGTGCAGCCGGGAAAGTCGGCGTCCCAGTGGGGGTAGTCGGACGCCCAGACGAACGAGTCGGCCCCCAGCCGGTCCACCGCCACTTCCAGCAGCGACTCCTCAGCCTCGAAGCTGAAGAAGCACTGCCCCCGCTCGAGGTAGTCGCGGGGGTCACTCTTCATCTCGGGCACGAGGTGCGGGAGTTTCTCCCGGTGCTCGCCAACCCGGTCGAGGAAGTAGGGAACCCAGCCCACACCCGACTCTAGGAACGCCACCCTCAGCCCGGGCAGGCCATCGAGCACGCCTCCCATGGCCAGAGCGGTGAAGGCCACCATTTGGTCGACCGGGAAGGACAGGGCGTGGACCTGGGCATAGTTGGAGAAGCGCCCGGCCGCGGGCAGGGGGACGTTCATCCCCGGCGCCGAGTGCACCCCGAGGGCGGCTCCGAGGTCGGCGGCGGCCTCAAAGAAAGGGAGGACCGACGGGTCGTCGAGGTTGGTGTCCCCGAGGACAGGAGGGATCGTGATCCCGACAGCGCCACCGGCCATCGCGCGCTGCATCTCGGCGATCGCCCGCGGGACGTCCTGGATGGGGACGGCGGCCACGGCCTTCAGCCGATCCGGATCAGCGGCGCACAGGTCGTCGATGAGCCAGTCGTTGTAGGCCTCGCAGATGTCAGCCGCCAGGCCGGCGTCTGAGAGGGTCGAGACCCCGATGATGAGGCCCCCATAGAGCACCTGCACGTCGATGCCTTCGGCGTCCATGTCGGCCAGGCGCTGGTGCACGTCAGCCGCACCCGCCTCGGCGGCGGGGTTGGATGAGGCGCCGATGGCCACCCCGCAGCCGGGCCCTTCTTGGATTGGGAACAGCTTGCCCTCGATCTCAGCGACCCACTTGCCGCCCGACTGCCCGGCCCCGATCCAGCCCGGGCGTTTCTCGTTGAGCGCCGTCCACGCGAGGACGTCTTCGTTGGCGTGCGCGTCGGCGTCGATGATCTGCATCAGATGGAGCCTCCCGTCGAAAACCTGACACGATTGTCAGTGATGGGGGAGATCCAGATCAAGATCGACCGCCAGACCTGCATGGGCTCGGGCAACTGCCAGTTCTGGGCGCCGAGCGTGTTCGACCTCGATGACGATGGTGTCGCCGTGGTCGTCGAGGTCGAAGGAGACCCGGAGGAGAAGGTCGTCCTCGCCGCCCGCGGCTGCCCGACCCAGTCGATCACCGTGTTCCGGGACGGCGAGCAGATCGGGCCGTGATGCTGGGCATCTCCGAGGACCACCTGGCCCTCCACGAGACGGCCCGGCGGTGGGTGGAGGCGCACGTCCCGCCATCCGTTCCCCGGGCCCGCCTCGACGCCCCGGAAGAGACCCTGCCTGAATTCTGGGGGACGCTCGGCGACCTGGGGTGGCTTGGACTTCTCATTCATGAGGAGTACGGCGGCCAGGGCTACGGCGCGGCCGAGCTGGCGGTTGTGCTCGAGGAGCTGGGCCGGGCGTGCGCGCCGGGTCCGTTCCTCTCGACGGCGCTGGCGGCGTGGCTCATCCAGTGGCGCGGGCCCGACGAGCTGAAGCGAGAGCTCCTCCCGGAGCTCGCCGCCGGCTCGCGGGTCGGGGCGGTCGGGTTTTCCGAGCCCGTCCTGTCGGCGAACCTCGCCGACGTCTTCGTCCTGGAGGTGGACGGCCGGTGGTGCGTGTTCGACCGGGGGCAGGTGGACGTCACCCTCCTACCGAGCCTCGACGCCACCCGGCGCGTTGCTCGTGTCGAAGTGATCGACCCCGACCCCCTCGGGGTGCTCGACCCGCTCCCCGAGCCTCACTCCGTCCTCGGGGTTGCCTCGCTCCTGTTGTCGGCGGAGTCCGTGGGCGGTGCCCAGTGGTGCGTCGACACCGCAGCGTCGTACGCCAAGGTGCGCGAGCAGTTCGGGCGACCGATCGGCCAGTTTCAGGCCGTCAAGCACCGCTGCGCGGGGATGCTGATGGACCTCGAGCGCGCCCGGGCCGCGGCCTGGGATGCGGCCCGGGGCGGAGCTCCGGCGCCCGAGGAGGCGCTCGCCATCGCCGTCGCCTCGTCGCTCGCGCCCGAGGCCTTCTTCCGCTGCGCCAAGGACGTGATCCAGGTGCTGGGCGGGATCGGCTTCACCTGGGAGCACGACGCCCACCTCTACCTGAAGCGGGCGACGGCCGTCCGCCAGCTCCTGGGCGGGCCCGCGCCCTGGCGTCGGCGGGCCGTCGAGCTGGCGAGTGCGGGCACCCGGCGCACGTTGACCGTCGCCCTCCCGGAGGCGGCGGAAGGGTTCCGGGCCGAGGTGCGGGCCTTCCTCGACGAACTCGCCACCCGGGAGAAGTCGGAGTGGAACGGCCTCCTTGCTGACTCTGGCTACCTCGTGGCCCACTACCCGGCGCCGTGGGGGCTGGGAGCGACGCCCGTCCAGCAGCTCGTGATCGACGAGGAATTCGCCCGGGTGGGGGTGCGGCGCCCGCACTTGCAGGTGGGGGCCTGGGTGCTCCCGACCCTCATCGCCCACGGCACGCCCTCACAGCAGGAGCGGTTCGTGCCGCCCACGCTTCGCCTCGAGATCTCGTGGTGCCAGCTCTTCTCGGAGCCGGGCGCCGGCTCCGACCTGGCCGGGCTGTCGACCAAGGCGGTGCGAGACGAGGGGGGGTGGCTCGTCAGCGGCCAGAAGGTCTGGACGACCTTCGCCCACCAGACCGACTACGGCCTGTGCCTGGCCCGTACCGATCCGTCGGCGCCGAAGCACGAGGGGATCACGTGCTTCGTCGTCGACATGCGCTCCGAGGGCATCGACATCCGACCCCTCCGGGAGCTGACGGGCGCCGACATGTTCAACGAGGTCTTCTTCGAGGACGTCTTCGTGCCCGACGAGTGCGTCATCGGCGCGGTGAACGACGGGTGGCGCGTGGGGCGCACCACGCTCGAGAACGAGCGGGTGTCAATGGGGAGCGGATCCTCGTTCGGGTGGGGAGTGGAGGCGTTGCTCGGGATGGTCGACGCCTCGGATCACGTGACCGTGGACGAGGTGGGCGAGTTGCTCGCCGAAGCCGAGGCGCTGGCGGTCATGGGCCATCGGATGACGGTGCGGTCGTTGTCGGGGATGGAGCCCGGGCCGGAGTCGAGCGTCCGGAAGCTCCTCGGCGTGGAGCACGACCAGCGGGTCCAGGAAGTGGGGATGACCCTGGTCGGGCCGGCGGCGTCGGCGACCGAGGGCGACGCCGCCGCCTGGGTGGCGGGCTTCCTGGCCAACCGGTGCCTGACCATCGCCGGGGGGACGAGTGAGATCCAGCGCAACGTCATCGCCGAACGCCTGCTGGGGTTGCCGAAGGATCCCTGACGCTCCGAGCTTTCGGCCGTTTCCCTGCTGCAGCGCGCGGGCGAACGGCCGAAAGCTCGGGGTCTACTCGCCGGGGACGGCCCGGGCGGTCTCGGGTGGGTCCGGGTGTTCGAGCAGGTCGACGATGGCCTTGGCCGGAACGTCGGGGGTCTGGGGGCGGGGGCGGCCCTGGGCGTAGCCCTCGGCGGCCCACCGGTTGAGGGCTCGCTCCAGGTCTCCGGCATCCCACCCGTCGGCCATGCCGGTGAGCGTCGGGCCGACGACGAGGGTGGTGAACCGGATGGCGGAATGTTCCGCTCGCCAGCCCCGCACCAGCTCCTCGAGGGCGGCCTTGCTCGCGGCGTAGGGAACGAGTCCGGGGAGCGGAGCGCCCACCGAGTCCGACGAGAGGAACACCGCCCGGCCCGTCGCCGTTTCGGCAGCCGCCTCCAGGTGGGGGATGGCTGCGGCCGTCACGAGGGCCGCTCCCACGACGTTGGTGGCGAAAACGTCGTGCCACAGCTCGGCGGACGCCGCGACCAGCGGCTTCAGCGGCACCACGCCGGCGGCGTACACGAGGGCGTCGAGGCCCCCGAGGGCTTCGACCGCGGCTCCGACGAGCTGATGGCACTCGGCTTCGATCCGCACGTCGGCGGGAAGGGCGACGATCCCCGTGATCTCTTCGAGGCGATCGGCGCGGCGAGCTGACGCAGCGACTGCCCACCCGGCGTTCCGGACGGCCTCGGCGGTGGCCCGACCAATGCCCGACGACGCGCCGACGATGAGGGCGCGGCCCGCCCCGCTCAATGAAGGACTTCCCCCCGCAGCTGGGCCCGCAGCACGAACTTCTTGATCTTCCCCGACGGCGTGCGTGGGAAGTCGTCGACGGTTCGGACCTCCTCGGGCCACTTCTGGCGGGCCATCCCCGCCGCCGCCAGGTGGGTCCGGATGCCGTCGAGGGTCGGCGGATCCGTCCCGGGCGGGGTGCGCACGAAGGCGCAGGCGTGCTCGCCCATGCGTTCGTCGGGGGCGGCGACGACCGCCACCTCGGCCACCCCCTCGATCCGGAGCAACTGCTCTTCGACCTCGGCCGCCGAGATGTTCTCGCCCCCGCGGATGATCACGTCGCTGGTGCGGTCGGTGATGGTGAGGTACCCGTCGGCGTCGAGCACCCCGACGTCGCCGGTGCGGAAGAACCCGTCGGCGGTGAAGGCGGATTCGGTGAGCGACGCGTCGGTGTAGCCCCCGAACAGGTCGGGGCCGCGAGAGAGGATCTCGCCGGGCTCGCCCGGTCCGGCCTCTCGCCCGTCTTCCCTCACGAGGCGGACTTCGACGCCGGCGAGGGGGTGCCCGTCGGTGTACATGCGCTTGGGTGCCGGCTCCTCGTGGCGCGACCCGGTGATGGATGGGTGCTCGGTGCAGCCGAAGGAGCGGACGATCGAGACGCCGAGGGCGGCCATGCGATCGGCGAAGGCGGCGGGCACCGGGGACCCACCGAGGCCGACCTTTTCCAGGAGGGCGAGGTGCTCCGGGCCGCAGTCGGGATGGTCGACGAGGCTCTGGAGGAAGAAGGTCGACCCGCTGCCGCCGTTCAGCCCGTCCTCGGCCATGGCGGCGAGGACGGCGGGCGGGTCCCACTGGTCGATCAGGTTGATGCGGTGGCCGCGATGGAGAGGGATGAGGAGCCCGCTCAGCATCCCGATGGCGTGGCCGACCGGGGCGCCGACGAGCATGGGGAGGTCGCCCGAGCCCCGCAGCTCGCTGAGCTGGTACGTCTCGGCGTGGATGCTGCGGTGGGTATGCACCACGCCCTTTGGATCGGCCGTGGTGCCCGACGTGTAGGCGACGAGCGCCGGTTCGGCCGGGTCGACGGCGACCGGCTCGCTGATGGGGTCAGCGGCGGCGAGTTCGGAGAACGGGCGATGGGGGTCGGCAGGTGCGCCGGGCTCACCCGTCACCACGAAGACGTGCTCGACGCTCGGGAGTTTCTCGAGGTTGGCCAGGAAGTCCTGGTGGCCGAAGCGGTCGGCGGTCACGAGGACGCGAGCGCCGGAGGTTCGGAGGATGTACTCGACTTCCTTGCGGCCGTAGAAGTGCACGATCGGCACCACGACCGCGCCAACCGTCGCCGCACCCCAGAACACGGCCGCCGCCTCCATCCAATTCGGGAGCTGGAAGGCCACGGTGTCGCCGGGGCCGACGCCGAGCGCTGCCAGCCCCCCCGCCACCCGGCGCGCCCGGGAGTGCACGTCGCCGAGGGTGCCAGTGAACGGGTGAGTTTGGGAACGGACCCGGAACGCCTCCCCGCTCATTCCCGAGAGGAACCGGTCGATCATCGGGCCCAGCGATTCGTCCACCCAGAAGCCGTCCCGCCGGTAGTGCTCGGCGACGTCGGCGGGCGGCTCGTGCAGCTTCCACCGGTCGTGGGGAGACGGGCTCACGGCTGGGAGGCTATCCAGGGGCGCGCAGTACGATCCCCGGCCGTGGCCGCACCCCGCTTCGACCTCCCGAATCCGGACGACGAGACCGAGCCGTGGTGGGACGCGTGCCGCGAGGGCAAGCTCCTCGTGAAGCGGTGCCTCGACTGCGGCGAGGCGCACTTCTACCCCCGGCCGTTCTGCCCGAAATGCTGGAGTGACGCCGTGGAGTGGGAGGAGGCGAGCGGCGAGGCGACCCTCTACACGTGGTCGGTCGTCCACCGCAACGACCTGCCGCCCTTTGGTGAGAAGGTGCCCTACGTGGCGGCCGTCGTCGATCTCGCTGAGGGGCCGCGCATGATGACCAACGTCGTCAACTGCGACTTCGACGCCTTGGAGGTCGGCATGCCGCTGCGGGTCACGTTCGAGGAGCGCACCGAGGACTGGACGGTGCCCGTGTTCGAGCCCGCGGGCTGAGGGGGGCAGGCATGGCCGAAGAGTTCACGTTCCCGTTCGAAGCCCGCCTGCATGAGGTCGCGCCGGCGTTGCACGAGGCGCAGAATGCGTGGCTGGCGCGCATCGACTCGCTTCCGGCCCCCGACCGCAAGACCCACGAGCTGATCCGGCTGGTGTGCACCGTCATCCTTCGTAGCGAGGACGGGATCCGACGCCACGCCATGCTCGCCCGGGAGGTCGGTGCCACTTGGGAAGAGATCGCAGGGGCGATCCTCCTCACCCTGCCTGGGTTCGGACTGCTGCCCGCGGTGGAGGCGTTCCCGACTGCTCGGGAGGCGTTCGAGGCGGCGCCGGAACCCGAGACCGACGAGGAGTGACCGCGCAGGAGGGGGCGGGCGACGCCCCCAAGCCGTTCCGGCTGCTCCCGCGGGTCACGCCCGAGAACGAGCACTTCTGGACCGGCGGCCGGGACGGGGAACTGCGGTTCCTGCGTTGCAAGGCCTGCGGCTACTGGATCCACCCCCCGGCGCCCGTGTGCCCGGTCGACCTGTCTCGCGACCTCGCGGTGGCGGCGGCGTCTGGCCGGGCCGCCGTCCACACCTTCACGATCAACCACCACCCGTGGATCCCGGGTTACGACCCGCCGTACGTGGTGGCCATCGTCGAACTGCCCGAACAGGACGGCCTGCGGCTCACCACCAATCTGGTGAAGGTCGAACCCGACGCCGTCGAGATCGGGATGCCGGTGCGGGTTGTCTTCGACGAGCACGACGGGGTGTGGCTGCCCCTGTTTGAGCCCGACCCGGCCGTCGAGGCCTCGGATGGCTGAGGTGCTGGAGGTGCTGGAGGTGCTCGAGCGCCGCGCCGCCATCAGCGGCATCGGCCAATCGGCAGTCGGGCGGCGCCTCGATCGCGACCCGCTCGACCTCACCATCGACGCCTGCCTGGAGGCCATCGAGGACGCCGGGCTGACCCGTGACGACATCGACGGGCTGGCGACCTACCCGGGCAACATGGATCAACCCCCGGGGTTCTCGGGCGTCGGGATCACGGAGGTGCACGACGCCCTGCGGCTCAACCTCAACTGGTATGCGGGCGGGCTCGAGGCCCCGGGCCAGCTCGGCTCGGTGGTGAATGCCTGTCTGGCGGTGGCGACGGGCCTGGCCCGGCACGTCCTCTGCTTCCGGACGGTGTGGGAGGCCACCGCCCAGGGCGGGCGGGGTCGGGCCGCCGTCACCATGGGTGGTGGGGGTGGGGGTGGCGGCGGCGGTTTTCGGGCCGGCGGGTTCATGCAGTGGACACTCCCCTTCGGCGCCCCGTCGGCTGCGAACTGGATCGCCTTGATGGCGCAGCGCCACTTCCACGAGTTCGGGACGACGCGGGAGCAGCTCGCCTGGATCGCGCTGAACGCGCGCCGGAATGCGGCCGGGAACCCGAAGGCCGTGTACCGCGACCCGATGACGCTCGACGATTACCTCTCCGTGCGCATGATCTCGACCCCGCTCTGCCTGTACGACTGCGACGCACCCGCCGACGGGTCCACTGCGGTCATCGTGTCGGCGGCCGACGCCGCCGCTCACCTGAAGAACCCGCCGGTGCGGGTGGAAGCGGTGGGGACGGCGCTTCGGGACCGCCCGTCGTGGGACCAGTTCTCCGACCTCACCACGATGGCGCTGCGCGACGCCGCCGCCATGATGTGGGAACGGACCGCGCTGTCGCCCTCCGACGTGGACGTGGCCGAGCTGTACGACGGGTTCTCGTTCATCACCCTGGCCTGGCTCGAGGCCCTCGGGTTCTGCGGCAAGGGCGAGGGCGGCCCGTTCATCGAGGGCGGGGAGCGCATCGCCCTCGACGGGGAGGTCCCGCTCAACACGCAGGGGGGCCAGCTCTCGGCTGGGCGGCTCCACGGCTACGGCTTCCTGCACGAGGCGTGTACGCAGCTCTGGGGGCGGGGTGGCGACCGGCAGGTTCCCGGTGATCCACAGGTGGCCGTGGCGGCGGCCGGCGGCGGCCCTCTCGCCGCCTGCCTCCTGCTCACGCGTTCCTAGCCGTGTGTGCGTACCAGCCCGTGGATTCCACGGGCTGGTACGCACACATCAGTCGAGGAGGAGGTGGGCGAGTTCCTCGAGGTGATCGGTGGTGCCGCCGAAGGCGTGCTGGAGGCTGAGCAGGCGCTTGTAGAAGAGGTGGGCGTCGTGCTCCCACGTGAAGCCGAGGCCGCCGTGCACTTGGATGGTGCTGGCGCCCACCCGGGCGAGGGCGTCGCTCGCCCAGGCCTTCGCCATCACCGCCGCTTCGTGACGGGTGGCGGCGTCGCCCTCGTCGCACGCCCAGAGGGCGTAGTACCCGCCGGCTCGGGCCAGTTCGAGGTCGCGCAGCATGTCGGCGCAGAGGTGCTGGACGGCCTGGAACGACCCGATGGGTCGGTCGAACTGCACCCGCTCCTTGGCGTACTCGATCGACATGTCAAGGGCAGCTGAGGCCGCGCCCACCCCGTCGACCACCAGAGCGGTGGTGACGCGGTCGACGGCCTCGGCAACCTCGGCCTCGCCCGCACCGTCAACGCGTCGCGCCGGGGTGGCGTCGAGGTTGACCGTCGCCAGTTTTTGGGTGCCGTCGATGGCGAGTTCTCCGGCAACTCCGGCACCCAAGACCTCGCCGTCGACGGCGAACACGCCGAGACCGCCGCTCCCGTCGGCAACGGAAGCGGTCACGAGGAGGACGTCGGCCCTGGCGCCGTGGGGTACGTGGACTTTCCGGCCCGTGAGCGCCCACCCCTCGCGCGTCTCGACTGCCGTGGTCGACGCGCTCGACCAGTCGGCCCGCCGGCCGGCCTCGAACAGGGCCACGGTGCCGACCGTGTCGCCGGAGGCCAGCCTGGGGAGGAGGGCCGGATCCGCCAGGCTCACGGCGCCGACGGCGGAGGCGAGGAACGGCCCGGGGAATACAGCCCGCCCGAGTTCCTCGAGCACGACGCCCATGTCGACCATGCCGAGGCCGAGGCCGCCGTGTTCCTCGGGGACGAGGATCCCGGCGACGCCGAGCGCGGCGAGGCCCTTCCACACCTCGTCGCGCACACCGCGGGGGTCGTCGTACATCTCCCGCACGAAGGAGATGGGTGCCCGATCGGCGAGGAAACGGCGCACGCTGTCGCGCAGCATCTCCTGGTCGGGGCTGAACTCGAAATCCATCGCGAAACCTGACGCCGGCGTCGGGTTTGCGGAGGGTAGCGCGCTACCTTCCCCCGACATGAGGTTGACGTACTCGCCCGAGGACGAGGCGTTCCGCGCCGAGCTGGTGGCGTGGCTCGAGGAGCACCCGCCACCCCCGGCCGACCAGCAGGAACAGCGGCAGTCGTCGGCGCACATGCCCGCCTGGGCCGCCGAGTGGCAGCGCACCCTCTTCGACCACGGCTGGCTCGTCCCCGGCTGGCCCCCTGAGCTGGGCGGGCGCAACGCCACTGCCGTTCAGCAGATGATCTACTTCGAGGAGTTCTCGGCCCGCGACGTCCCCCGCTCGTTCAACCCTCAGGGGCTCTCGATCATCACCCCGTCGATCCTCGACTACGGGACCGAGGAGCAGAAGGAGCGCTGGGCCATCCCCACGCTGCGGGCCGAGATCACGTGGTGCCTCGGCATGAGCGAGCCCAACGCCGGCTCCGACCTGGCGTCACTCCAGACCCGGGCGGTTCAGCACGGCGACGCTTTCATGGTGAACGGGCAGAAGGTGTGGACGTCGGGCGCCCACCACGCCGACCTCTGCTTCTGCTTCGTGCGCACCGACCCCGAGGCGCCCAAACACAAGGGCATCTCCGTCCTCGTCATCGACATGAAGACGCCCGGCATCGAGACCCGTCCCCTTCCGGAGCTGACGAGCCCCGATTACGCAGACTTCAACGAGGTGTTCTTCACCGACGTCGAGGTCCCGGCGGAGAACCTGGTCGGCGAGCTGAACCAGGGCTGGCCCATCACCCGGGGTTCGCTGGTGCACGAGCGGCGGATGCTGTGGGTCAGCAGCGCCAACGGCCTCCAGCGGGCGGTCGACGCGCTCATCGAACTGGGCCACGAGACCCGGCCCGACGGCGCTGAGCTCTACGACGACCCCCGCTTCCGGGATCTCGTGGCCAACTACTTCGTCGACGCCCAGGCCGCGCTGCTCATGGGGTATCGCGGCTTTGCGAAGTCGACGGTCGGCAAGGAACCCCACGAGCACTCGCTGCTGAAGATGTTCGGCTCCGAGGTGGAGCAGCGGCTGTGCCTCACCGCCCACGAGTGGCTCGGGGCGTACGGCCTGGACCGTTCCATCGAGGCCGAGCCCATCTGGCGCCAGGGGAGCTGGGCCGAGCAGTGGATGCGCTCGTTCGCGGGCACCATCGCCGGCGGGACGAGCGAGATCCAGCGCAACATCCTCGCCGAAAGGGTGCTCGGCCTGCCTCGGGGGTGACCCGTTCTCTGCGTCTGCGGTGAGTTAGGAGCACATGCGCGCCGTAACGCGACGCAGACGCTGAGAGGTGTCAGTGGCCGGGGGCCCGGAGGGGTCGGTTGGCGCGGATGGGCTCGACCGCCGGATTCGGTGCCGGGGGAGGGCGGCGACTCGCGTACTTCGGGCCCAAGACGGTCCAGCGCAGGACGCCGTAGATGCCGAAGGCGACCCCTGTGAGCACGGCAATGCCGAGCGTTGTGAGCACGATCAGCATTTCGGTATCGCTGATGTCGTTCTGGTTATCGAGGGCGACCAGGGCGACGAAGAAGAAGCCGCCTCCGAACACGACGAACCCCACGACGACCACCGCGATGACGCCAACGACGCAAACCAGGGTTCGGCCCCATCCGGTCGACCAGCGCGGCTGCGCCACGACCTTGACCCTACTTGCGATTCAGTACAAGCGCGAGCAGCCGAGGTCGACGATCGCGACGGCGAGGTGAGGAATTCCCTCTCTTGGCCGCCGTCGGCCGGTCATGATGCCGCCGTGGTCGAGATCAGGCCCATGACTCCCGAGGACGTCCCGGCGTGCGAAGCCGTGTGGCACGCGGCCTGGCTCGACGTGCGCCGGCGGTACCACGTGGCCGGGCTCCCTCCGCCCGAGGTCACCCCCGAGATGGTCGCCCGCACGCAGGCGCGACTGGAGCGCTTCCTGACGACAGACCCGGACGGGTCCTTCGTCGCCGTGACGGATCAGCGGGTCATCGGGTTCGCCGAGGCCTTGGTGCGAGAGGACGTGTGGGTCCTGTCGCTGTTCGGCGTGGCCGTCGATGCGCAGGGCCAGGGTGTTGGGCGCCAACTGCTCGAAGCTTCCCTCACCTTCGGCGACGGGCGCCGCGGCATGATCGTCGCCTCGCCTGATCCTCGGGCGGCGCGGCGGTACGCCGCCGCCGGCTTCACCCTCCATCCGGCGGTCACGGCGTGGGGACGAGTCGACGTGAGCCGACTCCCCGACACCGACGGCGTTCGCCCGGCGTCGTCCGCGGACTACGGGTGGATGGGCGAGGTGGACCGGCGGTGCCGGGGGGCGTCGCACGGCGTCGACTTCGAGGCCATGGCTGACAGCGGGTGCCGTTTCCTTGCCTTGGGCAGGGAGGGGTACGTGATGATCGGGGTTGTCGGTCCGCGCCTTCTGGCCGCGGTGGACGAAGACGCGGCCGCCTTGCTTCTGGCTGCCGCGCTCCGAGCAGCACCGGCAGACGAGGACGTCGAGGTGGGGTGGATGACGGCTCGGCAGCAGTGGGCCATGCGGGTGTCGCTCGCCGCCGGTCTGGAGCTCCACCCCGTCGGCCCCGTGTGCCTTCGGGGCTTCGACGACATGCCGGGCCCATATCTCGTGAGCGGCACCTGGGGTTGACGGGCTACCAGCCCTTGAAGTCGGGCTCCCGGCGTTCGACGAAGCTCGTCATGCCTTCGCGGGCGTCCTCGGTGGCGTTGTTGAGTTCCTGGAGGACGGCCTCGTCCTCGAAGGCCTCGCCCCGGCTCGACTCGAAGCTGCGGTTGAGCAGGCCCTTGATGGTTCCGATGGCCTTGGTGGGCAGGTTGGTGAAGCGGTCGGCCCACTCGGACACGGCCTTGTCGAGGTCGGAGCGGGGGACGACCCGGTTGACAATGCCGATGCGTTCGGCCTCGGCGGCGGGCACGTCGTCGCCGAAGAACATGATCTCCTTGGCCCGCTTGAGCCCCACGCTGCGGGGCAACAGGTAGGCGCCGCCGGCGTCGGGGATGATGCCCCGGCGGATGAAGACCTCGATGAAGCGGGCGTCGTCGGCCATCACGGCGAGGTCGGCGGCGAGCACGAGCTGGGCGCCCCCGCCGGCGGCGGTGCCGTTGACCCGAGCGATGACCGGCTTCTCGCAGTCGAGGATGGCTCCGATGAGGCGCTGCCAGCCGCGCCGGATGATGCGGGCGGCGTCGCCGACGGCCCGGTCGGGCGCACCCTCGGGCCGGGCCGGCGCAGCGGACTTCGACGAGCCCCCGAGGTTGGCCCCGGTGCAGAAGTGCCGGTCGCCGGCGCCGGTGAGCACGACGCATCGCACGGCGAGGTCGGCCGACGCCTGCTCGAACAGCTCGATCAGGCGGTCGCGCATGTCAAAGCTGAGCGAGTTCCCGATGTCGGGCCGGTTGATGGTGATGGTGGCCACCCCGCCGTCGAGCGAGGAGGTCACCTGCTCTTCGATGGGAGCCTCGGCCGGGGCTTCGTCGGGGGGCGTCATGGCCCGGTAGCGTACCTGACGCTCGTGTCAGTCTCAGGAGGGACCGCCCGCCGATGAAGCTCGCCTGGAGTGCGGAGGACGAGGCCTTTCGGGCCGAGCTGGCGGCGTTCCTCGACCAGCACGCACCGCCCGAGGCGGTTGAGTACGGCCGTCACCTGGCGGACGAGTCGAGCGACGGGGGCGCACCCCCCGAGCTGCTGCCGGACTGGGCGCGGGTGTGGCAGGCGACCCTGTTCGACCACGGCTGGATGGTGCCCGGGTACCCGCCTGAGCTCGGGGGACGGAACGCCACGCCCACCCAGACCCTCATCTACCTCTCCGAGCTCGCCGCCCGCGACGTCCCGAGGTCGCTCCACTTCCCCGGCTACGCCATCGTCGGCCCGAGCCTGCTCGAGTTCGGGAACGAGGAGCAGCGGGGGCTGGCCCCCGCCGCCATCCGGGGCGACGCCGTGTGGTGCATCGGCATGAGCGAGCCCAACGCCGGGTCCGATCTCGCCGGGCTCCAGACCCGGGCCGTCCAAGATGGCGACACCTTCGTCGTCAACGGCCAGAAGGTGTGGACGTCGTACGCCATGATCGCCGATCGGTGCATGTGCTACGTGCGCACCGACCCGGACGCGCCGAAGCACAAGGGCATCTCGGTGCTCATGATCGAGATGGACACGCCGGGGATCGAGGTGCGGCCGCTCCGCCACATCACCGGGGCGGCTGAGTTCGCCGAGGTCTTCTTCACCGACGTCGCCGTCCCGGCCGCCCACCTGCTTGGCGACGTGAATGACGGGTGGCGCATCACCACCGGCTCCCTGGCCCACGAGCGGGGCGGCCTGTGGGTGCCCGGCGTCGCTCGCTGCCGCCACACGGTCGACGAGCTGGTGGGGGTGGCGAAGGCCCGAGGGCTTGACGCCGACCCCGGCATCCGCCGGGAGATCGCCGCCCTCTACGAGGAAGCCGCCAGCCTGTGGGCGCTCGGACACAAGGGCTTCGCCGCCGGGGCCGGTGGCGCGGAACACTCGTACATGAAGCTCGCCTACTCCGAGCTGCTGAAGCACCAGTTCGAGGTGGGGATGACCCTCCACGGGCCCGACGGGGCGGTCACGAGCGGCGAGCCCGGCGATCCGGTGTGGTGGCGCCGGTTCTTCGCCAGCTTTGCCGGCACCATCGCCGGGGGCACGAGCGAGATCCAGCGCAACATCATCGCCCAGCGCGTCCTGGGCCTCCCCCGCGGAGCCTGACCCGACGATGGACTTCGCCCTTACCGACGACCAGCAGCTCCTGTCGGACACGGCCCGGAGCTTGTTCACCAACGAGTACCCGCTGAGCGTCGTTCGTGCCCACGCCGACGACCCAAGCGCGGCCGATCCGCTGTGGAAGCACCTGACCGAGTGGGTAGCGCTCGGGGACGGGCCGCTCGTCGACCTGTGCCTGTTCCTCGAGGAGGCCGGGGCCGTGCTCGCCCCCGGCCCGTTCTTCGCCACCGCCGCCCTCTACCGGCCCGTCGTCGCGGCCCTGGGCCGCGAGCCGGCGGCGACCGGGACCGTCGCCGTCGCCGGGGAGTCGGGGGAGTGGGTCGCCTCGGCTGACCGGGTACGCCGGTTCGTGGTCGAGGCCGACGCGGTGGAGGAAGTGGTGGTCGTCGTCCCCGGCGGGGCGATCATCACCGGCCCCCTCCCCGCCCGCCCCGTCGAGACGCTCGACTCGACCCGCAGGCTCTTTGAACTCGACGTCCCCATGGGCGAGCACGCCGCCCTCCCACTCGATCCCGACGCGCTGACCGGCTGCCTCGAGCGGGCGACGGTGGCGCTGTCGGCCGAGCTGGTGGGCACGGCCCGACGGATCCTCGACATGACCGTCGAGTACGCCAAGGAGCGGGTGCAGTTCGACCGCCCCATCGGTTCGTTCCAGGCCGTGCAGCACAAGCTCGCCGACATGGCTCTCGACGTCGAGCGGGCGACGGCGGCCGTCTATTACGCCGCCATGGCCTTCGACGCCGGGGACGCCGATCGCCACCGTGCCGCCCACGTGGCCAAGGCAGCCGCCGGGCGGGCGGCCAGGCGGGCGGCCAAGGACGGCATTCAGATCCACGGCGGGATCGGCTACACGTGGGAGCACGACCTCCACCTGTTCATGCGCCGGGCCTACGCCTCGGAGTTCCTCATGGGGAGCTCGGACTGGCACCACGAGCGGCTGGCTGGGCTCCTGTTCGACTGATCCGTCCTTCCACGGTCCGGTAGTAACGGCCCACGCCCCAGCGGAACAGCGTGCGGTTCACCCGCTGGAACAGCAGCGTTGCCCGCATGTGGCGCGGGTACACGACCTCGAAGCGGTTCCGCCGGATCCCGCGCACGACCGCCGCCGCCACCCGCTCCGGCGGCACCTCCATCCGGTGCTGCCACTCCGGGCGGAGGTCCCACGACGGGTGCTCGTCGAAGAGCGCCGTCGACATCTCGCCGGGCATGACGACGGTGACGCCGATGCCGCGGCCTCGCAACTCGGCCACCAGCGCCTCGCTCAGCACCACCACCGCCGCTTTGCAGCCCGAGTAGTACGCCTCCCCCGGCGTCGGAATGCGCCCCGAAAGCGAGGTCACGTTGACGATCCGGCTCCCCGGGGGCATCAGCGGCGCTGCCGCTCGGATGCAGTGGACGGGGCCCATGAGGTTTGGGCCCGTCACCCAGTCGACCTCCTCGTCGGTCATGTCGAGGAAGGGCACTAAGGCGCTCCGCCCGGCGTTGTTGACGAGCAGGTCGACGCGGCCCAGGCGCTCGCCGATCTCGGCGAAGGTTTGCTTGACGGCATCCCGGTCGGACACGTCGCAGGTCCAGCCCGTCGCCTCGTGCCCGGCTGCCACCAGGTCGTCGACCACGCGCTCGACACGGTCGGGCCGAAGGTCGAGCACGACCGGCGTCGCCCCCTCGTCGGCGAGTCGAACCACGAGGGCCTCGCCCAGCCCGCTTCCGGCTCCCGTTACCACCGCCACGGCACCTTCGAGTTTCATGCTGCCCCCATACGCTCCGTATGATCTCCATACGGAGCGTATGTCCTGACCAGGAGGGATCGCCATCGCCCGCCGAGCCCCCAAGGCCGACACGAGAGAGCGCGTGCTTGATGCCGCCCTGTCCGAGTTCGCGGAACGGGGCTTCCACGCGGCGTCGATTGAGGACATCGCCGCCCGGGCCGGGGTGACCAAGGGCGCCGTCTACTACTGGTTCAGGGACAAAGAGGATCTCGCCGCCGATCTCCAGCACGGGATCTGGGAGCGGCTGGGACGGGAGGCCAACGCCGCCATCGACCCCGACGCCACCGCGCCCGAGAATCTGAAGCGGGCCCTGCGCGCCTTCCTGGCCGCGCTCGACTCGGCACCCGAGGCCCGCTTCTTCCTGCGCGACTGCTGGGCCGTGCCCGCGCTCGACGCCGCCGGCCGCTCCGACCAGGAGAGCGGGGTCGCCATGGTTCGCGCCCTGCTCGAAGGGGGGGTCACTCGCGGGGAGCTGGCCCCCGTCGACACCGAGGCCGCCGCCCGGCTGCTTCTCGGTGCCTTCGCTGAGGCGACGATCCACATCCTCACGACGGGCAAGGCGGAATCCACGGTCGAGGTGGTGGAGCGCATGATCGACGGGTTGGTTCGAGTCACAGAAGGGGCGAAGCGATGAAGTGGTCGGGAGCGGTGGCCCTGGTGACGGGTGCTTCGCGCGGGATCGGACGGTCGGTGGCGCTGGCCGCGGCCAAGCGGGGAGCCAAGGTTGGGCTCGTCGCCCGCAACGCCGCTGACCTCTCCGCCGTTGCCTCTGACGTGTGGGCCGCCGGCGCCGAGGCCACGACCGCCAGCGCCGACGTTGCCGACCGGGGGCAGGTGACCGCGGCGGTGGCGTCGGTGGAGGCGGCGCTCGGCCCGATCGACATCGTCGTGGCCAACGCGGGGATCGGTGCCTACGGCGCCTTCCTCGACGCCGATCTCGA
>JACPCJ010000142.1 GCA_016179865.1 Actinomycetota bacterium | reverse complement strand
CGAGCTCGTCGGCCGGGCCGGGAGGAGCGTCGGCCGTCGTCACGACCGCCTTCGCCGGCCTGGCCGGCCTCGCGCGCTTCGGGGGCTCGGCAGACTTCGTGGCCTTCCCCACCTTGTGGGCCTTCCCTTCCTTGGCGACCTTGGCGACCTTGGCGACCTTGGCGACCTTGGCCATTACTGATCCACCCTTCCTGCGTGAGGTTCCAAGGAACGGCCTCTCCCGGGGTGCATGCTCTGAGCATCTCGGTGACCGGCGGGGGGAGGGCCAGGTGCCATCGCCCCTCGAGGGCCAGTCTGATACCGCCACCCCCGCCGGCCTCCGGGAGCGCAGAGCGGCCATGGGAAGACGCGCCTCGAGCGCCAGTCAGTAATGAACCGCCGCGCGCTTCCGTCACCGGGACGGCCCCCCGAGAGAAGGGAGGTCTGATGTTCTGTGGCATCGACTGGGCGGCGGAGTCCCACGACCTCTGCGTGGTCGACCCCGCCGGCAAGGTCCGGGGCCGGGCCACGGTGGCTCACTCGCGGGATGGCTTCGACGAGCTCGTGAAGCATCTCGCTCGGTGGGCGAGGCAAGGAGAGATCCTCGTGGGCATCGAACGCCCGGAGGGGCGCCTCGTCGACCGGATCCTGGAGGCCGGCTACCCGATCGTGCTGATCCCGACCTTCGCCATGAAGGACCTCAGGCGCCGCTACGCCGTGGGAGGGGCCAAGTCCGACCCCGGCGATGCCTACGTGATCGCCGACGTCGCCCGGACCGACGGCCACCGCCTGAGGCGCCTGGAGCCCCTTTCCGAGCACACCCGGGCCCTCAGGTCGGTGGTGCGCACCCGGGACGACCTGGTGGACCAGCGGGTGGCCCTGTCCAACCAGCTCCGGGCGTGCCTGGAGGCGTACTGGCCGGGAGCTGCGGTGATCTTCGCCGACGTCTGTTCGGAGATCTGCCTGGCGTTCCTGGAGCGCTACCCCACCCCAGAGGCCGCGGCGCATCTCGGGGACGTCCGCCTGGGGAGCTTCCTGAAGAAGGTCGGCTACAGCGGGCGTCGGCCTCCGAGGGAGCTGCTCGAGCGGCTGCGCTCGGCGCCCGAGGGTGTCCGCGGAGTGGAGGCGGAGGCCAGGGCCGACGCGATGCGGGCCATG
>JACPCJ010000008.1 GCA_016179865.1 Actinomycetota bacterium | reverse complement strand
AAGTAGATGGTCGCGGCGTCTCGACCCTCACACCCGAAGCGCACGTACCAGCGGTCGAGCTCACCGTCGTATTCGACGTGCTGGACCCACTCCTGCGCGGCGACGGGGCCTTCGAGATGGCGGGCGAGGAACTCCCGAGCATCCTCGACCGGCGACCCCATCAAGCCGGCGGCTCAGCGGCACTCGGCGGGCGCCCGCAGCGCCAGGTCGGCGTACAGGCGTCGGAGCCGAGCCGCGGCCATGTCCCATGAGTACCGGCGGGACCGGCCCTCGGCGCTGGCGCCCAGCTCGGCGGCCAGCGCCCGGTCGGAAAGGAGGAGGGACACCGGGGCGACCCAGTGGGCGGGGTCGCGGGATTCGACCAGGAACCCGGTCTCCCCGTCGACCACGAGCGAGCACAAGCCCCCCACGGCCGAGGCGACGACCGGGGTTCCGCAGGCGGCGGCTTCGAGAGCCACAAGCCCGAACGACTCGCTGCGGGAGGGAACCAGGCAGACGTCGGCGGCCCGGTACCAGTCCGCCAGCTCGTCGTGGGGCCGCGGGCGCACGAAGCGGACTTGTGGCCCCACGGCGAGGTCTTCGACCAGCTCGCGAATTCGGTCCAGTTCGGCGGGGCCATCGGAGCCGCTGGGGCCTCCCACCACCACCAACATCGCCCGCTCATTTTCGAGACGGGCGAGCACCGATACCGCCAGCTCGAGGCCCTTCAGGGGCTGGATCCGCCCGGCAAAGAGGAGCACCTGGCGATTGGCAAGGCCGAGCGCCGCCCGAGCCGCCGCCCGGTCACCGGGGTGAAACACGGTGTGATCGACGCCCGGGGGCACAACCTCGACCTGGCCCGGGCCGGCGTCGTACAGGCGGCGCAGGTCGTCGGCCTCGTCACCCGTCGAGGCCAGGATGAGGTCGGAGCAGCGAACGGTGTCGGACTCGTGCCGGGCCCGAAGCTCCGGCGACGTCCCCGGGTCGGTGACCGCCCGCACCCGCGCGAGGGTGTGGAACGTGCTGACCAGGGGCAACTCGAGTTCGTGCTTGAGCGCGTGACCGGCGACCCCCGAGAGCCAGTAGTTGGCGTGGAAGAGTCGGGGCCTCGAGCCCGTCGACTCGATCTCCCTCGCCACGCCGTCCGTGAACTCCTCAACCAAGTCGGGGAGGTGCTCCTTGGGCACGGGGGCTTCGGGCCCCGCCACCACGTGGTGGACGCGGACGCCGTCGAGCGTCACGACCGGCGGAGCCTCCGGGTGTTCGGCCCGCGTGTAGACGTCGCAGGCCACGCCGGCCCGGGCCAGGGCGGCGGAGAGGCTGTCCACGTAGACGTTCATCCCGCCGGCGTCGCCGGTCCCCGGTTGGGCGAGGGGCGACGTGTGCATGGAGAGGATGGCGAGACGCCGGGGCCCGAGCCCGAGCGGATCTTCAGAGCGGGGCATGGGCGAGAAAGCCTAGTCAGTTACTCAGGAATTCCGAATTTGGCCTCTTTGCGCGTCCCGTGCGACGGCAGCGAGGCCAAGTTGGGAGGAATTAAGAAGCCGCTTCGTCGTCGGGTTCGTCTCGCTGGCGTTCGATGGTGGCGACGGCGTGCTCGGTCTGGAACGAGCGGTAGATCTCGAGCAGCGTCTGCTTGTGCCGTTCGGAGATGGTGGGGTCGCGCAGGATCTCGCCCTCGAGGTCATGGTCGTCGGGCCGCTCCTCGAGGATGCCCGCCCTCACGTAGAGCGTCTCAGCCGAGATGCGCAGGGCTTTGGCGATCGACTGGAGGATCTCGGCCGAGGGCTTCCGCAGGCCCCGCTCGATCTGGCTGAGGTAGGGGTTGGAGATCCCCGCCTGCTCACTCAGCTTCCGCAGCGACAAGCGGGCCGTCCGCCGCTGCTCGCGGATGAACTCCCCGAGATCCCGCATGCGGTTTTCAAGGCTCTCCCGCATCCGCGGGACGCTAGCGCCCGCCCCGGGCCCGCCCCGTACCCGGTTCAGCCGGCGGCACGCGAACTCGAAGGCAGGAGACGCTCGCACATGGGCACGAAGACCTCGACGATCTCGGGGTCGAACTGGGTACCCGCCATCTTCTCGAGCTCAGACGCCGCCTGCTCGAGCGGGAAGGCCTCGCGATAGGGGCGATCGGTGGTCATGGCGTCGAAGGCGTCGACGATGGAAAAGACCCGGGCCGCCAGCGGGATGCCTGCGCCGCGAAGACCTTCCGGATAGCCGGACCCGTCGAACATCTCGTGGTGGTAGCGGACGACCTCCGCCGCCGCCCGGAGGAAGGGGATCCCGCCCACCATCTGGTAGCCGATCAGCGGATGCGTGCGCATGATGCGCCACTCCGTAGCCGTGAGCGGCCCGGGCTTGTTCAGGATTCGCTCCGACACCCCGACCTTCCCGGCGTCGTGGAGGAGGAACCCGTACTCCGCCTCCCGGAGCTCCTGATCCAGGCGCATTTCCCGAAGAAGGGCCATCCCATATACCCGGCACCGCTCCAGGTGCTGACCCGTGTAGGCGTCCTTCGACTCGACCACGTAGGCCAGCGAGCGCACCGTCTCGAGGTAGGCGTGCCGCAACTCGTCCAAGGTCTCCTCGAGGCGCGCCGAGCGCTCTCGTTCGCGGCGCATGCTGTCGCTCAGCTCCTCGGCGGCGATGAGCAGCTGCCGCTCCCCCGCCTCGACCGCCGCACTCTGCGTTCGGGCGACGTCCTCATCGGGAAGGTCGAGGGCACCCACGAGCTGCTCGATGGTGTCGAGGAGCTCGCGGGGCGAGAAGGGCTTGACGAGGTAGGCCGAGGCGCCGGCCGCCCCGGCTTCGACCTCGACGTCCGGGTCGTCAACCCCGGTGAGCATGAGCACCTTGGCGTCACCCTGGAGGCGGCGGGCGACCTCTACCCCCGAGAGGCCGGGCATGGTCACGTCGAGGATCACGACGTTCGGGTTCAGCTCCTGCGCCAGAGCGAGGCCTCGCTCGCCGTCGGACGCCTCCTCGATTCGCAGGCCCAGGCCCTCCAGCACCGCCCGCACGAACCGGCGGGTCACGGCGTCGTCATCAACGATGAGAACACAGGGGAGGTCGGTACCCGAGCTGGGGCCAGCGACCGACGTCTCGCTCATCGGGTTGCCGCCTACGGCGGCGGCCCCGCTGAGCGGGGCGCCTGGTCCCTGGTTCGCTCGCTCCGCTCGCTCATCGGGTTGCCGCCTTCGGCGGCGGCCCCGCTGAGCGGGGCGCCTGTTCCCTGGTTCGCTCGCTCCGCTCGCTCACGCGCCGGTCGTCGAACGCGCCGCGAGCTCGTCGGCGAGAGCATCGATCACCCGGTGGAGCGAGGCTCGGGTATCGGACACCTCTCGTTCCAGCGCCTCGAGCTGCTCGATCGACTCATCGAGTTCGCCGTCGTCGAGCGTAGGCAGCTTCGCCAGCGTGTCGTCTTCGACGAGGCGCTCCAGGCCCCGCCGGTACCCGCTGAGCTTCTTCGTGATCGATCAGCTCCGACAGCGGCGCCCCCCGCTCTCTCCGGTCGTGCTCGGCCCGGAGGATGGAGATGCGGGCCTGGGCGAGCCGGCGGAGGTAGGAGAATTCCGTCTCGACCTCGCTGCACTCCCGACGCATCTCGCGCAGCTCCTCGTCGGAACGCGCGCCGAGGCCCTCGAGATAACCGGGCTCCAGGAATCGATCGACGCGCCGCTGCTCATTCATCAGGTGGGGCCAGGTTACCCGACCCCCCCCGGCTGCCTGGTCGGGGTGGGCGAGGGTTGCTAACAGATGCGGCGGACCGTCGGATACGGGTTGACGGTCAGGCTCCCGCCCATCTTGATCTCGAAGTGGAGGTGGGGGGCGCCACCGGACGCATTCCCGGTCGCGCCGTTGTAGCCGATGAGGGCCCCCTGGCTGACCGACCCGCCGTTCCCGAACTCGCTGAGGTGGGCGTAGAAGTAGAGGTTCCCGTCGCTGCCATGGAGGTAGGCCGACTTCCCGGCCAAACCGCCATTCCCAAAGGTCACGGTTCCCGACGTCACGGCGTAGAGCGGGGCGCCCCGCACGTTCATCATGTCGGTGCCCTTGTGGCGCCGTCCGCCGGAGCGGGGGGCGCCGAAGGAGTCGGTGAACGACGACCCGGGGTTCGGGCACACAAGCCCGTCCACGGGCGTCGGCGCCGCCACGCCGGCGAAGCTCCCGCGGCGGCCCCGGTTCCTTGCCTGCGCGGCGAGGCGGGCCTCCAGAGCCTTGCGCTTGGCCGTGAGCTCGATGAAGCGCTGCTCGAGCCGCTTCTCGGCCGCCCGCTTGGCGTCGATGATCGCCTGCGCCTGGTCGAGGAGGTCGGCGAGCTTCTCACGCTCAGTCTGGAGGTCCACCGCCTCCACCTCGAGGCGGTCGATGGTCTCGGTGTCCTTCTTGGTCACCTCGCCGAGGAGCCGGGCCTTGCGAGACGCCTCGAGGAGGTCTTGGGAGTCGAAGACGTCGGCCACCTCGAAGTTCGACCCCTTGTACGCCTCGATGGCCCGGTCGACGGCCACATCACCGATCTGGGTGGCCCGCTCCTCCTTGGCGGCGATATTGGCCTTGGTGCGCTCGATCTCGTGGTAGATGCTGTTGTACTCACCGATCGAGTCAGTCACCTCGGCGGCCGCCTCATCTGCCGCCCGCTTCGCCGCCTCCTCCTCCTTCTTCAGCTTTTCCAGAGACTGGGCGCGCGCCTCTGCCGGGGAGAGGGCGACGACGCTGATGGCCACGAAGGCCGCGAGGAGCGCTCGAAGGGCGCGTGAGGACGGCATAAAAGCTGTGGGGCTGCGTGAGGGTAACGGATCCGCACCGGCGTTCACAACGCGGGCCGCTCCTCAGCGTCTGCGGCGCGCCAGGAGCGTATGCGCGCCCTAACTCGACGCAGACGGGATCAGAGGCCCATGTGCTTGGCGATGTAGTCGAGCATGACCTCGTCGGCGCCGGCGCCGATCCGGGCCAGGCGGCTGTCGCGCCAAGCCCGCTGGACGGGGAACTCCATCATGTAGCCGTAGCCTCCGTGGAGCTGGAGGCAGACGTCGGCCACCTGGAAGTGCATCCGGGTGGCCAGCAGTTTGGCCTCGGTGATCTCCCGCACCGGGTAGTCGCCCTCGTTCACCTTGACGGCCGTCTCGTAGACCAGGGCGCGGGCGGCGTCGACCATGGTCTGCATCTCGGCGAACTTGTGCTTGGTGGCCTGGAAGTCGGCGATGCGCTGGCCGAAGGCTTCACGACCCTTGGTGTACTCCATCGTCGTCTCGATGAGGTTCTGAGCCCCCGCACACGCACCCGCGGCCGCCGCCAGACGCTCGCCCTGGAGTTCCCACATGATCTGGTGGAAGCCCTTGCCCTCCTCACCCAGCAGGTTCTGCGCGGGGACGCGCATGTCGGTGAAGCGCAGCTCGGCCGTGTCGCTCGACCACATGCCCACCTTGTCGAGGCGACGGGCCACCTCGAACCCCGGGGTGTCGGTGTCGACGAGGAAGAGCGAGATGCCGGCGTGGCGCGCCTCGGGGTCGGTCTTCGCAACCAGGAGCAGGAAGTCGGCCCGGCACCCGTTGGTGATGAAGGTCTTGGCCCCGTTGACCACGTATTCGTCGCCGTCGCGCGCCGCCCGGGTGCGGATCCCGGCGACGTCGCTGCCGGCGTCCGGCTCGGTGATCCCGAGGGCGCCGATGCGCCGGCCCTCGAGCGCCGGGCGCAGCCACCGCTCCTTCTGCTCGTGCGTACCGAACTTGGCGATCGGCGGCGTCACGTATTCGGCTTGGACGGAGACGGCCATCGAGACGCCTCCGCTCCCGCAGGCGGCCATCTCCTCTTCCCGCACGAGCATGGTGAGGTAGTCGCCCCCCGAGCCGCCGTAGTCGACGGGGTGGTGGAGGCCGAGGTACCCAAGTTCTCCCATGCGCTCGAACACCCAGTTCGGGAATTCACCGGCCTCCTCCCACTCATCGGCGTGTGGTCGGAGCTCCTTCTCGACAAACGCCCGGATCGACCGCCGAAGCTCCTCGTGCTCCTCGGTGAAGATGGCCTGGGCCACATCAGCCCCCTGAGACCGGCGGCAGCACCGCCACCTCGTCGGTGTCGGTCAGGGTCGTGTCGCTGCCGTCGGCGGGCTCGTCGCCGTTGACCCAGACCCGGCAGCGCGGCAGGAGGCGGGAAAACGTCTCGCCATAGCGGGCGGCGGCGGCGTCGAGGAGGGCCCCCACGGTGGGGGCATCGATGTCGTCGTGCGACACCCCAGCCGCCTCGCGGGCGTGCGCGAACAAGAGCACCCTGGCCAGTTCTAAGAAACCTCCGCCAACCCGTCCTTGATGACGAGGTCCCCCTCAGGATTCGTCGTCTCGAACGCGTACACGGTCCGCCCCTCGCGCTCGCCGGCCTTCCAGATGCGTGTCGTGATCTGCTGACTGGGGAGGACGGGCTTCGAGAAGCGGACGGCGAGCCGGCGGAGACGGGCGGCGTCGCCGTCGCACACGCCTTGGATCACCGCGTGGCTCGTGAACGCCATCGTGCAGAGGCCGTGGATGATGATGCCGGGGAGCCCGACCGCCTTGGCGAAGTCGTCGTCGAGATGGATCGGCATCAGGTCGCCCGACGCGTCGGAGTAACGGAAGGTCTGGTCGGCGTCGAGCTGCTGGCTGACCTCGGCGGCCGGGTCGGTCGCTCGAACTTCCTCTGCGAATCGGTGGTCGGGGGCCTCGTCGCCGCGACTCTCGCCGTCGGCAAGCCCGCGGATGAAGGTGGTGAAGTACTGCTCGTTGACGAGGTCGCCGTTCTCGTCCCGCGTCTCGGTCTTGGCAACCACCGTGGTCCCCGAGCCCTTGACGTGCACCCCGACCGGCGCCGCCTTGCTCACGAGGACCGTGCCCGGGCGAATGGGCTGGTGAAACGTGATGTCCTGCTCGCCGTGGACCACCATCGGCAGCACATCCGGTGGGATCACCTGGGCGGCCGCCGCACCCATGGCCTCCCATACCGGGACGACGGCAAAGATCGGCGGCGCCGACTCCCCCGCCACGTGCGCCGGGATGGGGTCGTTGGTCGCTGCCGCGTACGCCTTCGCCCGGTCGGCCTCGACCTTGAATTCCTTGTCCTCGGACCAGTTGCCCAGGTTGTCGAGGTTGAATCCCACCGGCTCCTCCTTGACGCATCGTCCCGGACGGGGTGCGCGGGCGAGGCTACTTGACCCGCTGGTCAGGTGTTCAGCCCGCCCGTCCCCGCGCCGGAGTAGCCCGCCGTCAGCGCCTGGGCGCGTGCTCGGTGCAGAACCGGGCGGCGGGCTGGGCCTCGAGCCGCTCCTCGGCAATCGGCTGCTCGCACCCCTCACAGACCCCGTAGGTGCCGGCATCGATGCGCTCGAGGGCCGCACTCAGGTCGCGGAGTTCTCGCTCGAGGCTTTCGAGAATCGAGAGATCCTTCTGCCCTCCCCGACCCCGACCTTGACGTCGTCGATGAGCGCTTCGATTCGCTCGGTCTCCTGTCCGAGGAGTTCGCGGGCCCGCTGTGCATCCATGTCAGCCTCAGCGTATCCCCGCCCACTCACCCGTAAACTCTGCGCCCGAACGATCGTGAACCCGACGGAGATGCACCCACACCATGCCGCGCCTCAGCGTCGTACTCGCGCGGTTCCGCGCGGTCCTGCGCCGGGAGGCATCCAGCCTCCGGCAGGGCTCCGCCGCGCTCGCGGTTGCCTTGGGGGCGAGCCTGCTCGCCGGTATCGTCCTGGGGTCGATCACCGACACGCTTGAGCGCCTCCCTGGCCTCCTCGTCCTGATCCCGCCCGTCCTCGCGCTGCGGGGCAACATCGGCGGGACCCTGGCCAGCCGGCTCGGCACTGCCATCCACGCCGGCACGTACCGTCCGACGCTCAGCCTCGACGGGATCCTGGGTCAGAACCTCGCCGCCGCCTTCGCCGTCTCGCTCGGCCTGTCGTTCGCTTACGCGCTCCTTGCGCGGCTCGCCGCAGTCGCGTTTGGCGTGCGTCACGCCATCGGCGTCGACGACTTCGTGGTGATTTCGGTGGTGGGCGGCACCATCGCCTCAATCGCTGTGAGCGCGATCACGGTGTGGATCGCGAACCTCGGCACTCGACGGGACTGGGACCTCGACAACGTTGCCGCGCCGGTCGTGACGGCCGCCGGCGACCTCGTGACCGTGCCCAGCCTTTGGCTCGCCTCGCACCTCGCCAACCAGCCCACGCTGACGGCAACGCTCGCCGTCACGTGCGCCGTGAGCGCCCTGGTGGCCATCGTCGGCAGCCTGCGCAGTCATCGGCCGACGCTGCGCACCATCGTGCGCGAATCGCTCGCCGTCCACGTGCTCGGCGGGGTCATCAGCATCGTGGCCGGCGTCGCCATTGAGAAGCGTCTCGACGCCTTCGTGGCCTTCCCGGCCGTCCTCGTCCTCATCCCGCCCTTCCTCGCCATGGCGGGGGCCCTCGGCGGGATCTTCTCCTCCCGGGTGTCGACCAAGCTGCACCTCGGCCTGGTCGAACCGGCGCGGTTCCGGTTGCTTGCGGTCGCCGAGGACCTCGTGCTGGTCGCCGCCCTGGCCCTTCCGACCTTCGTCGCCCTCGGCATCGCGGCCGACGCCCTCGGAGCCGTAGCCGGGTTGACCAGCCCAGGGTCGCTCGAGATGATCGAGGTCGTCCTCATCGCCGGCGCCTCGACCTGCGCGGCGATGACCGTGATCGGCTACCTCGGAACCGTGACCACGTACCGGCTGGGCCTCGACCCCGACAACTTCGCCATCCCCGTGGTCACCTCGACCCTCGACCTCCTGGGCTCCGTCGCGGTCGTCGTCGCCCTCGTCCTCATCGGCGTCGCCTGAATCTTTTTTCCGCGTCTGTGTCGCGTTTCGGCGCGCATACGCGCTTAGTGCAACAGAGATGGACTGGGACCTCGTCGCCGCCTCGATTGCCCGTCAGCAGCACTCTCTACTGACGATCGAACAAGCACGCGCGGCGGGCATCCCCGAGCACCACATGAAGCTCCGAATCCGACAGGGACGGTGGGAGCGGGTGCACCGGGGCGTCTACCGAATCGCAGGTGCGGCATCGAACCCCCATCAAACCCTGATGGCCGCGTCGCTTGCCACCGGGGGCGTCGTGTCTCACCGCTCGGCTGCTGAGCTCTGGGCATTTGACGGAACCGAGCGGGGATGGGCCGAAGTGACCGTCGAGACCAGCCACCGACCCCGCATCGAATCCGTGCGAGTCCACCGGACCAAGGACCTCAACCCGCAGACCAGCCGGTTCGGCATCCCGCTCACCAACCCCATGCGGACAATCGTCGACCTCGGACTCGCGGTGCCGAGATGGACGGTGCAGAGAGCGATGGACGACGCCCTCGGCCGCAAGCTCGTCTCGGTGGAGGGCCTGGTGCAGATCTGGCGCGACGTCGCCCGCCCCGGGCGCAACGGATCCGGCGTCCTCCGAAGCCTCCTCGAAGAGCGTCTGCCGTTCCCGAGCGCGACGCGACTGGAGAAGGCCATGCTCCGCCTCCACCGCGACCACGGCCTCCCGGAGCCTCTCTGCGAGCACGACGTCTTCGACGACCGTGGGCGGTTCGTGGGTCGGGTCGACTTCGTTCACCTCGAGCCGCGTGTGGTGATCGAGGTCGACGGGTATGCCACCCACTCGTCACCGGAGGCCTTCGTGACCGACCGCCAGCGAGATCGGAAACTGCGAGCCCTGGGCTGGACCGTCCTCCGGTTCACCTGGCTCGAGGTGATGTACGCGCCGAGGGAGGTCGCCGACGAGATCCGGCCCTTCCTCGCCACGTCTGCGGTGAGTTAGGCGCGCATACGCGCCGTAAAGCGACACAGACGCAGGGAGAGCCGGTACGCTCCCGCGCTGGTTCGAACTGGGAGACAGGAAAGAGCAGGGGGGCACCCGTGGAATTCTTCAAAGACTTTTTCGACCCCGGAAGCGGTGGGCAGATGCTGGCCCGCTACGGCCACTTCCTCGCCGGGATCACTTGGATCGGCCTCCTCTACTACTTCAACTTCGTGCAGGTGCCGGCCTTCGCTCAGATGGAGGCGGGCGCCCGGTCCGAGGCGCTCCGCAAGGTCACATTCCGCGCCCTGTGGTGGTTCCGCTGGGGCGCGATGCTCACCTTCGCCACCGGCGTCCTGATCCTGGGCCTCCAGCGGGCTCTTGGGAGCGAGTTCAGCGACTACTTCTCGACCACGGTCGGGCTGTCGATCGCGTGGGGAGCACTCCTGGCAACGACGATGTTCCTCAACGTGTGGCTCGTGATCTGGCCGGCGCAGAAGATCGTCATCGGCTCGGCGGAGTCGGTGGCGGGCGGGGGCGAGGAAGACCCGCGGGCGGCGGCGTCGGCCAAGAAGGCGGGGCGTGCTTCACGCGCCAACACGATGATGTCCATCCCGATGCTCTGGTTCATGGGCTTCACCAGTCACTTCTCCTCGGCCTACGGCCAGGATGGCGGCTTCGGCTACCCCGGCTGGGTGTGGATCGTCTTCCTCGCGGTCCTGGCCTTCATCGAGCTCTCCGCCCTCGGTGTCCTCGGGGGGTACGACAGCCCGCAGGCGAAGCTGTTCTTCGACACCCACCGCAACACGATCATCTATGGCTTCGTGACCTGGGTCGTCCTGTACTTCGTCGTGTTCGAGGGGATCATCGGCGGCAACTCCTAACGCGCCCCTCTTCCGATCGCGAGCTGTCACAGGGATCTGCCAGGATGGCCGCATGGCAGTCATCGACACGGCGGGGTTCGTCACCGACCTGAAGGATCACGCCGTCGACCACGGCTTCCACGTCCACGACGAGCGCCATTTCGTGGAGACGTACTCCCTCCGCCAGGCGTGGGAAATCGACCTGCACCCCGAGGAGGGCTGCGGGGGCCCGGTCGACCTCCACCTGGCGCTCGAGCTCGATCCCCGCGTGCTGCTGAGCTTCGAGGACGTCGTGATGACCTCGCCCGAGGACGAAGACCCACCCGACGAGTTCCACTTTCCCCTGACCTTCACCTGGGCCGTTCCCCCGTTCCAGCACGGCCCCGACCTCCTTGTGCTCGCCACCGAGATTGCTGGCGTCGGCGGCCCCGATCTCCCGGTCGAGGTCTCGGCCATCGACTCCTACGGCGCCCCCACCGACGCACCCGAGCGAGCGCTGAGTGTCGTCGCGCGGGTCCCCGTCTCGCTCACCAAGATCCTCTTGGGGGAGGAACAGCTCTGCGAGTCGCTCGACCGCTGCCTCGACATCTCGCGCTACCTGCTGGAGAAAGTGCCCGGCTGGCAATAACGGCCCCCGACCGGTCGGCCTACCGGTCGGGCGGGCGAGGGAGCGGCACGAGACGGTGGTCGCTGGTGAAGAGGCGACGCATGAGACCCACCGAGACGGCCACGGTGGTCGTGGCGGCCGCCCCCAGCACCAGGTACATCACCACGATCTGCACCAGCACGGCGTCCACCGGATCGACACCGGCGAGGACGAGGCCCGTCATGGCGCCGGGCAAGAAGACAATGCCAACCGCCTTGGTCGTCTCGATCTGCGGCGTGAGCGCCGTTCGCAGCGCGGCGCGGACGTAGGGGCGGGCAGCGTCGGACGAGGACTGGCCGAGAGCGAGCCTCGCCTCGACCTCGGGGCGACGGTCGCGGAGTTCCTCCACGATGCGGCGCGCCACCAGCACGGTGGAGTTCATCGAGTTCCCCACCATCATCCCGGTGAGGGGCACGAGCGTGCGTCCCTCCAGCGGAAACACCCCGAGCCCGAAGAGCACCCCAAGGGCCCGTCGAGCCACCGTCTCGGCGGCAAAGGCCAGCATGGCGACGACCCAGGCCCACCAGAGGACCGCCGAGCTGTCGTCGTCGAGCACGACGGCCAACGCGCCGCCGACAAGGAGCAGCTGCACGAGCGCCCGGGGAGCCGACCAGGCCAGGGGCCATTCGAGCCCGAGACGGCGCCATGCCGACAGCGCAATGGCGGCCACGACGAGCAGCAGGGACAGCGCCACGCCGAGGGCCTCGACGTCACCTGCCGGCATGTCAGGCACCCCCCACGAAGGCAGCGACGTCGGGATCGGCCCGCGTCGGGAGATCGGCCAGCGAACCCGAATACCGCAGACGACCGACGACGACCACGAGGAGGTGGTCGGCCAAGCGGCGCATCTGGTCGAGCTGGTGGGTCACCCACACCACGGGTACCCCAGCAGCGGCCAGCTGGGCCGCCAGCCGTTCCAGCGCCAGCCGGGGCCGCTCGTCGAGGGCGGCAGTGGGCTCGTCCATCAACAGCACCTCAGGCTCGGTAACCAGCGTGCGGGCCAAGCACGCCCGCTGCGCCTCTCCGCCCGACAAGTCGTCGGCGGGACAGTCGAGGAAGGCCGGGGGCAGCTCGGCCCGCTCGAGCACCGCCGTGAGCAGGGCCTCATCAGCATCCGGTGCCGCCACCAGCAGGTTGTCGCGCACCGTTCCGCCGAAGAGCGTCGGGCGCTGGAAGACCATGCCGGCCCGGCGGCGGAGCCCGAGGGGGTCAAGCTCCCCGACGTCGTCGCCACGGAAGCGCACCGTGCCCCTCGTCGGGACCTCGAGTCGGTTGCAGAGCCGCAGGAGCGTGGACTTCCCCGCGCCCGACGCGCCGACGACGACGGTCACCCCTCGGTCGGGGATCGTGGCTGTGACCGCTTCGAGAATGGTGCCTCGGTCGGTCTCGACCCAGACGTCGTCGAACTCGAACAACCCCATCGTCGTGATGATGGCACCCACTTTGGGTATCGGCCCCGGCATCATGGAGGCCATGGCGTACGGCGTCATCATGCTCGTGAGCGCAGGAATGATCCTTGCCGTCATGCTCGCGGCCTGGCGCATCGGCATCCGGCTCGGACGGGCCGACGTGGTCGACGTGGCGTGGGGATTGGGATTCGTCGCCGTGGCCTGGATCGTGCGGGCCAGCGCCGACGGCTCCCCCGCCCGCCAAGACCTTCTCGTGGCCCTCACGACGATCTGGGGTGTCCGCCTCGCCGCCTACCTCGCCTGGCGCATGCGCCGAACGCCCGAGGACCGGCGGTACGCGGCCATGCGACGCCGGCTCGGCGACCGCTTCGACCAAGTGAGCCTGGTCAGTGTGTTTCTCTTCCAGGGCGCCCTGATGTGGGTGGTCTCGCTTCCGATCCAGATCGGCCAGGTCGCCGAGACGCCGGAGAAGATCGGGGTGGCGGGGGTGTTCGGCGTCGCGCTCTTTGGTGTCGGGATGTTCTTCGAGGCCGTCGGCGACTGGCAGCTCGCCCGGTTCAAGGCCAAGCCTTGGAACGCAGGGCGCGTGCTCGATACGGGCCTGTGGCGATACACACGCCACCCCAATTACTTCGGCGACTTCTGTGTGTGGTGGGGGATCTTCTTCGTGGCCGCGGCAACGGGGCCGGGGACGGCCAGCCTGCCCAGCCCGGTGCTGATGACCGTGCTGTTAATGAAGGTCTCCGGAGTGCCCCTCACCGAGCGCCACCTGGAACGCCGCCCCGGCTACGCGGACTACGTCGCCCGGACCAATACCTTCTTCCCCGGCCCCCCGGCCGGGGAGCCCGAACACGAGTGGGGCTGACCGGGATTTGCTGCAGTGGGCCGCCAGGGGCTCGAACCCTGCGCCTACGGATTAAAAGTCCGTTGCTCTACCCGATGAGCTAGCGGCCCGGGGGCGATCGTAGGCGGCGGGGGGCGGTGGGAAGTTCAAGTCGGCGCCTGGGAGGTCGACTGTTACGATAGGCCGCTTCCAGGGGCACTACCCCTCGAGCCCCCATCGTCCAGAGGCCTAGGACGCCGCCCTTTCAAGGCGGTAACGGGGATTCGAATTCCCCTGGGGGCACGCAAGCAACAGCTGGTCCTGTGGTGCAGTTTGGAGTGCACGCCGCCCTGTCAAGGCGGAGGTCGCGGGTTCAAATCCCGTCAGGACCGCCGGGCTTTTCGCCCGACGCGGCCGGGTAGCTCAGTCGGCAGAGCACGCGCCTGAAAAGCGCGGGGTCACCGGATCGACGCCGGTCCCGGCCACCGTAAGAGTGCAGGCCAGCGGCGCTCGTGTCGCTGGCCGCACTCACTTCATCGCCGCTCGGATCCAACGATCGCTTTCCATCGTCCGCCCTTACCGGGGGCTGCAAACATGTCGACGTGACACGGTACGACGCCATCGGTCGTGGATATGCCCAGGCGCGGCGCGCCGATCCGCGCATCCAGCGGCAGATCCATGCCGCGCTGGGTGACGCCCGGACGGTCGTCAACGTGGGGGCCGGCACAGGCAACTACGAACCTTTCGATCGTGCTGTTATCGCTGTCGAACCCGCGGCCACGATGCTGGGCCAACGTCCGCCCGATGCCGCGCCGGCGGTTCAGGCGGTGGCGGAGCACCTCCCGTTCCTGGACCGAGCGTTCGACGCCGCGCTGGCCGTGTTGACGATCCATCATTGGAGCGAACTTGACGCCGGGCTGGCTGAGCTGCAGCGGGTCGCCCAGCGCCAGGTGATCCTTTTGTTTGAGCCGGAGCTCGACCACTCGTTCTGGCTGGTTGCGGACTACGTGCCGGAGTGGTCCGCGCTCCCAACGGAGCGGACCGCCCCGGGCGTGGCGGCCGTCGCGCCGCGACTCAATGTGCGCTCGGTCGAGGTCGTTCCCGTCCCTGCCGACTGCCAGGACGGCTTCGGTGGTGCCTACTGGAACCGACCCGAGATGTACTTGGAACCCGAAGTGCACGCAGGAATCTCCTCGCTCGCTCAGCTCCCCGCGGAGGTCCTGGCGCGCATGGCAAAGGGACTCCGCCGCGACCTTGAATCGGGCGCCTGGGACGCCCGCTACGGTGCGCTCCGGGCTCAGACGCAGATCGACCTCGGGTACCGACTCGTGATCGCCGGGTAGCTGTCAGCTACCTGCGGGCGCTCCGGCCTCGGCGGCGGCCCAGCGGTCGGCCCAGTGGGACACGGCGGTTACGACTTCGGCAAGGTCCTCACCCTTTTCCGTCAGGTGGTACTCGATGCGGACGGGCTTCTCGGGGATGACCTGCCGCTCGACGATGCCCTCGTCCTCCAGCTCCTTCAGGCGCTCCGAGAGCAGACGGTCCGAGAGGCCGGGAATCGCCGCGCCGAGATCGCTGAACCGGGTGACCCCGGAAAGCAGGGCTCTCACGATGGCACCCGTCCAACGCCGGCCGACGATCTCGACCGCACGCCGGAAGGCGGGACAGAACGGTGAGAACTCAGCACCCGACATGCTGGAATCTTACCAGAAGTAAGCGGGTTGACAAGCAGTAACCCACTTCCCTATAGTGACTCACAACTGGTAAGTCCCTCATCAAGAAGAACCCCAGGATCGAGAACAGGAGAAAACATGAGTACCGCCCTCGCAACCCGCACCGTCGCCGGCCAGGAACTCCCCACCCCCGGCACTTGGGAGATCGACCGCTCGCACTCGAGCGCCGAATTCGTCGTCCGCCACCTGATGGTGTCGAAGGTCCGCGGCCGTTTCGGCGACTTCGCCGGGTCAGTCGAGATCGGCGAAGCTCCGGAGGCATCGTCCGTTGCGGTCACCCTCCAGGCCGCCAGCATCGAGACCGGGGAGAGCCCGCGGGACGAGCACCTGCGCTCGGCCGACTTCCTCGACGTCGAGTCCTTCCCGACCCTCGCCTTCCGGAGCACCGGAGTCGAGGCCGCCGGCAAGCGCTGGAAGGTCACCGGAGACCTCACCATCCGCGACGTCACCCGCCCCGTCGTCCTCGACGTGGAATTCGGGGGCGCCGCTGGTGACCCCTGGGGCGGCCAGCGGGCCGCCTTCTCGGCGTCGACCGAGATCGATCGCGAGGACTTCGGCCTGACCTGGAACCAGGTGCTGGAGACGGGCGGCGTCCTCGTCGGCAAGACCATCAAGATCGAGCTCGAGGTCGAGGCCGTCCGCCAGTAGGCGCGACACCCTTCCCGCGTTCTTGGTCCTCGAAATTGCGGCGGGGCCGCAACGAAAGGGCCAAGAACGCGGGAGTTCAGAGCCCGAGCGCCGGGAGCAGCTCGTCATACGAGGCAACCACGACGTCACCCGACGGGCCCTCCTCGGGGTCCTCGTCGTCATAGACGGCCGTCAGGCGAACGGCCCACATCCCCATCCCGAGAGCACCAGCCACGTCGGTGCGGCGCCGGTCGCCAACGTGCGCCGCCAGAGCAGGATCCACCCCTCCCAAGCCGTCGAGGGCGTGCTCGAAGATCCGGCGGTCGGGCTTGTACACGCCGACCTCGTCGGAGAACGACCAATGGTCGAAGTACTGAAGCAACCCGTGGCGTTCCAGGTGCGCCCGGAGATACCGCGAGGGCATGAGGCCTACGTCGCACACGATCCCGACCGCCACGCCGGCGGACTTGAGCGCCGGGACGACCTCGTCGACACCCGCGACCGCGAGCACCTCGGCCCGTTCGGAGCAGTCGAGGAAGGCAACGAGGAGCGCGTCCGCGACGTGGTCCAGGGACCCGTCGCCATCCAACCCCTCGATCAGGCTGCGGACGGCGTCGACCGCCGTGAACTGTCGGTTCCCTCGCCACGCGGCCCAATACTCACGGCGCACAGAGTCGTAGGCGTCACCAAGCGCCAGCCGCTCGACGGGGAGGCCGGCTTCGGCGAGCAACGCGTGCCAGGCGTCGGCGACGAGCTCTCGTCGC
>JACPCJ010000007.1 GCA_016179865.1 Actinomycetota bacterium | reverse complement strand
TCTCGACGGGTGGTCCCTTCCGGCGCTCGTGCTCCGACCGGATCAGCCGGCGCCGGCGACTCCGAGCAGAACCCACGCGGCCACGGCGCCGGTCGCATAGGCGACGTGGTGCCAGAGGTCGATGGCGACCTCCTTGGCACCCCATGTCCACGACCAGGGCGCGATCTTCAGGAGCGGAAGCTCGACCTGTTCTGTGAGCCAGACGGTGAGGAAGAACGCCGGTCCCGCCAGGGCGATCGGCCACTCCAGCTCGCCGAAGTACGCCCACAACACGAGCCCCCAGAGGGTCCCGTACAGGTAGTGCGTCCAGCTCGAGAGGATCTTGAGCGCCCGCCCGTCGGCGTCGAGGACCGGGCATCCGGCGAAGCTGAGCAGCTTGTTGAAGGCCCGGCCCGGGGACGTGCTGGCCGCACGCCCCCGGTAATTCATCTCGGTCTCGCTCGACAGGTTCATGACGACCGTGCCGACGGCTCCGGCGACGAGCCCCTTGATGATCAGGTCAACGGTCATCACGACCTCCGTTCATCCGAGTGTTGACCTCGGAACTCCCGGACGGCGGGCGCCATTCCCACTCATTCTCAATTTGCCCGCTCTCCTGCCCCACGCGAACGCCCACGCCAGTGCGAAAAGCGAGACCACGTTGCTCACGAGTCCGAGAACCGACGGCGACATGGCGACACCACCTCCGCCAGGGGAAACCGTCGAGCCACGCAAGGCCGCGCGCGACTGTCCGGTGTCGGACAGTCCTGCCGCGAGCCGACGCTCAGTTCACGTGGATGGTTTCGACGAACTGGAGGCCTTGGGCCAGCGTCTTGTGCACCGGGCACCGCACGGCGATCTCCTTCAAACGCGCCGCTTGGGCGTTGTCGAAGTCGCCCTCGATGAAGACCTCCGACTTCACCCGCTCCAGGAAGCCGGTCGAGCCCTCGTCGCAGTCCTCGCAGTCGTCGGCGTGGATCCGCTCCAGCTCGACGCGGGCCGAGACCGAGTCGAGCCGGATCCCCTTGCGCCGGCAGTACAAAGCAATCGTGATCGCCGTGCAGGCGCCGAGCGCGCCGAGGAGCAGTTCATAGGGGTTGGGCCCACCGTCGGCCCCCCCGACGTCGAGCGGCTCGTCGGCGATCCACACGTCGCGTTCATTCGAGAGTCGCACCGTGGTGCCCCCGATGAGGTCAGCCGAGATCACGGTCATGGGATAGGTCTCCCTTCATGAGGAGATCGGAATCGACGGAAGCGTGGTGCGGTTCGGCGGGTTCCCGGCGCATGGCCCGTCAGAACACTGCCACCAACGGGAAGACCTCGGCCGCGTACACGCCGCCCAAGGGGAGGCCCACGCCGTCCAAGAAGGGGACGCGCGACGAGGCACGGACACGCCACGCCCGGCGGTCACGCCTCGAGTGGGCGGTGGTCGCCGCCATCGCCGTCGCTCTGGTCGGCCTGCTGGTCGCCTTCGGCCCCAACTGGGGCGGGAACGGCGGGGACGGTCGCCGGATCGGGGTCCACGGCGGGTAGCCGCCGGCCGGCGATCGCCCCGGCCACCAACCCGCCCAGCCACGCCATTACCAAGGCTTCGAGCCCGGCGCCGTCGGACCCGAAGAACGTGGGCCCCCGCAGGGCATCGGCCGCCCAGAGGCCGGCGGTGGTGAGGTGCGCGAAGAGAAGCCCGGCAACCACAACGCCGGTCCGCGACGAGCGCCGGTCGGCGGCGGCGAGGGCCGGCGCCGCCGCCAGTACGGCGGGCGCAAAGTGATAGGTGACGGTCGGGTGGGACACAGCGAGCGCGATCCAGAGGATCGACGCCGCCACCCCGGCCATGAGGGCGCGGCGGTCCCGCCGCGCACTGTCTCTGATCTCGTCAACCAGCCTGGAAGTCACGGGGCGGAGAACCCCGTCCGCGGGCTTCCGCTTCCGTCAAGTGCGTCGCAGTTCGCTCTCGATGGCGGCGGCGAGGTCGTCCGGTCGGAAACCCCACGGCCCCTCCTCGGCCAGATACCGCAGCACCCCACCCCGTCCGACGAGGGCCAAGCGGTCGGGGAAGCCGCCGTAGGCGCTACAAACGGCATCGTCGATCCCGTCGATCACCACGGGCATCCGGATTTCGAGCCGCAGCGCACAGGTCATCGCCAACTCCTGTCGCTCCTCGGTGGTGGTGGCGTCGTTCACCAGGATCCCCTCGTCGCGATTCGGCGTCACCACCCAGCCGTCCTCCGGGTGGGCCTCACGCACATAGACGACGAGGAAGGCGACCCGGTCCTCGTGGCGGTCGTAGAGATCATGAAGGGCGCCCAACTGACGCCGGAACGGCGGTCAGGTATAGCTGCCGAAGATCAGCGCCACCGGCTGGTTGGCCGCCACCTCCTGGAGACGGAACACCTTCCCCGTCTCGCGCCGGGTGCCGTCGGAGAAGTCATCGACGGGGAGGGCGAAATCGTGGGCGGGCTCCCCGATCACGACGGCGGGAGTCGACAAGGCTCGATGCGACTCGCTCGCCAGATAGTCCTCGTACGTCATCGGCGAGTCGGCGGGGGTGAAGCCGGCGGCGGCGGAGTCCTTCACCTTCGGGTTCTCGGCCATCGCGGCAGGATACGCGGAATGCGCCTCGAGACCCGAGGGTTCCCGGCGCATGGCACGAGCGATGTGGAAAGACACCGTGATCGCCGAGAGCGACGACGTCGAGGTGGTCGACGGCCATACGTACTTCCCCTGGGACGACGTCCTTTGGGATCACCTGGAGATGAGCGCCCACCGGAGCCAGTGCTACTGGAAGGGAACCGCCAGCTACTTCGACGTCGTCGTCGGTGACGACGTCAACCCGGACGCCGCCTGGTGGTACCCGGAACCGAGTGAGGCGGCGTCGATGGTGATTGACCGCGTCGGATTCTGGCGCGGCGTACGCATCGAGGGCGGGCCGCCCCGGAGCCCGCTCCGACGGCTGCTGGGAGGCCTCTCGGGCCGGTAGTCGGCGAGCTCACCGAGCAGACGCTAATCGGTGCGAAAGACCGCATCACCACGCCTCGTGACATTCAAGGACGTCGCTCGTACGCTCGGCCCATTCAACTCCTCAGCGGAGGCCGCGTATGAGCAAGTCCGTCGCCACCCCGTCGCGCCCGACGCTGCCGTCGCCCTGGCCGGGCTCAGCGGAGGGGGCGGAGGAGACGAAGCGAACGATGAGCCGACGGGGCCGACCGACGCACCCTTCGTAGGCGGCGACCTGCACTCGCTCGTCGCCGACCCCGGCGACCCCGAGCGGGCGTTCGTCGGCGGGCACGAAGCCGTCGCCGTGTCGGCCGACGGCGGGAGCACCTGGCGGCGCGTCGACTCGCTCGACGGCGCCGACGCCATGGGCTGGGCCTTCGCCGGCGACCGGGTGCTCGTCAGTGGGCACCCAGGCCTGTTCGTCTCCGAAGACGGCGGGCGGACCTTCGAGATGCCCACCGACGGCCTGCCGGCCACCGACCCCCACGCCATCGGGGCCAGCCCCGACGGGTCGGTCATCTACGCCGGGTCGCCCCCCGTCGGCGTGTTCGCGTCCACCGACGGCGGGCGCACCTGGGAGACCCGGTCGGAAGAGGCGGGGCGGTCCTTCATGGGACGGATCCTCGTCGACCCCGCCGACGCCGACCACGTGGTCGCCCCCGACCTGCAGGCCGGAGCCGTCGAGAGCACCGACGGCGGGCGCACTTGGCGCCCCCTCGGAGGCGTCGAGGGCGCGATGTGGGTGAGCTGGGACCCGGCCGACGTCCGCCACCTCATCGTCTCCGGGATGGAGCAAGCGGCCGAGTCTCGGGACGGCGGGCAGACGTTCGAGCCGATCGACGTCCCGAGCGGGTTCTCCATGGTCGAGATCGTTCCCGGTCGCCCCGACACCCTGCTCGCCGCCTCCCACGACGGCGAGCGCGCCCGGACCGTCCGCAGCACGGACGGCGGAAAGACCTGGTCGTAACCCCTCATCGAACTTGGGTTCTTTGTTGCGCCCATGCGCCAAGGTTTCGGGCCAGGAATGCGAACGGCCGGAAGCGCGCGTATTGCTCCCCCAAACCGCACCAATCACGTCGATCGCGGCACTCGAACGCAGGGCCGGCGGATCTGCGTGCGACACTGCTTGTAATGGAGGCGACAGAAGCGCCAGCCGTCGACACACCGGCGCGCGTGCGGGTGGTGGTCGTCGACGACGTGGCGGATGTCCGCGACCTCCTGCGTCTCCAGTTCCAAGTCGACGGGCGCTTCGAGGTCGTCGGCGAGGGCGGAGACGGCTTCCAGGCCATCGAGCTCGCCCGGGTCCATCAACCCGACCTGATCGTGCTCGACCGCAACATGCCCCGGCTCGGTGGCCTGGAGGCCATCGAGCCGATTCGCGCCGCGGCGCCCGACACCGCCATCGTCCTCTACACGGCGGCGGGCCTCGACATTCGCTCACACCACCAGGCGCTGGCGGCGGGCGCCCTCGACGTCATGGTGAAGACGGCCGGGGCCGAGTTCATCACCCAGCTCACCCACAACCTGCTCGACCGCGCCGCGGGCGACGTCGCCGGCGTCGACATCCGGGTCGGCCCGGTCTCGGGTGAAGCGGCTCGCGTGTGGATCGCCAACAGCACGTCGATCGTCGACGCCGTCTCGCAGCACCGCGACCTCGTGAGCGTCCCCGACGACGCCATCCAGCTCTTCCAGTCGCTCCTCGGCCAATGGGCGGAAGCGGCGCAGGGTGCCGACGAGTTCGTGTGGGTCGCTCGGGCCGACGCCGCAGACGTTGCGGAGATCGTCGAACAGTGGGCGGTGATCGACGGCATGACCGACGCGCAACTCGAATCCCTCGGGCTGCACTGGTCGCCGCCCGAGGGCCAGCCCTTCTTCGAGGCCCTGACCGAGGGCGTGCTGCGCGCCCTCGCTCGGCACGACGAGAGCCAGCGACTCCGCGCCCGCTTGGTCGAGCGGTGGGCGCCCTACCGCCAGGGGGGCACCGCTACCGTTCCCGGTCGGTGAACCGTTCCCTCCTCCTCGCCCTCGCCGTCACCCTCTTCGTCGCCTCCCCCCTCGTTCTCTCGGTCGAACCCGCCCGCGCGTCGTGCGCGCCCGGGACACCCGACTTCGATCTCGCCTTCGAAGGTGTGGCCGTCGAGGGGCCCGAGGACCCATCGACGGGGCAGCTCCTCTCCCCCGCACGCTTCAACGTCGAAGAGTGGATCGAGGGGGAAGGGCCATCACGCGTTGAAGTCGTCACCGCGACCCAGGTCGAGGGCGACCTCATCCGTTCCGACTCCGTCGGGATCACGCCCAAGGCGGGCGAGGCCCGCCACGGCGACCACGACCGAGCCGCGCGCCGGCCTGGAGCACGACATCGCCATGCCCGGTGACGACCGGGCGCTGTCGCTCGGGGTCGCCGCCGCCGGGGCCGTCGCCATCGCCGTGGTGCTCAGCCGGCGATGGGATTGATGCGTGACGCGGCTCGGCCTGGTCATTAGAATGACTCTATGACCAGACAAATGACCGCGACGGAGGTCAAGGCGCGCATCCTCGCACTCCTCGACGAGGTCGCCGACGGCGAAGCAATCGAGATCACCAAACACGGGCGGACCATCGCCCGTCTCGTCCCGGCTCAGGGCCCCCACGCGCTGAAGGGGCGGTTCTCCGGTGTCGCGGCGAGCGCCGCCGACGACGACGAGCTGTTCACGACTGGAGTCGACTGGGATCTGCCGTGACCACGATCCTGCTCGACTCTCACGTCCTGCACTGGTGGTCGGCAGAACCTGACAAGCTGAGCAAGGCTGCCACGACCAAGATCGAGGCCGCCGACGAGCTGGCCGTTGCATCGATCACCTGGTTCGAGCTCGCTTGGCTGGCGGAGCGCGAGCGCATCGTGGTCGAGTTGCCGATCCGCTCGTGGCTGGAGCAAATGGCCATCGACGTTCGGACCGTCGGGACGACTCCCGCGGTGGCAGCCACCGCGGCCGGGCTGCCCTCGTCCTTCCCGGGGGATCCGGCCGACCGCTTGATCTATGCGACGGCCATCGAACACGGCTGGCACCTGGTCACCAAGGACCGCCGCCTGCGAGACCATCGGCACCCCCGACCCCTCACGGTCTGGTAGCCATCGCCGTCGGCGCCGTGCTCAGCCGGCGATGGGAGTGACGCCCCCGTCCACCGGCCGGGCCACCACGACCAGCGCGGCGTGCTCGGCCATGCCCTCCGCCACGCCCCGGGCCGCGTCCTCGACGTCGTCGAAGAGCACGAAGTAGGCGGAGCCGCTGCCGGCAAGCAACGGCCGGCGTCCCGAAGACAAGTGGAAGCGGTCGCGGAACTCCGCCAGCCGGGGCTCGACGTGGAGCGCCGCCGGCTCGAGGTCGTTCACGAGTTCCGGCGCCAGGTCGGCGAGGGCGGCGGGGACGGGGACCGGCTCGCCTCTCGGGCCGCCGAGGGCGTCCCAGGCTGCGTACACCTCGGCGGTGGCCAACGCGAACGACGGCACCGCGACCACCGCCGACCACCCGCGGACCGGCGCCAGCGACTCGAGCAGTTCGCCCCGGCCCCGCATCCACGCCAGCCCGCCCACGGTGCAGAACGGCACGTCGGATCCCAGCTCGGCGGCCACCTCCAAGAGGTCGATCCCGGCGGCCTCGTCGGGGAGGAGGCCGGCGACGGCGTGAAGTACGGCGGCGGCGTCGGCAGACCCGCCGCCGAGCCCCGCCCCGGCGGGAATCCCCTTCTTCACCGAGAGGCGCGCACCGGCGTCGGGCTCCCTTCGTGGAGGTGGCAGGCTGCGCAGGAGGAGCTCGGCGGCGCGGGCGGCGAGGTTGGTGCCGTCGGACGGAACGCCGTCGGCGAGGCCGGCGACCTCAAGGGTGGTCTCGGGAACTCCGCGGAGCGCCACCTCGATGATGTCGGATGGGACGTCGACCGACGCCACCAGGCCTTCGACCTCGTGAAAGCCGTCCTCGCGCCGCCCGAGCACCCGCAGGGTCAACGTGAGCTTGGGGTGGGCCCGCACCCGGATGGCGTCGGTGACCAGGCCCTCGGCAGGCCCCTCGGTCACGAGTGCACCGCCTCGGTCAGACGGGCCCAGTCGTCGAGGGAAAGCTGTTCGGCCCGCGCCTCGGCGTCGATCCCAGCGTTGGCGAGGGTCGCGGCCGCGTCGGGGACGACACCGCTCAACGCCCGTCGCAGCATCTTGCGCCGGTGAGCGAAGCCCGCCCGCACGAGTGCGAACAGGCGCTCGGGCGATCCGACCGCCACCGCGGGTGCCGACCGGCGGCGGAAGGCCACGAGGGACGAGTCGACCTTGGGGCGGGGCATGAAGACCGTCGGGGGCACCCGCCCGACGACCTCGGCCTCAGAGAAGTAGGCCACCTTCACCGAGATGGCCCCGCCGGCCCGGGTCCCCGGCGGCGCCGCCAGGCGTTCGGCCACCTCCCGCTGCACCATCACGAGCATGCGGCCCACTTGGGGCACCGACTCCAGGACCGTGGCGACAATCGGAGTGGCCACGTTGTACGGGAGGTTCGAGACCAGGATCCACGGGCCCGGGGCGCCATCGGGCGGCGGGGGGCCGAGGAGGCGGCTCCAGTCGATGTCGAGGGCGTCGCCCTGGAACACCTCCACATTGCCAAGGGACCCGGTGACCTCGGCGAGAACGGGAAGCAGGTGGCGATCCCGTTCGACGGCCAGCACCGAAGCGCCAGTCTCGGCCAGGGCCAGGGTGAGCGAACCCACGCCGGGGCCGATCTCCACGACTCGGTCCTGGGGCCCGACCGCGGCCAGGCGAGCGATCCGGCGGGCGGTGTTGGCGTCGGCGAGGAAGTTCTGACCCAGCGCCCGGCTGGGGCGGAGGCCGTGCGCGGCACACAGCCGCTCGATGTCGGTGGGGGTGAGGAGGTCGATGCCCGTGAAGGTAGCGGACTGCATGCCTCCAGCAATCTGGAGCAAGTTTTGAGGGCTGTGCCGCCGTTTCTTGCTCGAGATTCCGGACGTCGAGGGACTTCGGCAATCTGGAGCAAGTTTTGAGGGCTGGGCCGCCGTTTCTTGCTCGAGATTCCGGGGAGGGCCTGTTCGCTACCAGGAGATGCGGACGCTCACGACCCCGGCGCCGGTGTTGGCAATCTGGCTAAAGGCGTCGTGCGACAGGTCGATCACCCGCCCGTCGACGTAGGGCCCGCGGTCGGCGACGCGGCACACCACGGATTGGCCCGTGGCCACGTTCGTCACGCTCACGTTGGTTCCCATCGGGAGCGTCCGGTGGGCGCAGGTGCCGGCGGCGCCCGAAAACCACGAGGCCTTCCCGCTCGTGGTGTCGGTGACCTTGGTCCCCACGGCGAGCACCCGGTCGACCGGCTCCCGGATCACCGTGCGGGAGATGACCTCCTTCTCAACCACCTCGCCGTTGCGCCGCGTCAGCTCGTACTCCACCCGCTCGAGCCCGGGCGTGCCGTCACGGACCGTCTTCACCTGCCCCCGGAGGATCGACGAGTCGTCACGACGCTCGGTGGAAAAGGGCAGCGAGTGCTCCTCGACGGTGACGTCGGTCTCGACCCGCGTCACCTCGATGGCGAGGCCGTCGCTGACGGACGCTTCTCGCCCGGGCGCCACCTCGTCGTCGCCGTCGAGCCCGATCCCCACGTCGTCGAGCAGGGCGCCGACGGTGTCGGCCCCGGTTCGGAAGGCCCGCTGGCCTCCATCGGCGGTCACCGTGACCTGGTTCCCCGTCTGCACGACGACGGTCGACCCGCCCGCGGCCAGGCTCTCCGGCGCCTCGATGACGTCACCGTCGACGCCAACCTCGGAGAGGACCTCCGACACCTCGTCGCTCGTGGTCCAGACCGTGCGGCGGGCGCCGTTCACGTCGAGCGTGACCGACCGGGCCCGAGAAACCGCGATCTGGGTCCCGTCGCGCACCAGCGCTTCGAGGGGCGGGGCCACCCGGTCGTGGGCCTCGAGGGTGATCCCCCGGTCCTGCAGGGCCCCGGCGACCGTCGACGCCCGCGTGCGGACGGCGATCTCGCGCCCGTCGACCAAAACCCTCACTTCGTTCTGCGCCTCCCACCACCACGCTCCGGCGCCCGCCGCCACGGCGCCGAACACGCCGAGCGCGCTCAGGCGTCGCCGCCAGCGGCGCGGGCGCAGCCTGGGCCGAAGGTCGGGAGGGTCGCTGGGGCGCGAGTCCTCGGCCGGGCCGGTACTGGGCACGAATGACCCTTGCGGGCGCGCGTCAACAACCGGTGGGGTGCTTGTGAAGGTATTCACGAGACTCCGGGGAGGCTACCAGGAGCCTGCTTCCCGCTCAAAGGGCGAGCGCCAGCGAGCCCGGGGAAGGGCGCCCCGGCCAAGCCAGAGGCTTGGCCGCTCGGGCCCGGGGGCAGCCCAAAGACGGCGGCCGTGCTCGCCCACGTGGCGTCGGCCACATCGCCAACCGGGGAGCCGCGGGCGCCCGCCACGGCCTCCCCCACGTGCACCACGTAGGCGGGCTCGTTGGGCCGCCCCCGGTGCGGGACCGGGGTCAGGTAGGGCGCATCGGTTTCGACCAGTACGCGGTCGAGCGGCGTGGCCGCGGCCGCGGCCTGCACCTCCCCAGCCCCACCGAAGCTCACGATGCCGCTGAACGACAGGTAGGCGCCTCGGGACAGGGCCTCTGCGGCCTCCCCCTCGCCGCCCGTAAAACAGTGGAAGACGGTGCGCTCCGGCACACCCTCCTCGTCGAGCACGCCGAAGGTCGCGTCCCACGCCTCACGCGTATGGATCACGAGCGTGCGGCCGCTGTTTTGGGCGAGCGACACGTGGGCCCGGAACGCACGCTCCTGGGCGTCGGCCGGAGAATGCAGATAGTGGAAGTCGAAGCCGGCTTCACCGACGCCGACGACCCGATCGGCGGTGGCCAGCTCGGCGATGGCGTCCCACTCCTCGTCGAAACGCGTGGCGTCGTGCGGGTGGAGCCCGACGGTGGCCCACACCTCGGGGTGCCGGCCGGCGAGCTCGACGGCCTGCCGCGACGACGCCAGGTCGGTGCCGACGCAGATCATGCGCGCCACCCCGGCGGCAACGGCCCGGTCGATGACGGCCCGGGTGTCGTCCAACCCCTGGAGGTGGCAGTGAGAATCGACCCAGGGCATCAGGTCGTCGCCGGCTCCGCCGAGTGCTCCAACCCGGAAGTCCCGTGCTCGGATCGCCGAGCCATTCGGCGTTCCTCGCAAGGACACACGACGAAGGCGCAGCC
>JACPCJ010000061.1 GCA_016179865.1 Actinomycetota bacterium | reverse complement strand
CTCTCGACCCATATGCCCAGTCCGTTCTCGAACTGTTCGTTCACGGCCAGGTCCACCTCGACCACGTCACCGGTTTCAACTCCGAGCGACCCCCGTACGACCTGCCCGACCCGGAAACGCTGGGGCGAGAATGGCCCCAGCGTTTCCGGGTCGTCCCCGGCGCCGCGGCCCAGGGCGATTCCAATGAAAGCGACCGTCTCGGACCCGGAGTCGTCGACCCGTCGGGCGCACAAAGCCTCCGCGCGGGCCGCGGTCCACAGTGTCGTCACCTGGGCAAGCGAGGCGAGCCCGAGCAACGCGAGTCGGAACGGCCGGGCCCGAGTCACAGCACCACCGAACGGCCCGCCGGGTCGGCTTCGATCGTCTCGGCGATCGCGATCGCCCGCGCCTTGGGGAGCCATGACTCGAGTCGCAACGTGAGCCCGGGCAGTTGCCAGACGAGGGTGCTCGGCGTCTGCTCGGGCACGAAGACCCCCGGATCCGGCGGTCCCAGGTAGTCGTGGGGGCCTTCCACCCACAGGGCCTCGGCGTCGCCAACGGTCACCGATTGGACGCTGGCCGGGCCGGTGTTTACGAATGGAGGAGCAAGGGCGCCGCCGGGAATTTCGATGAGGAGCATCCCGGTCCCGAGGGGGTCCGGCGACACCAGCTCGCCCACCGCCTCCCAGCCCAGGGCGATGCCGTCCCCGAGTTCGTGTCCGGTGTGCGCGAAGGCGGGAGGACCGAGCGCGGCGTCGGTGGGGACAAGCACCTCGAAGCCGACCTCGGTCGCCGCCGCAGCCACGCTCAGCCGGGGCCCCAACGCCTCGGGGGGCTCGGGGGCGTCGGTCACGAACGGGAGCGGGGCGAACCCCGGCGGGCCCGGCGGGGCGAACTCAACAGGCCCCCCGTCGTCGGAATCGAGCCGGTCGGCTAGCCAGCCCCGCACGGATGAGGAGGCCACCAGGAGCATGAAGACGGCGAGCATGGGGGTGAGGGCGACGGCCACGACGCGGAGGCCGCGGCGCGGTGGCCGGAGCGCGGCGGGCACGCGCTGCATGCGGATGCGGGCCGCCACAACCTCCGGGAGGCCGTCACCCTCGGGGAGTGCCAGGACGGGCACCAGGTCGTACAGGCGCCCTTCAAGGTCCAGATCCAGCTCAGGCATGGGAGGCTCCCTCCGCCGAGCGCACCTCGGGGGGCTCGGCGAGGGCCTGGCGCAGGCGCTCGTGGGCCCGGGCGAGGCGGGACTTGACCGTCCCGGGCCGGAGCCCGAGGGCGGCCGCCACCTCGGCCACGCTGAGGTCGGCGAAGTAGCGCAGCGCCACCACGAGCCGGGCGCCGTCTGGGAGCGCGTTGACCGCGGCCATGAGCCGGCGTTGGTTCTCGCCGGCGAGGACCCGCGTTTCGGGGCCGGGCTCGTCGGGGCCGCTCGGGTGGTGCTCGAACTCCAGCACCAGCCGATTCCGGCGCCCGGCGGACCGGCGGGCGTTGCGAGCCAGGTTGGCGACGATGGCGAACAACCACGGTCGAAAGCGAGCTCCGCGACGGAAACGGGGCAGCGCCATGTAGGCGCGCACAAAGGCGTCCTGGGCGATGTCCTCGGCCTCGGCTCGGGATCCGGACACGAGGTAGGCCACCTGCACTGCGGCGCGCCGATGCCGGCGTACGAGCTCCTCGTAGGCGTCGACGAAGCCCAGTTGGGCTCGCTCGATCAGCTCGTCGTCCAGCCCCGCCTCCTTTGCACCCTGATACACCGCTCGGGCGGGATCGGTTCCCGGCAGGAAGGCGCGCGTATCCACGCACTCGTCTCCCACACGGGAACACGCATCGGAGGGGCAAACGTGTCGCGGATCGCTCCGCTGCCTGCGCCGGTGAGATCGGGCAACATGCAGCCGTGGTCGTGTGGGCGAAGGTCGGCTACGAGACTTCGAGGTCTACGTCGCCATGGGCTCCGACGTCTCCGACGAGACGGAGCGGAGGGCCTGGGCGGTCCTGAACAGCTTCACGACCAAACCCCGGTGACGCGAGCCGATGTCGCCGTCGACCCCCGACCTCCTCCGGATCGTCACACTCGACCAGTAGCCTGGCGACCCGGGTGGAGTCGTGGCCGACCCTCCGCGCCGTTGTGCTTTTCCAGGGGTGACGTTGCCGATGGGCGAAGTCGAGGTTCTCGACCGAGTGCTGTACTCAACCGAGGAGGCCGCGCGCCTGCTTGGGGTCCATTCCCGCACCCTGAAGAACTGGCTCGACGGGTACCGGGTTCGGGGCAGGTTCTACGCGCCCGTCATCCGGGCCCAGCCGACCGGGGTGGACGAGGTCACCTGGGGTGAATTCGTCGAAGCGGGTCTGCTCGCCGAGTACAGGAGGGTTCACAAGGTTCCCATGCAGCACATCCGCCCCGTCATCGATGACCTCCGGGACAACTACGGAGTGCCCTTTCCGCTGGCTCACTACCGTCCCTTCTCGGGGGACAAGGAACTGGTCTTCGAGTTGCAGGCGAGGGCCGGAGTCGAGGAACGCCTCGGCTTCGTCATCTACCGGAGCGGCCAGCTCGTCCTCAACGCGCCCGCCGAGGCGTTTCTTCACAAGGTCGAGTTTGAAGATGATGTGGCCCGTCGCTACCGCCCCGGCGGGATGGGGTCGCCGATCGTCATCGACCCGGAGCGCGCGTTCGGTGTGCCGACGATCGACGGCATTCGCACGGAGGTCCTGTACGAGCAATTCGAAGCTGGCGACTCGATCGACTTGATCGCCCAGGCGTACGAGCTGGATCGCGATGCCGTTGAGGAAGCGATCCGCTACGAAGCGTCGCGGGGAAGGGAAGCTCCCCAGGCTGCATAGGCCGCCTGACCACTCGGGGCGAAGATGCATCTTCCCAGTTGGCTCCCTCCCGAGCGGTACTTCATCGACGAGAACATGCTCGGCGTGGCCAAGGCGCTTGCCTATGTCCGCGACGATTGCGTCCACCCGGGGCACCCCGACATCCCCGAGATCCCGAGGCGAGCACTCGATCCCGAGTGGCTGCCGATCGTCGGTGAGCGGGGGTGGGCGGTCATCATGCGCGACAAGAAGATTCGTAAGCGCCCGGGCGAGCGACAACGGCTGCTCGAGCACAACGTACGGGCGTTCTGCCTGACCGGCGCGGGCAATCAACGGAACTGGGGCATGCTGGAACTCCTCGTCCGGAACTGGCCGAGAATCGAGGACCGGGCAGCCGAACCCGGTCCGTTCATCGACGCGGTCACGAGTGCCGGGCTTCGACGACTCATGTAGAGCGCCACAAGCCCGGTTGGGGCTCGCTCTTGCAAAGGTCGGGTTCAAGGCGCGCCACTTGGGGCAGCGGCGTGGCCGTAGTAGCCACTGGAGTGGGGTGGACCAATCCCACCGTGTTCAGGGCTCGAGGGTCTCCGGGTCGCGGCGTTCGGGGGAGAGCTGGTGGCGGCCCACCTCGCGACCGTCTTCCGTGACCGCGACGAGCTGGAGTACCTCCTCGCCCACCGGGACGGGCAGGACGAAGAAGACCACTCCCAACCCAGCGTCGTGCCCGACCGTCGTCAGCGTCGTCGTTGAACCCGAGCGGAAGTCGACGCGCACTTTGGTGACGTCGCTTCGGGCCACCCCGTGCACGAACAACACGAACGCGTGGCCGCCCCGCCGCGATTCGCTGAGGGAAGCTGCCAAGGGCGACTGGTCGGGCACCGGGAAGCCACACCCGCCCCCGGCAGCTCGGTCGAAGTGCAGGTCTACGCAAATACCCCGGGTGCTGTCGTAGACCACGAGCTTCCAGGGCTCGCCCTCGACGTCACCCTCTGCCACGACGTGGCCCTCGCCCTTGCGCACGACCCCGTCGCCGGCCCGCTCGGCCGGCTCCCGGGGAGTGCCTTCTTCCGAGGGGCGGGGCGGTGTTCGATCACCGTCACCGCCCGTGACCGCCAGGAGCGCACCGTCGCCGAGCGGGTCGTCCGAGCCCGCCATGCCGCCCCAGACGAACACCCGGCCATCCCCGGCAACACCTGGCGTCCAAAACCGTGGCGCGATGGGCGCGGGGGGAAGTTCGGACCAGGTGTTTTCGACGGGGTCGTAGAGCGCCCCGTCGACGTCGTTGGGAGCCAGGTCGGACCCACCCCATACGAGCACGGAGGCCCCGACGCTCACGACGAGCGGGCGTTCGCGCGGACCGAAGGGAGCCTCAGCGGCCCAGCCCCACGTCTCGGCCCGCGGGTCGAAGACCAGGGCTCCGCCCCTTCCTTCCTTCGCCCGGCCGCGCGCCCCCGTTGGCTCCACCCAGGTGATCGCTTCCTTCCCCGTCCACGCAGCCGCCCCGAACGCTCCGTTCGTCACTCCGGGCAGCCGCTGCCAGCGGTCGGCCCCCGGCGCATAGGTCAGCGCGAACGGCTGCGAGCCGCTCGGGGTGTCGGCGTCTTCGGAGGACAATGCCACGATCTCATTACCGGTCCAGACGAGCTGCGGGACCTGCGCCGGATCCCCCGCCGGCGGGTCGGGGAGGCGGTGCCAGGTGTCGTCGGCGGGTCGATAGCTGACAGCGAACGAACTCGCGACGGCCCCAGGCACCGGCCGTTCAAGGAACCGTCTCCCGACGATCACGATCTCATCGCCCGTCCACGTCCCCACGGAGAGCCCTTCGTACCCACTCACCTCGAGCGCGGGCGCGATAGAGCGCCAGGTGTCCGTCTCGGGGTTGTAGGCCGCGCCGTCGGTGAACACTTGAAGGCAGTTGCGCATGGGAGCGCCTTCGGAGGTGCAGGATCCGCCGAAGTCAGAGGGCGGAGGGTTCAGGGGGTTCCACGCTCCGCCCCACACGATCATCTCGGTTCCCGTCCACACCGCCACGTGGTCCTGGCGGGGTTGGATGGGGGCGGGTGCGATGGTGCGCCAGGTGTCGGTGGTCGGGTCGTAGGCGGCGCCGTCGGCGAAGCCATCGTCGCCGTTGGCTCCGCCCCAGACGAGGAACTCGGCGCCGGTGAAGACGGCGCTGTGGCCGAAGCGGGGTGACAATGGCGACGGCGCCACGAGGGTCCATATTCCCTTCGGGCCCGCCCCGACCGTCGTGGCGTCCTCATCGCCCAGAAGGTTCGGTGCAACGAGGGACGTGGTGGCCACCACGGCGACCGATCCGGCCAGGGCGCGAACGCGTCGTGCCCGGCGCCGGCGGTGGCCCGCACGCCAGAGCTGGTCCAGGTCGGGCGGACCGGTCTCCGGCACGGCCCGGCTGAGGAGGGCCGTGATCTCAGCGGACATCGGCCGCCTCCATCTCGTCGGCGAGTCCGGCCTCTCTGAGGTGACCGACGCCTCGACGGGCGAGGGTCTTCACCGTCCCCTCGGGGCACCGCAGCGCGGCTGCCGTCTCGGCCACGGACAGGCCCGAGTAGTACCGGAGGGCGAGGACGGCCCGCTCCCGCTCGGGCAGGGTGGCGAGCACCGCTCGCAGTGTGAGGGCGTCGGCGGCGTCCGGTCTCCCACCGGGACGCTCGGCAGCTCGCTCGGCGACCTGGCGCTCGACCCGGCGCTCGACCCGGTGGCGCCGGAAGCGCGACTGGGCCAGGTTCATGGCGACCCGATGGACCCACGCCCCGGGGGCCGCCATGGTCTCCACCTTGTGCCAGTGCTGGCAGGTGCGCACGAACGCCTCCTGGGCGAGTTCCTCGGCCACGAGCCCGTCGCCCACGTAGAGGGCCAAGGCGCCGTAGACCCGCGGGTACTGCTGGCGATAGAAGGCGGCCAGGCCGCCCGGGGCCTCCGACGTCTCGGGCTCCTTCCCTTGCTCATACAGACGCACGAGGAGGCCGATCGGTTTTGGGCGCTTGGCGCGGAGCCGGCGCCTCAGACGGAGGCGCCCGCGTGCTCGCCCCGGCGACGGAGGTACGTCATCACGACGACGAACACGAAGGGCATCGCCGCAATGGCGACGGTGCGGAGGGTGCGCAGCGACTCGATGCCGGGGTCGGGTACGTCCCGATCGGGAGCCGGCTCGGCTCCGCCGGCGCCCACGGGCACCCAGAAGCCCTCGGGGTCGGCGGATTGGAAGGCGTAGCCGCTCGGGCCATGCACGCCGGGAGCCGAGGCCGCGGCGACGGCAGCCGCGAGCGCGCTCGCCAGCCCTGCCTCGGGCACGTACCAGCCGGTGACTCCCGGCGTCCCGAACACGGCGGAGTGCTCGAGCACCTCGACCAGGCCCTGCGGCGCCGCCTGAGGGTAGTAGGCGATCCGGTCGTAGTCGGGGGCGAGGTCGGCGGCGTCCACGCCACCCTGGAACGAGTACCACGTGAACCGGTACGCGGGGCCGGGTCCCGGAGGTTTGGGGACGGCTTGGGCCTCGGTGAGCTGGCGCGCGGCGGGGAGCACCAGCAGATCGAGCTCGAGGTCATCGAGAGAGTGGAGGTCGACCTCGCCCTCGATTCCGGGCCCCCTGACGCCCACCACCGAGGGCGCCTTGGCGGAAGCAGGGCCGAGGGGCGGGAGCAGGACGGCTGCCAGGGGAAGCACCAGGGCCCGGATGCGCATGGCTCGCCTCGCTTCGCGATCACGCCGAGCCCGCCGGGATCGTAGCCCCCGCGCCGCCCCCCCCGCTCCGACGGGTCGCCGACGACGGCCGGGTGAATTCGCCCGACACCTTCGCGCCCTCGAACCGTGTTCCCTAGTGAGCTCCCGCCCGAGCTCCCTTCGGTGGTCCGGGGGGTGCGGTCTCGAAAACCCGCCCTCCGGACCTCCACTTCTCGCCGACCGCCCAGGGGCCGCGCGCGCGGTCTTCCAGAAATTGGTACGACACCCCGGGGGGTTTCGCCCGTGTTCCCCTGTGGGCGCGTACATCGGGCCCCGGGGGGGCCATCCGGAGATGCCGAGCTCGGAAACTCCCTCCGGACGGCGAACCCCGACGACGAGCCGGTCCGGCTCCCCCGGTCGGCTCGTCGTCACCCCCCACCCCCCCGCCCGTCGGTCCTGGGCCGAGGCGCTCGACGTCCGCCACCGCCAGGTCCACGAAGCCGGCCACGGGCCCCCGACGACGAGGAACCGGCTTCCGCGGGCTGGCCCGTCCCCGCCAATTGGCCAGGGCCTCGCGGACGGGCGGGTGCCATTCAGGGGCGAAGGCATCGAGCGCGTACTCACCCGCCGCCTCCTTGGAGACGATCTCTCCCGTGGCGAGCGTGGCGTGGAGCCGGCACACCCCGAACACGCCCCAGGGCACGCAGAGATGGTGGAACGAGAACCTTCAGGACGGAGCGCCTCCCGCCCGGAGGGCCGCCGCCCACGGTGCCCAGTAGGACCGGAGGTTGTCGACGGTCCAGGCCCCGAGCTCGCCGTCGTCGGTGTGGATCCCCAAGCTCTCCGGCTCCGGTCCATGGACGGTGATCCGGCGGGTGGCGAGGGCCCGCCCGGCGACCGGGTTGGCGTCGGCTCCCTCGCCCCCGTAGGGCGCCCCGAGCTGTGCGAGGCGACCGGCGTCGCCTCGCACGCCGGAGCCCGGAGGTCGCCGGCGGTGACGTAGAGGGCGAGGTCGAGGCGGTGCTCGCGTCGCACCCTGGCGTGGCCGACGTCTGCGTGACGGGCAGGCCCGACCCGGAGTGGGGAGAGCGGATGGTGGCCTACGTGGTGCCTCGCGACCCGTCAGCACCAGCCCTCGCTCGCCGAGATGCGCGCCTTCGCCCGCGCTCACCTGTTTGCCCCGAAGCTCCCACGTGAAGTGGTGGTGATCGACGCCGTGCCGCGGACCGCGGGCGGGAAGCCACTACGCCGGCTCCTGGGCACCCTTCCCTGAGGGGCGATAGCCTGCGCCGGCTCGGCTCTCGCCCACGCAGGGCGCGTCCAGAGAGGGACGGGAGCGGCGATGAGTTCGTTCTGGCGGGTCTGGGTTCGGACCGAGGCCGATCGTCTCGAAGACGAGCTCGCCTTCATCGAGGATCCCGACGATCCGATCCGCGACGCAATCACCGAGACGATCGAGATCGCACGGAACGCGGCCCGCGGACGCAGCGATGTGTCCTCATGGTGGAGCGGGAGCGACATCGAGAACGCGTGGCGAGCGATCCACCGCGGCCAGGAGCACCTGCTTCTCGTCGCGCCCCCAGCGCGTGTACGGGCACTCGCACCCGAGATCGCCGCTGCCGTGGACGCCACGTTCGCGAAGGACGATCCACGCCGGAGGAAGTACAGCGCCAGGCTTAAACACCTCTCGGCCCATGAAGGGCTCGACCAGTTCGAGCGCGAGCAGGCTCGCACGATGTGGCGCGCCGCTCACGAGGCCTCGGACGTGGCGTACGCGAACCTCAGGTCGTACCGGAACCTGCTGCTCGTCATGACTGGACTGCTGCTCATGGCCCTCGCCGGGATCACGTACCTGCAGGACCGGGCACCCGATACCCTGGCGCTCTGCGCCGTCGCCGAGCCCACCACCACCACCACGACGACGACGACCACGACCCGACCAGGGACAACCGCTCCGACCAGGAAGGCTCCACCGAAGGCGCGGGCACTTCGAACGAACTGCCCCACGGGAGAGAAGGTCAGGGCCACGACGGCGGACGCCTTGGCCGTGCAGGCGGTGGGTGCGCTCGGCGCACTTCTTGCTGCCGCCGTCGCCCTATCGAGGCAGCGGCGATTCCAAACCCCCTACGGCGTGCCCCTGGCCCAGGTGTACCTGAAGATCGCCGCTGGCGCCACGACGGCCCTGTTCGGCGTAGTCCTGCTTCAGAACGAGGTCTTCGGGATCACGGCCCCTGGGTCGGGCCAGGCGATCCTCGGTTACGCCGCGCTCTTCGGGTACGCGCAGCAGGCGGCGACACGCTGGGTGGACAGCCAAGCGCGCCAGCTCCTCGGAACTGCCACCACCAAAGCGGACCCCTCCCGGGCCCTCATCGGCGGCGACGCCGAGGACGACGACAGTCCCTGACCACCGTCGTGGAGGCGGCTCGGTCCGCGGGAGCGAGTCCTCCCGGGGCGACGATGTCTCGCAGCTGAGCCGCGAAGGCGTCACACCCGAGGCGTAGCATCCACGTCCGTGGCGGAGAAGGTGCGACTTCGCATCGGCAACCTGGCCAAGGCTGTGCTCGTCACGGGCCAGGCCTACCAGGACCCGAAGGACGCCCTCAACGAGTTCGTCTCCAACGCCGCCGACGAGTACGCGCAGCTCGGCCGCAAGGGCGGGCGAATTCGGGTCGTTCTCCGGCGCAAGGGGCGTTACCCGGCCATCGCCGTCGACGACGACGGCCGCGGCATGACGCCCGAGCGGCTCAAGGAGGTGGCCCGGAGCCTGTTCGTCTCCGTGAAGGCCGGCGACCCGGCGACGCTGGGGGAGAAGGCCATCGGCGTCCTGGCTTTCCAGCAGCTCGGTGGCCGCTGCGACGTGGTGTCCCGCGCTGCCGGCAGCACCGAGACGTGGTGTCTCCGTCTGGAGCGGGGGAAGGCGACGGCCCACCTCGAGCGGGAGAAGCGCCGAGCCCGTGCCCTTCCCGGCACGACCGTCTTCGTGGCCGACCTCGACCCCGACGTCCTCCGCATGCTCACCCACCGCAAGGTGGTGGAATACCTGCGCAAGCGCCGGGGCCCGGCCCTCTCCACCGGCGCCTACGAGATCGAGGTCACCGAGGGCACCCGCTCCGAGCTCGTCACGCCCGAGGCCCCCGACGGCGTCAAGCTCGACGTCCCGTCCCGGCCCACGCTGTGGGGGCGCATCGAGTTCCACCTCTACGTCGCCCCCGACGCCTCCCCCGAGCGCCAGGTGGCAGTCGTGGGTCGCGCCGGCACCACCATCGTCGACGACATGGCCACCCTCGACGAGTTCGCCGACGAGCCCTGGACGACGCGCCGGGTGTCGGGCCACATCGCCTTCGAGGGGCTGGAGCAGACGGCCGGTCGGCGGGCCATCCTTCGTGACCGCGACGCCTTCCCGGTGTTCGTCGACGCCGTCACCGCCATCCAACCCGCCGTGATGCGCACGCTCGACCGGGTGGCGAAGGAGGTCGACGCCGCCACGGCTGACCGGCTGGCCGAGACGGTGCGGCGGATCTTCGGGCGGGTGCTGAAGGAGCTGGCGGACATCGACAACCCCATGCGCACCCCCATCGGTTCCATGCCCGGGGAGGGAGCGCTGTTCGAGCCGAGACCGCCGTCGGGGAACGGCGACGGCGACGGGAAGGTGCGACCGCCGGGCGAGGGGGACCGCCCGGAGATGCCGAGCCTGTCCGAGCTGAGTCCCGAGCCGGTCGACCCCGTCGAGCCCGCCCCCGCACCGGAGCAGGCGCGCCCCGAGCGGTCACGCTCGTCCCGGCTCCCGACGGTCCAGCCCGACCCCGACCCTGGCGAGGCCCGCAGCCGGTTCGACCCCGAGTCGGGCGTCGTCTTCTACAACGAGCGCCACCCCGACTACCTGCTCGTGAAGGACAACGACTCGGCCCTCCTCGACTACCTGGCCACCCTGGCCGCCAAGGAGTACGTGGTCTACAACAACCCGCGGGCGGCCCCGGTCGAGTTGGGCGAGGAGATGGTCCGCATGGTGGTCCGCGTGCGCCGGCACATGCCGTCGTCGCGGTAGGGACGAGCAGTGAGGGAGTCGCGACATCTGCGCCTCGCGCGAGCAACCGTGCTGCTCCAGCTTGTGCAGATCGTCCTCCAGGTGGTGGCGATCGGCGTGACGCCTTTCCTTCTGAGCGGGGGTGGGAGTCCCTCCGACCGTCGCTCCATGGCCGACGAAACAGCGACCTCGATCGAGGTTCCCTCATCTCGTTGGTGGCACGACAACAGTCGGTGCGACCCACTCGGCCGAACGTCTGCCATGCCGGCCGTGCCCTGTTGGGACTTCTCCGCCTCGGGCGGAAAGTGAGCCAATCAAGATCAATCTGAACGGGCACACAGTAGGGATGAGTTGCCCGCGCCGTCGTTGAGCGTCTCGACCCAGGCCCCGAGGTGTGTGGCCCGCGGCGGGGGGCCGCAATGCGGGTACGGCCGCCCGCCGCGAGAATCGGACGGCGACGATCAGATGTCGGCGTCGTTGACCATCTTGGTGGGCTCCACGATGAGCGTGCGGTTGCCGACCGCGGCGCGGGCGAAGGCCTCCTGGGTGGCCACCGCCTCGAGCGTCGCCGTCACCTCGACGGTGTGGATCCCGTTGCCCACGTTCAGGGCGATCCAGTTGAACCCGTTGGCCGACCGGGTGTCGAAGAAGGTGCGGATGGTGGCGTCCACGTCGTCGAAGTTGACGGTCTGGCGCCGGTACATCCGGTTGCAGAACACCACGTTGCCGTCGCTGCCGCCGGTGACCGGGACTTGCACGCCGTCGACCGAGACCGACACCGTCACGGTGCCTTCGGCCGACTGGTCGTCGTTGCCGGTGGTGGCCACGTTGGTGGTGATCGAGCACTCGGCGGTCACGGCGAGGAGCAGGTCTTCGGGTGCGGACGTGCGGAGCTGCGTCGAGAGCAGCGTTACCGGCCCGTCCTGGGGGGTGAACACCTCGACGTTCGAGGCGGCGGCCGACACCTTGTCGGCCGGCATGTGATTGGCCTCAGCCGGGGGAAGTCCGATGTAGGCGATGCCGCCTCCGAGGGCAGCACCGGCGAGACCGAGGGCGAGGGGGCGCCGCAGGCGGCGGAGAGTCGGGGTCATCAGGAGTCCTCCTTCGAGTGGCCGAACAGGTTTCACCGCCACTGATTCGGCGGTCAGGCGAGCGGTCGGGGTGCGAGGAAGGCGGCGGTGCCAGGGCGCGTGACAACCGGCTCGGTGCAAGACATCGCCCCGGCGTTGCCATCGGAAACCGCCCGTACCCCGTTTGCCCAACGGCGTTGGCCCGAGGGACGCCGGGTTCGGGGAAGGCATCACCGACAAGTCGTTGCCTTCTCACCCGATTGGGGGAGTGAGCGCCCGGCTCGCGTGGCGCAGCCTGCGGGTGACACCACAGGCAGGGGGTGCAGATGACGGGGGTGGTTCTCGTCACCCGAGACGGCGTCCGCCGGGAGGGTCTCCTCGCGCTCCTCGGAAGCGATCCGCAGATCGAAGTCGTGGACTGCGTGACCGACGAGTCGGCTGTCGTGGCGGTGGCGAAGCGCCGAAGTGTAGACGTGGTCCTCGCGGACGAAGACGGGCTGACGACGCAGGCGATCCGCATTCCCGAGGCGCTTCATCGTGAGGGGTGCGAGGCTCGCTGCATCGTCCTCGTGGACCGGGTTGCGCGCAGCACGGTGCTCACCCGCGTGCTCCCGCAAGTGGACGGGTTGCTCCGGCGGGACTGCCCCGGCGACCTGCTGACGATCGCGGTCAAGTACGTGGCCGAAGGGGGGATGTTCATCGACCCGGCCCTGGCGAGTGCGGTGGTGACCAGCGCGGCTGGCGGATGCTGCAAGGGCAAGGGTGGTCCCCTCCATCTGACCAAGCGCGAGGCCGACGTGCTCGCCCTCCTGCCCCGTGGCCTCTCGAACGAGGAGATCGGCGGCGAACTCGGTGTCGGTACCGAGACCATCAAGACCCATGTCCGGGCGGTCATCCGCAAGCTGGGGGTCAGGTCGCGGGCCGAAGCTGCGGCCATCGCCATCCAAGAAGGCGTGACGTACTGACGCCACGCTTGAAGATCAAGGACAGCACAACGACGCTGCTCCTGATCCCCCGGCCGCGACACATCCGGCCCCAGGAGACGTGATCCCAGGTAGGAGCCAGGACTGCCCGTCCGACTCCTTGTGAGTGCCTGGGCTGCCCCGACCGGAGAGTCGAGCCCTTCGAAGGTCGGGGCGGCTCCGGTCCGCTTCAGAGCTGGTCGTAGACGAACTCCGTCTCCACCGAGCCGTCGGGATCGAAGACGATGACCCGGCTCGGGCGGTTCACCTTGGCGATGGCCTGGGCCTTGTTGAGCGCTGAGTCGCGCGTAGCCCGGACGGCGGCGGCGAAGCGATGGCCCCGTCGCCGGACTTCCCAGCCATGCGCCCCGGGGGCCAAGTCGTACACGTGCACGAGCACCTCCTGGATCGGCGGGGAAGTGCGGACACGACCACTCAGGGAACACGTCAAAGTTCGCCAGAGGTGTCGGTGGGTAGCAGATAGCCACTGCTAACATCTACCACTTAAACCACACCAGCAACATCAGGCTCGGCATGCGCCGCCGGAGGGCTCGCCGGACGGTCCCGTCATATCGGGCGCCCGCGGGCGCCGCCATCCGGAGGGGACGTGCATGCGAGACGGCACTTTGCCGAGCCAGGGGTCGAGCCCGGGGCCGAGCCAGCGGGCAGCCGAGGCCACCCGAACCATCGAGCTGGCCCTCAGCCCCGAGGTCATGCCCGACCTGGCCCCGGCCATCCACCGCCAGCGGCTCGTGGTGGAAGGGGTCCCGAGCCGGCCCATCGACGACGAGGCCATCCGCCGCTACCTGGCCGAGCTGTCGGGGCGGTGCCGGATGCGGGCGCTCATCGAGCCCATGACCCACCGCTCCGATCGCTACGGGTGGGCGGGCTGGATCCACTGGGAGACCTCCGGCGCCCACTTCTACGCGTGGGACCAGCCCCTCCTCTTCTTCAGCGTCGACCTCTACACGTGCAGCCCCTTCGACCCCATGCCCGTGATCGAGTTCACGGCCGAGTTCTTCGACGCCGACCCCGTCGTGGCGTCGGGCTTCTGACCGGGGCGGCGGCACCATGACCCACGAACTCAACCTCACCCGCGCCGAGCTGGCCGAGCGGATCGACGCCCTGGCCGGGGGATACGCGGAGGCGCCCCTCGGCGCATACGTCGTGGCCGGGACCGAAGCCGCCGCCGAGCTAGGCCGGCACCTGGAGCGGGCCGTCTTCGGGGAGGTGTTCGGCAACACGCCCGAGCTGCTCGCCGCGGAGTACGGCCCCTACGAGGAAACGAGCGTCTTCCTGCTGGTCCTCGACCACCGCCGCCACGTGCCCGCCGGGGTCATCCGCCTCATCCTTCCCTCCCCCGCAGGTCACAAGAGCCTCCGCGACCTGGAACACGTGTGGGGCCTCGAGCCCGTGGCCGCCTTCGAAGCCGCCGGCGCCCCCTTCCACCCCGAGCGCATCTGGGACGTCGCGACCCTGGCCGTCGACGACGACTACCGGGGCGAGCGGACCGGGGGCCTCGTGAGCCTGGCCCTCTATCAGGCGACGGCCACCCTGGGCCTGCGGGCTCCGATCGCGCACCTGGTGGCCGTGCTCGACACGGTGGTGCTCGGGCTCATCCAGCAGGTCGCCCGCTCGCCCTTCACACCCTTCCCCGGCGCAGAGCCGATGCGCTACCTCGACTCGCCCGAGAGCCTCCCGGTGGTCTGCGACCTCCCGGCGTGGGCGGCTCGCCTGCGTCCCGCCGACCCAGCCCTCCACGAGGTGCTCTGCGAGGGGCGGGGGCTCGAAGCCGCCATTGCCCCGCCCGACTGGGGTCAGGCGCTCGAGATCGTCCGCCGCCTGAGCGGGACCGGGCCGGCCACGACGGGCGGTGTGGCCCCCGGCAGTCCGCTCCCGCCCAGTCCTACCCGAGCCGGGTAGGCGGGTCGGGGGACCCGCGAGGGCAGTGTGAGCCGGCACAGCGTGACGGGCACGTCCTCGGGGGGGACCGGCCGCGAGTACATGTAGCCCTGGGCCAGCCAACAGCCCAGCGATGCCAGGCGCTGTTCCTGGCTGACCGTCTCAACGCCTTCGGCGACGGGGGTGATGCCGAGTGCGCCGGCCATGGCCACGATGGCCGCCACCAGGGTCTCGTCGGAGCTGTCGGCCCGGTCGAGCCCCTCCACGAACGACCGGTCGATCTTCACCCGGTCGACCGGGAGGCGCTTCAGGTAGGCGAGCGACGAGTAGCCCGTGCCGAAGTCGTCGATGGCGAGCCCGACACCCAGGTCGCGTAGCGCCCCGAGGACGGCGCTCGCCGCCCCGGGGTTCTCCATGAGCAGGCTCTCGGTGAGTTCCAGCCACAGCGCCTCGGGGGGAAGCCCGTTCCCGGCGAGGGCCGACTCCACGGTCTCGAGGAGGCCGGGGTCTCGGAGCTGGCGGGCGCTCAGGTTCACCGAAACGGCGAGGTCGGGCCCGAGCGACGGCTCCGCCCGCCAGCGGGCCACGTCCTCGCACGCCCGGCGCAGCACCCACGCTCCGAGTTCCACGATGAGGCCCGTGTCCTCGGCCACGGGGACGAAGTCGCGTGGCGGCACGGCACCGAGTCGCGGGTGGCGCCACCGCAGGAGCGCCTCGACGGCGTGAACCGGCCCGGTCGGGAACTCCACGATGGGCTGGTAGTGCAGGAACAGCTCGTCGCGCTCCAGCGCGTGGCGGAGGTCGCGTTCCAGCGAGAGCCGGATGGCCACCCGTTCGCGCATCGAGGCGTCGAAGACGGCCACAGCGTCGCGCCCGGCGGCCTTGGCCTGGTACATGGCGGTGTCGGCGTCCCGGATGAGCGACTCAGCCGATGCCTCCACGCCGCTGACCCCGTGGGCGACGGCCACACCCACGCTGGCCGACGAGAAGATCTCGGCGTCGCCGATGGCGAAGGGCTCGTGGAAGCAGCCGCGGATCCGCTCGGCGATCCCGGCCACCGAACTCGGGTCGGCGGCGCCGTCGAGGACGATGACGAACTCGTCGCCCCCGATCCGCGCCACGAGGTCGCCGGGGCGCGCCGCCTCCGACAACCGGCGGGCGACGCCTCGGAGCAGCTCGTCGCCCACCGAATGACCGAGGGAGTCGTTGACGAGCTTGAAGCGGTCGAGGTCGAGGAACAGGACACCGACGCTCGACCCCCGCGGCAGGGCTCGCCGGAGGAGCCTGGTCAGGTGTTCCTCGGCGAGGACGCGGTTGGGCAGGTCGGTGAGGGCGTCGTGGGTGGCCTGGTGGGCCAGCGCCCGTTCGGCGCGGGCGTGTTCCTGGATGGCGCGGCGCACCCGCCAGATGGCGGTCAGCGTGAGGGCGACGATGATGGTGGTGAGGACGGTCCGGTCGCCGGGGCGGGTGCCGTCGCGGGTGGCGCTCACCAGGGCGGGGATGCCGAGGGCGGTAGCGATGAAGGCCAGCCGACCCCGGGTGGGAGCGGTGTCGTCTGAGCCGATCGGCTCGCACAGGTCACGCATCGACGGGTGGAGCGCGCACGCGACATACGACACGTAGGCCATCCCGTACGGGATGTCGATGAGGGCGCGGGGGAGGGCGGCGAGGCGGGCGTCTGCGAGCATGTAGAGGAGGTCACCCACGAGGACGAGGCCAAGGGACGCGAGGAGATAGGAGTACGCGGGGGTCCGGCGCCGGCCCCCACCGAAGCTCACGTGGGCGGCGGTGGCCACGAGGAAGGCGGATACCGGTGGGTAGGCGGCGAGGAGGAGCCGCACCCGCATCGGAGCGTGCTGGTCGTTGAGCACCGGGTGCATGAGGAACACCCAGGCGAAGGCCAGGGTGGCGAGGGCGGCGATCACGCCGTCGAGCACGGCGTCGAGGTCGCCCGATCGACCCCGGCGGCGGGCGCGGGCGATGCCGGTCAACCCGGCGGCGAGGAGAAGGTACCCGGGCAGGGTCAGAAGGTCGGGGAGGAGCGCCCGGGTGTCGGTGACGTTGCCGAGGGTCTTCAGGTGCAGGCGGAGGGTGCCGCCGAAGAGGAAGAGCGTGAGCGCGCCGCACACCAATTCCCAGGGCCAGCGCAACGCCGGGCGGTGCAACCGGAGCCCGGTCGCCGTGGCGGCGATGGCGGCCGTGCCGAGGAGGATGAACGACACCTGCGAGAGGGGCCCGAGGAGGCCCAGGGCGTGCAGGGCGACCCAGGCCCCCCCGAGCTGCACGGCCCGCGCGGACATGGCTCCCGGAGAGGTGCGGCGGGCCGTCCGTTGAGCCGTCCGCTGAGCCAGTGGGTGGGCGGCGGCGTTCATGGGGTTCGAGAGATTCCGCTCGGGGGGGCCACCCTGGCCTTGGGAGAGGTGTGCGCATCAGGAATGCACGTCAGGCGGACCCCCCGAGCGGAGAACGGTGCCCGCGCCGCGCGAGGGCGAGCGGGCAGAGAGTTGCGGGACGGGGAAACGGACAAGAAGCAGGCTCCAGGTTGCGTGCGTTGCGTGCGTGCGTTGCGTGAAACCGAGCCCTGCTTGCCGCACCGTGATCGGCCCCGCCGCGCCGGATCTAAAGGGACAGGCAGGATCTTTGTGCGCGTGTTGTGAGCGGGACCGACACATCGGGGCGCCGCCTGCGTGTTCCCCTATGGCTCGGCTGCGCGGATCACGGAGGAATCGGTGTCGTGGTGATGACGGCGGCTCGGGCGGGCGGCGGGGATCGACAGTCCGAGGTCACGGCACGGGTGCTCTGGGTCGACGACCACCCGGAGCTGAACGAGGTGGTGACCAAGGCGCTCAGTCGGGCGGGCTTCGACGTCGTGAGCTGCCAGAGTATGCGCACGGCCCGCGAGGCTCTCGACGGCGCGAGGTTCGACGTCGCCCTCGTCGACCTCATCCTTCCCGACGGCGACGGCCTCGAACTCGTGGAAGACATGACGGCCACGTGTTCCGTGATCGTGGTGAGCGGGCGCGCCGGGGAGGGGGACCGCATCCTCGGCCTGGAGACCGGCGCCGACGACTACATCACCAAGCCCTTCTCGATGGGCGAGCTGGTCGCGCGGGTGCGGGCCGCCGCCCGCCGGAAGGCTCGGGGGGCTCCCCGGGTGGGCCGGCTCACGGTGGGCGACGTCGAGGTGGACCTGGGCGCCCGGGTTGTGCGCCTCGCCGGCCGTCCAGTCGAGCTGACCCGGATGGAGTTCGAGGTGCTGGCGGTGCTGGCCCGAAACGCCGGGAGGGCGTGCTCCCGTGACGAACTGCTCCACTGGGTGTGGGGCGCGACGACGGGTACCGTCGACACCGCCACCGTGACCGAGCACCTGCGCCGTATCCGCCTCAAGATCGAGGACGACCCGTTCGACCCGAAGCGCATCCTTACCGTCCGCGGTGTCGGCTACCGCATGGAACCGGGCCCCGAGCGCCCGTAGGGATCGGGGCGGATCAGAGCCAGAGGACCCAGTCGCTGCCCTCGACCGGAGGGTCGCGCAGGAACTGCGACAGCGCTCGAACGAGGTTTCCGGGGTAGCTCGCCATCGCCCGGTTGAAGCGTCGCCTCGACGTGATGATCACGCCGGCATGGTGCTGACCGAACGAGGCCCACTCGCGAGCGATTCGGCCGAAGTCTCGGGCATTGTCTGTGACGACGGCACGTCCATTCGCCGTTGCAGCCGCGAGCAGCGAATCGTCGTCGAGCAGCGCCAGCCCGGGGTCCGCGGCCGCGGCGACGACGTCGAAATCCATGGCCCGAAGGCGCCGGGCAGCTCGGGGCGAGTGGTGAGCGTCGAGCAGGAGCTTCAGCGCCCGAGAAGCTCCTGCTGGCGGCGCCAGGCCGCTTCCCACTCGTCTGCCGCCGCGTCGTTCTCCGCGATCTCGACGTCGATCTCGTCGGTGAACTCCGCGTAGTAGGCCAAGGCCGCTTCGACCTGGGCCGTCCGCAGCCCCAAGAGGTCGGCGACGCGCTCGACTCGCTTTTCGCGCGGCACGTCGCCGCCGGTCAGCGCCGAGACGACTTCCCATACATCGGGGCCGCCGACCAGACCGGCCCGACGTCCGGCGGGCCCGTCTCGGAACGTGATGAGCGGGTGGCGACCGCTCCGGAGCCCCTCGTCGATCAACCGTTCGGCGAGGGCCGAGGTCGAGAGTCCGCGCGAGCCCGCCTCCTTCTTGAGGCTGCGGTACACAGCGTCGCGCCGGAACCGGATCGAGACCGGATGCATGGCGACATTGTAGTCACTCCCACTCGCACTGCTTGCGCCGTTCTCGGGAAGGTTCCCCACGTGTGAGGGGGTGCAGAGGGGGAGGACTTGCCCCGGAAGGAGGCCGGACCCTCGGGCGACGGCTGGACGTGACGCCTTCATGACACCCCCGGCCCGGGAACGACACATTCGGGCTCTGGGTACGTGTTCCCAAGTAACAGGCTCGGCCACCGATGACGAGGGGACGGGACCGGGCACCGCGATGGACGAGCACATCCTTGAGGAGCAGGAGTTGGACGAACTGCTCTCCGTGCTCTGCACGCGAGACCTCTCCGAGACGCCCTTCCCGCTCGTCCATCTGGGCACCAGCTACGCCAAGAAGCGGGATCTGCGCCGGGTCGAATACGTCACCACGGTGATGGCCACGGGCGTCGACGAGCTTGGTGTGTTGGAGCCCATCGGCATCGGTGTCGGCGACAGCGAGGACCCCTACTTCTGGACCAAGTTCCTGCTCAGCCTCCGCATCCGCGGCCTCCACGGCGTGCGGTACGTGGCCTCGGCCCCGCACGGGGGGCTCGAGGACGCCATCGACGCTGTGTTCCCCGACGCCCGCTGGCATCGCGCCGATGTCCTGGAGCAGTTGGCCGAGGACGCCGACGCCCTGCTCGACCTCCACATCGAGGGCGAGAGGCACGCCCAGTGAAGGCCCCCGAGGAGCTTCCCGGCGCCGACGCCTTCGACTCTTTCTACGACCGGTATCAGCGGCGGCTGCGGGGCTTCCTCACCGGGTTCAACGGCGACCTGGCCGTGGTGGACGACCTCGTACAGGAGACCCTGGTGCGTGCCTACCGCCACGCGATCCACCTGGAGGTGGGCGGCGACCCCTGGCCGTGGCTCTCCCGGGTCGCCCGCAACCTCGCCGCCGACGCCGCCAAGCGGGCGCCCCGGCTCCACGAGGAGTCGGGTCAGACGGAGCGCCTTCCGACCTTCGGGGTCGAGGACCCGGGCATCGCTCGTATGGCGGACCAGATCGACGTGGCGCGGGCGCTCGGCTACGTATCGCGGCGCCAGGCCCGGCTGCTGCTGGCCTTCTACGTGCACCAGCGAGACTACG
>JACPCJ010000060.1 GCA_016179865.1 Actinomycetota bacterium | reverse complement strand
GGACCTGGCCGTGGCGCGCGGTTCCAAGGACGTCTTCATGAACATCCTCACCACGAACGGATTCGTGGCCCGGTACGTGACCGACTGGGCGGGACCAGAGGCCGTCCTCAAGAGGATCGCCATCCGGCTCGGCGTCCCGAACTATGCGGGTGACGAGATGCGGATGACGGGCCGGGTGCTGCGGGTCGAGGGCGACGAAGTCGAGATCGAGGTGGTGGGGCGGAATTCGCTGGGGGACCACGTCAGCGGGACGGTCGTCGTGGGGCTGCCGGCGTGAACTCCACCGGCTTCCTCGGTCGTCAAACCGCCATTGCCGGCATCGGCCAGACCGAGTTCAGCAAGGAGTCGGGCCGCTCCGAGCTGCGGCTCGCCATCGAGTCGGTTCGCGCCGCCCTCGACGACGCCGGCCTGTCGCCCGCCGACGTCGACGGCCTGTGCACCTTCACCATGGACTCCAGCCCCGAGATCGACATCGCCCGCAACCTCGGAATGGGCGAGCTGACGTTCTTCTCTCGGATTCACTACGGCGGCGGGGCGGGCTGCGCCACCGTGCAGCAGGCGGCCATGGCCGTGGCCACCGGGGTCGCCGAGGTGGTCGTCTGCTGCCGGGCCGTCAACGAGCGGTCGGGGCGCCGGTTCGGAACGGGCGCCCAGAAGCTTCCTCTCGGGGTCACCGCCGAGCAGATCAACCTCTCGTGGTACCTGCCCGTGGGGCTCATGACGCCGGCGTCGTGGGTGGCCATGGCCGCCCAGCGCTACATGCACGTCTCCGGCGCGACGAGCGAGGACTTCGGGCGGGTGGCGGTGGCGGCCCGCAAGCACGCCGCCACCAATCCGGCGGCGTGGTTCTACGAGCAGCCCATCACCCTCCAGGAGCACCAGGCGTCTCGGTGGATCGTCGAGCCGTTGCACCTGCTCGACTGCTGCCAGGAGAGTGACGGCGGGGTCGCTGTCGTCGTGACCACCACCGAGCGAGCCCGGGCCCTGGCGCACCCGCCCGCCGTCATCGAGGGGGCGGCCCAGGGTTCGGCCGACCAGCAGGAGTCGATGACGAGCTTCTCCACCGATTCGCTCGGCGGCCTTCCCGAGATGGGGGTCGTCGGGCGCCAGCTCTACGAGCAGTCGGGGCTCGCGCCGGGCGACATCCAGACGGCGGTGATCTACGACCACTTCACGCCCTTCGTGCTCACCCAGCTCGAGGAGCTGGGCTTCTGCGGCCGGGGCGAGGCGAAGGACTTCATCCGCGATGGGAACATCGAGTTGGGTGGGACGCTGCCGCTGAACACCAACGGCGGCCAGCTCGGCGAGGCCTACATCCACGGGATGAACGGGATCAGCGAGGCCGTCCGCCAGGTGCGCGGGACGGCGGTCAACCAAGTCGCCGACGTGGAGCACGTGCTGGTGACGGCGGGGACGGGCGTCCCCACCAGCGGCCTGATCCTGGGCCGCGACGCATAGTTCTTGTGTGAGTGCGTGGTTGCGGAATCCGCAACCACGCACTCACACATGGAAAAGGGAGAGAGAGGTAGCTATGGGACGACCGGTGATCGTGGAGGCGGTTCGCACGCCGATCGGGAAGCGCAACGGGCAGCTCGCCGGGTTGCACCCGGTCGAGCTCTTGGCCGCCGCCCAGGTGGAGGTAGTGAAGCGGGCCGGGATCGAGGCGTCGGCCGTCGAGCAGATCGTGGGCGGGTGCGTCACCCAGGCCGGGGAGCAGGCCGCCAACGTGGCCCGCAACGCCTGGCTGAGCGCGTCGATGCCCTACGAGGTCGCGGCCACCACCATCGACTGCCAGTGCGGCTCCGGCCAGCAGGCCAACCACTTCGTCGCCAACCTCATCGAGGCCGGGGCCATCGACGTCGGCATCGGCTGTGGCGTGGAGGCCATGACGCGGGTCGGCCTTGGCGCCAACGTCTACGGGGGCCCGGGGGTGCCGCGCATCGACCCGTGGCCGTGGGATCAGGCCAAGGATCAGTTCACGGCCGCCGAGCGCATCGCCACCAACCGGGGCATCACCCGCCAGGAGGTCGACGCCCTCGGGCTGGCGTCCCAGCAGCACGCCGCCCAGGCCTGGGAGGAGGGTCGCTTCGAGCGCGAGGTGGTTCCCGTCGAGGCCCCCGTGCTCGACGCCGAGGGTGTGCCCACGGGCGAGACCCAGGTCGTCAGCCGCGACGGTGGGCTCCGCGAGACGACGGCCGAGGGTCTGGCGGCCCTGAAGCCGGTCGCCCCAGACGGCATCCACACCGCAGGCAACTCGTCGCAGATCTCCGACGGAGCCGCCGCCGTGCTCTGGATGTCGGAGGACCGGGCCCGCGCCGAGGGTCTCCGGCCCCGGGGGCGCATCGTCGCCCAGGCCCTCGTCGGCTCCGACCCGTACTACCTGCTCGACGGCCCCCCCGACGCCACGAGACGGGTCCTGGAGCGGGCGGGCATGACCCTCGACGACATTGATCTGGTCGAGATCAACGAGGCCTTCGCGTCGGTGGTGCTGTCCTGGCAGCGGGTGCTCGACGCCGACCTCAGCAAGGTCAACGTGAACGGCGGGGCCATCGCCCTCGGCCACCCGGTGGGCTGCACGGGGAGCCGCCTGATCACCACGATCCTCCACGAGCTGGAACGGCGCGACGGCCAGTTCGGCCTGGTCACCATGTGCTGCGGGGGCGCCCTGGCCTCGGCCAGCATCATCGAGCGCCTGTCATGAGTGCCCCCGACGTGCCGCTCCCGATGGGGTATCCCAACTCACGGGATGCGCCCCCCGCCCCCCGCACCCACCATGACGTCCTGCACGGGTGGGACGTCCCGCTCGATCAGGTCGACGTCGAGCGCATGCGGGCACGGGAGCGTCTCGCCGCCGAGGCCCGGCGGCTGGTCGAAGCAGTCGCGCTCCTCGACTTCTCCCAGGTCGAGGCTCCCGAGATCGACGCCCTGGTGGCGGCGGTCCGCGAGGACGCCGACCGGGTGGCCTCGCTGCCCAGCCTCCTGACCTACGGCGGTGCCGCCCTGGGGCCCGTGGGCGCTTCCGCGCTCGACCAGCGCAGCCCGGTCAGCGGGCAGGCCAATCCGATCGCCCCGCCCATGACCGTCGACTTCGACGGAGAACGGGCCACCGGGTGGGCCGTGTACGGGCCCGCCTACGAGGGTCCGCCCATGCACGTGCACGGCGGCTGGGTGATCGCCGCCTTCGACGAACTGCTCGGCGTGGCCCAGGTCGCCGGTGGCGGCCCGGGAATGACGGGAACGCTCACCATCCGCCTGCGCCGCCCCACCCCGATCGGCGTTCGCGTCGAGTACGAGGGCTGGGTCGATCGGGTCGAAGGCCGCAAGACCTTCTGCAAAGGCGAGGCCCGCATCGAAGGCGAGGTTGTGGCCGAGGCGGAGGGGATCTTCATCGCTCCGAAGAACTGGGTCGAGGCCATCGAGGGCGGGGCCGCGTAGCACCGTGGCCTGCGTCTTCTGCGAGATCGTCGACGGGTCCCGCGACGCCCTCGTCGTCGACGAGACCGACCGCACGCTCGCCTTCCTCGACATGCGGCCCGTGTTCCACGGCCACACGCTTGTTGTGCCGCGCGATCACCACGAGACCATCCTCGACCTCCCGGCCGATGTCATCGGGCCCGTGTTCGCGGCCGTGCAGCGGGTGACCGGTGCGGTCATCGAGGCCATGGGCGCCGACGGCGCCTTCGTCGCCGTGAACAACCGCATCAGCCAGAGCGTCCCCCACCTCCACGTGCACGTGGTGCCCCGCCGCACCAAGGACGGCCTGAAGGGCTTCTTCTGGCTCCGCCACCCCTACGCCTCCGACGACGAAGCCGCCGAAGTCGCGGCCCGCATCCGCTCCGCGCTCTCCTAGCGGCGAGGCCGCTGACGCCGCCCACGCCCTCGACCTGCTACCGAGAAAACGCGCGCAGCACCGGCACGCGGGCGAGGCTGCCCAACGTCGCCACCCAGCGGCCGGCGCCGGCGACAGCGCCGACCAGGGCCGAGAGGATCATGAACAGCCCGAACTGACCCCAGGGGCGGCCCTCGGCCGGCCCGCCGGGGGCAACGACGACACCGGCCGACGCACCGACCCCGCTGTCGACTTCCGCCCCCTCGGCTTGCTCGTCGACGACCCCAGCGGTGGTCACCGTGACCTGCCCGCCCCCGCCCGCCGGGCGAGGTGAGGGCGTCGAGCGAGCCGTGGTCGGCGTCACCCCGGTCGAGGATCCGGCCGTGGTCGGCGTGGTGGCCACCGGGGCGGTGCCCCCAGCCCCTCCCGAACCGCCTCCGCCCCCGCCTCCGGCAACCTCGGTCGCCGAGAGCGACGGCTCGTGGAACTGGACCTCCCACCCCAGACCGAGCGTTCCCGTTGGGTCCGACCCGGGCCCGGGCAGGAGCATGACGGTGGCCGTGCTGTCGCCGCCGATGAGGGCGGCGACGTCGACGGTCCACACGCCCTCGGTCTCCTCGAGCAGCACCGGCGACGTGCCACATCGGTCTTCGGGGGCGTCTTCCAGCGGCCCCCCGTCGGCCGCCTGCCAGGCGTCGTCGCCCCGGCAGGCCTGGATCGACGCCACCTCTTGGGCGAACCCCCCCGCCTCCTCCAGCCGCAGCGTCGCCGCGCCCGTGACCCCGCGCCCGAGATCGAGGCGCACGGCGGCCACCGACGACGGCCCGTTGGGAGCGTTGCCCACCGCGACCCCGCCTTCGGGAGCCGAGGCGAAGGGCGAGCTGGTCCACCACCCAACCTCACTCACCGCGGGCTCCGCCGCCGCCCGCGGCACGGCGCCGACGGCGAGAACCAGCGCGGTTGCCACGACGGCGCGAACGCGCTTCACCGGCGCCGCCCGGCCGCCGTTCCCCGCCGGACCCGAGCCCGACCCGCTTGCTGCCCCGACCGGCGGATGACCTCCTCCGACGAGCCCAGGTACGACTCGACCACGAGGGGATCGCGCGTCACGGCCCGCGGCGAACCCTCGGCGATGACCCGTCCGAGGTCGAGGGCGATTAAGCGGTCGGACACGGCGGTGATCAGCGGCATGTCGTGCTCGATCACCACCAGTCCGGCGCCGGTGCGGGCCCGGATGTCGAGCAGCAACGGCCCCAGCGCCTCGGTCTCGCGCTGGGCGATGCCCGACGACGGCTCGTCGAGCAGCAGCACGGTGGGCTCGTGGGCGAGGACGGAGGCGAGGTCGACGACCCGCCGCGTTCCCGTCGACAGCTCGGAGACGAACTTGTTGGCGTAGGCCTGGAGGCTCATCAGCTCGATGAGACCCTCGACCCGCTCCCGCACCACTCGCTCGGAGGCGCGGGTGGCGGGTGACCCCACGAAGGCGGCGAGGGCATCGCGGGTGGGTACGTGGCGCTCGAACCCGACGGCGATGTTCTCGTACACGGTGAGGGCGGGGAACAGGCGGGCGTCCTGGAACGAGCGCCCGAGGCCCCGCATGGCCCGGGTGTCGGGGGAGAGGCCGGTCACGTCGGCGTCGCCGAGCAGCACCCGCCCGGTCACCGTGGGCACGAACCCGGAGATGGCGTCGAAGAGGGTCGTCTTCCCCGCCCCGTTCGGGCCGATGATGCCGACGATCTCGCCCTCCCGAACGGTGAACGAGACGCCGTCCACGGCTCGGATCCCGCCGAACCCGACCGACACCTCGCGAACGTCGAGCGCCGTGCGAGCCTCGCGCCCGCAGACCTCACACGCCTCGACGAAGTGCCCGTGGTCGCCGTGCCGGGCCCTCGCCCTCGCCCTCGCCATGCCCGCCCCGCCGTTGGCCCGGGCGTCACGAGACGCCGCCCCGCCGAGGAACACCGCCCGCAGCAGGTCGGGGCGTTCGAGCAGCCCGGCGGTCGGGCCGTCGAAGCGAACCTCGCCCTTTTCCATGAAGACGGCCCGGTCGGCGAGGGTCACGGCCACGTTCACCGACTGCTCGACCAGCACCACCGTCGTGCCCTGGGCGTGGATGGCGCGCACGATCTCGAGGAGCTGCTCCACGAGGACGGGCGCCAGCCCCAGGCTCAGCTCGTCGATCATCAGTAGCTTCGGGCGGGCGATGAAGGCCTGCCCCAGGGTGAGCATCTGCTGCTCGCCCCCCGACAAGTTGCCGGCCCGCTGGTTCCAGCGCTCCCGCAGAATGGGGAAGGCGTCGAGGACGAACTCCCGCGCCCGCACCACGTGTTCCGGATCGCGGCGGAAGAGCCATCCCGCCAGGTCGAGGTTCTCCTCGACGGTGAGGGTCGGGAACACGCCCCGCCCTCCGGGGACGAGCACCACCCCCTCGGCCACGGTGCGGTTGGCCGGGGTGGCCGTGATGTCGCGCCCCTGGAACATCACCGAGCCCGCCCGCGCCTCCACGATGCCGGCGACGGCGTTGAGGAGGGTCGACTTCCCGGCCCCGTTGGTGCCCAGCAAGGCCAGGATCTCTCCCTCGCGGACGTCGAAGTCGACCCCGAACAGCACCTGGGTCTGGCCGTAGGCGACGTCGAGGCCGCGGACCTGGAGCAGGGTGCCCGCCGGGGCCGACGGCGTGGGCCCGGCCCGCGCTCGAGGCCGCCAGGTCAGCGCCCGCCGCACCGCAGCGATCACCTGCACCCAACCCGACGACTCGCGCCGCTCGTCGGAATCGGCATCGACATCGACGACCGGGTTCCCCTCGTCGTCGACGCGTAGGTCGGCGACGAGGCTGGGCACCACGATCCCGCGCCGGCGCGCCACCCCGCGGAGCAGGCGGTCACGCGTGTCGTAGACGATCTGGCCCACGCCGCCGGGAAAGGCGAGCAGGACCAACAACAGCCCGGCGCCGCTCGTGATGAGGCGCACCTCGGCCGTCTTCACGAAGAAGTCGAAGAAGGTGAAGAAGGCGGCGCTGATGAGGACGCCCGTCACCGAACCCAGGCCGCCGAAGACCACGATTGAGAACAGGCGCAGCGAGTTCTCGGGGCGGAGCGGGCTGTCGAACATCGTGTGCTGGTGGAAGACGAGGATCGCCCCCATGAGGGCGGCGATGAAGCCGGCGGCGGCGAAGGCCACCAGGCGGCTGCGCATCACGCTCACCCCGAACGCCTGCGCTCCCCGCTCGTTCTCACGCCCGGCGAGGATTACCCGCCCAGCCCGGCTCCGCCGCATGGAGCGCACGGCCACGAGCACCAACCCGAAGAGGACCAGCACGAAGAAGTAGAAGGTGTACTCGCTCTCGAGATCGAACTTGCCGAACAGCTCGGGCCGCGTGATCCGCCCCGGTTGGGGAACCCAGCCGAAGAACTCGCGGTTCAAGAAATAGGAGTTCGACGCCAGCGCGAACGACAGCGTGGCCACGGCGAGGAACGGCCCCCGGATCCGCAGGGACGGGATGCCGAGCGCAATCGAGACGGCGGCGCCGACGACGGCCGCCACCAGCAGGGCGATGAGGATGTTCCACTCGTGCTGGGCCATGGTCCCGGCCACCGCTCCGCCCACGCCGGCGAAGGCCCACTGACCGAGGCTGATCTGGCCCGCCCAACCCGTGAGGACGATGAGCGAGGTGCCCAACATCGCCGTCAGCACGCCGAACGAGAACAGGTTGACGCGCCCGGGCCCCAGCGTCAGGGGGTAGAGGACGAGGAACAGCCCCGCCGCCCCCGCCGCACCGGCGAGGCCCCACTTCACCTCGGGCGTGTTGCGCAGCTCGGGCGGGATGGGCCGGATCTCCCGGACCGCCTCCCACGTCGACCGACCGGTGTCTTCGGCGCGGGCGCCGTGGCGCCGTTGGATGAGGAGGGCGGCCATGATCACGGCGAACAACACGGCGTCGGCGAACAGCGTGCGCCCCGTGTCCCAGAACACCGCCTGCTCGATCATGCCGAGGCCGATGGCGGCGAAGAACGTCACCGTGAGGTTCTCCATGCGCCCGATCACGGCGGCGGCGAGGGCTCGGAGCAGGAGGGCGGGCCCGAGGACCTGGCCGATCGGGACGCCCACGATGGGTGCCCGGAGCACCGACGCCAGCGCCGACAGGGTGGCGGCCAGCACCCACACGAGCGTGCCGATCCGCCGCACGGGAATGCCGAGCAGCAGGGCCCGGTCGGCCGATTCCGCCGACGCTCGCACGGCGCGGCCCCAGCGGGTGAAGCGGAAGAAGGCGGCGAGGCCGGCGCCGATCAGCGGTACGGCGAGGAGCACCATCAGGTGGCCTCCCCGGAAGATCAGCGGATCCCAGCGCATCGTCCAGGAGAACGGCTGGGGGAAGTCCTGGGGGGCGATGTCGTAGCCGAACCACGTCGGGACGATGAGCTGGAGCCCCTGCATGATGGTGGCGATGCCGATGGTGGCGACGGTCAGGATGAGCCTGGGCGATCGTGAGAAGCGGCGCACGAACAGGAACTCGACCACGGCACCCATGGCCACCCCGGCCGCCAGCCCGGCGAAGAGCGACGGCCAGAAGGGCCATTTGGGGCCGACGATGAGTGACACCGCCAGCACCCCGGCGACGGCCCCCAGGTCGCCGGCGGCGAAGTTGATGATCCGGTTGGCCCGGTACACGAGCACGATCCCCAGCGCCACGAGGGCCGAGAGCATCCCGAGGATGGCGCCCAGGAAGAGCACCGAGGTGGGCGTTGGGAAGACGAACCCGACGAGCCCGAGGAATCCCAGGAGGCCCGCAGCCACCCACTGGCCGAAGCGCACGTTGGGGTTGGCGAGGGCAACGTCGGCGCGCGCCCGCCACGCCCGTACCCGGGCATGGCCGTTCGAGGAGACCGGGATCGCTTCGACGGGTTCGACGAAGTCGGCCTTGCCCGCCACCCTCCCCCCTCGTCCGAGCGCGCGCTTGCGCCCAGGATGTGACAGAGGTCACTCTACCCGGCAGGAGGAGGGAGCCAAGACGGCGAACTCTTGTCCAGAACGCTGACTGGGTCGGTCATCCCGATCCGGCCGAGGGGGAGCGCCATGCTCGACCTGACGGTGCGCGATCTGTTTGATCGCTACGGCCCGACGATCGCCGTCGTGGCCGCGTTGGCGTTGCTCATCGTCGTCATGCCGGGGAACGGCAAGGACGACCAGGTCGTCGCCAACGGGAGCGCAGGCGCCGGGTTCGCCGGTGGCGATCAGGTGGCCGGCGGCGCGGCCGATGGCGCAGTAGATGGGGACTCCGGTGGCAGCACCGTCGCCGGCACCCGGCAGGGTGGGGGCGGGTCCGGCGGCGGTAGTGGGGGAACCGCCGGCGGCTCGGCCGGTGCCGGCGGTGGTGCTGCATCTTCGGGGCCCGTCTACTCCAGCTCCGGTGAGTGGGGGCCGGGGATCTTCCCGAAGCCCGGCCCCGAGACCAGCTGCCGCGAAGACGGGCGCATGCCCGGCTTCTCCTTCTACCAGCCGGTGTGCGTGCCCGAGTTCAAGGGCGACAACGGCGGGTCAACTTGGAAGGGCGTCACCGGCGACACGGTCAAGGTGATCCGGTTCCTCGGCAACCCCAACCCCGTGGAGTCGGCCACCCTCCAGGCCCTGGGGGCCGACGACCCCGAGGCCGTCCGCAACGCCGTCGACCGCGGCCTCGTTCACTACTTCAACAACCACGTCGAGACCTACGGCCGCGAGGTCGTGGTCGAGACCTACCAGGGGACGGGGGGGTCGGACGACGACGAAGAGGCACGCGCCGACGCCGTGACGATCGCCGAGGAGAAGAAGGCCTTCGCCGTCTTCGGCGCCACCCCGACCGGCATCAACCACCCGGTCCTGGCCGAGGAGCTGGCGGCCCGCGGCGTCATGTGCATGTGCACCACGTCGCAGCCGCTCGACTACTACAAGCGGACCTCGCCCTACGTGTGGTCGTCGCTGCCGCTCTACGAGGAGTACTTCACCACGATGGCGGAGTACTTCGGCAAGCGCCTGGCCAACCGCAAGGCCGAGTGGGTCGACGCCTCGGTCCCGCCCCTCGACACCTCCAGCCGCAAGTTCGGCCTGATCTACATCGAGGGGACCGGCGCCCGCGTCGACCCCGACGTGTCGACGGCGGTGAAGCACTTCGAGAGCGAGCTGGCGAAGTACGGCACCGGGCTGTCGGCCAAGGTGGGCTACACGCTCGACCTGGCCCGCGGTCAGGAGCAGGCCATCAACATCATCGGGCAGATGAAGGACGCCGGGGTCACCACGCTGGCCTGCTTCTGCGACCCGCTGACGCCCGTGTTCTTCTACGAGCAGGCCACGCAGTCGGCGTACTTCCCCGAGCATTTCATCACCGGGTCGATCCTGATGGACACGACCTTCTTCGGCCGCACGTACGACAAGAAGCAGTGGGAGAACGCCTTCGGCATCAGCCCGCTGTGGGTGTTCTTCAAGGACGTCGCGACCTCGTCGGGATACCGGGCCTTCCACCACGGTGACACCGACGCCGACCGGGGCGACGAGGGCGTGCAGATCAACGTGCGCCAGGCGCCGATCCAGCTCGTCATGAACGGGATCCACTACTCGGGGCCCGAGCTGACGCCGGCCAACTTCAAGACCGGGTTCCTCCGGGCGGGGCGCAACGGGGGGACCGTGAAGGCGCCCCTCGTGTACTTCACCGAGAACAGCCCGACGGCCATTAAGGACTTCACCGAGGTCTGGTGGAACCCGACCGGGAGCGGCAAGGACGAGACCGGGAAGGACGGCGTCGGGATCCTCCAGAAGTCGAACGGCGGGGCGCGCTACGAACCGGGCGAGTGGCCCGAGCTGGGCCAGCCGACGGTGTTCGGAAACGACCCCGCCCCGGTGTTCACGAGCGACACGCCGCCCGAGACCTACGACCACGACGCCGACGGCCACGACCACGGCGAGTGGGACAAGGCCGGCCACGAGGCCTGCCGCTCCTGCCACCGAAAATCCAACGCCAACACCTGATCTCTTCCTCGTTCTTGACGGCGAATTCCGCCTCCAAGACGAACTTCGCCATCAAGAAGTGGGCTGCAAGCGGGCGCGGTAGACATCGCGGATGCGGGAGATGACCCAGGACTCCCGCTGGGTGACGTGATGCCAGGTGAAGCGCAAGAACCGCCACCCGAGGTCCTCGAGGGCGGCTTGTCGCTCGCGGTCGGCGCTGAAGACGTCCCGGCGCGAGTGCACCTCCCGCCCGTCAGCCTCGATGGCGAGCATTGCCTCGGGGTAGGCGATGTCGAGTCGGAAGCGCAGTGACCCATCAACCTCGACCCAGAACTGAAGCTGTGGCCGAGGGAGGGTCGAACGGAGAATGAGGCGGACGAGCTTCATCTCGAGCACGGACTCGGGGCCCTCGTGCACGTTCTCGAGCACCCTCCGGAGTGGCCCAACCCCCCGTCGGCCCTGGCGGGCCACGTTGTCGAGTGTCGCCCGAAGCTCCCGGATCGTCACGAGCTTGCGGGTCACCGCCCGATCCACGGCGCTCTCCACCATCCAGTCGGGCGCTACCGCTCCGAGATCGACGAGCGTTCTTGGCACGTTGGTGACGGGAATTCGGTTGAGCTCCATCCGGTGAGCGGCAATGAGGTCGGTGCTGCGGAAGACCTTCGCCGAGACCCACTGCGGCGATCGAGGTCTGGGGACGGCGATCTCGATTGGCGGCGCGGTGATGTCGGTCAGGCCCCAGAGGACGGCCGCAGTTCGCCTGCATGCGGCGGCCTGCGGCCCAGCCGAGAGACACGCGCCAAGGACCCGCTGCTCCCACGTCTCGACGGCCCCGCCAACCTTGAACAGCCTGGGTTCCAGTCGTACCAGGCGGCCGCGCCGCACCCTGCCGTCGATCTGGTCCTTGCTGAGACCGACGGAGCGGAGCTGCTCGAGCGTGATGAGGGAGTGCTGGGACTCAGCGACTCGGGCGATGAGCGCGTCAGGGTGCATATAAGCGCTAAGCGCGGCCAGGGAGGCAAACGCGACCGCGAATTCTTGACGGCGAATCTCGTCGGGGAGACGAAATTCGCCGTCAAGAACGAGGGGGGAGGGGAATGATCTGGCCGCTGGTCTTGGGTTCGAGTTCGCGGGCCAGCGCCACCAATCGGTCGATCGACACCGTCCCAAACACGCGGACGAAGCGGCCCTCTCCGAGGTCCACGCGCACCTCGCCCCCGGCGAGTGACAGGGCCGTCTCGCCCTCGCCGATCGGTCCGAGGTCGACGGCTCGAGCCGAGGGATCGTCGAGAAACGGGTCGGCCTTGTCGTCGGTGCCTCCGTTGAACACGGCCACGAAGTCGGGGCCCCGCTGCCACACGTCGAGGACCCCGACGGCCCGGACGCCGGAAGGGATGATCCCCGTGTCTCCCACCGGGCTCGCCGGGCTGATGGCGTAGCGGCCGAGCGGGCGGAAACCCTCGGGATCGGCGGGAAGCTCGTAGACGGTCGCGTCCTCCACGCGGCTGTCGGGCGTGAGTTCGCGCAGCGCTCCTCCGCCGTCTCTGAGTGGGACCGCCGCCCCCGTGATGGCGAAGGCGTTTCCGCCGATGGTCGGGCTCACGTCCACCTCGACCGCTGTACGCCGGCGGCGCACCGTTCCGCCCGATCGGTACTCCTCGGCGAGGACGAAGCCCGCGGCGTCGATGCACAGGTCGCGGGCGTCACCTTCGAAGCGGCCGCTGGGGGAGCGCACGTCGACCCGGTAGACAGCGCACCGCCGGCCGAGAACGGTGCGCCGCTCGTCTTGAAAGGTCAGGGTGTCACGATCGAGGGCGCCGTCGAGGGCGCCGTCGAGTCGGGTGTCTCCGCTCGGCGGGCCGGGCTCCACGACGAAGGCGACGCCCGGGTTGCTTCCGCTCCGCCGTTCCTGGCGGGCGAACCCGCTCACGACCACCGACAGCACCTCACCCCCCGGAGGTTCGCCGGCCCGGATTTCGACGCGTCCTTCAAACGGGCGTCGCACGAGCACGTCTTCGGTCGACGGCGCGGCACCCCCGGCGGACAGGGCCTCGACGAGGTAGACGACCCGATAGGCGTCGGGGGTCTCGGTGATTGGGACCGGTTCGGGTTCGCCGCGCACCGCTGAGCGAATCCAGGCCGCGGTGGGGAGGCCCACGAGGAGGACGACGAGGATGGCAAGCGGCCAGAGCGCCCGTTCCCCGCTCTGGCGGGCCGCTCGGGCCGCTCGGGCCGCGGGTCGCCGGGCGCCGGCGCGCGGGCGGGACATGGCACCGAGTCTCGCAGCGCCGATGGCAACATGGGCGCCATGTCGCTCTTCGACAGGCGCCGGTTGCTCACCGCTCTCGTTGTGCTCGGCCTCGTCGCTTCGGCCTGCGGGGGTGGCGGCAACGGCGGGGGGACGGGCGACACCACACCCGCGAGCACGACCGCGACCGGCCCGAGGGAGCAAGAGGCCTTCCACGAGAACCTGATGGTGGGCGTCAGGGCCCGCTTCGACGACGTGGTGGCGGAGCGGTTCACGCTCCAGGAGAGCTCGATCCGCGTCGCCGACACCACCATCCCCGGCACCGAGTTCACGAGCCAGAAGGAGCGGGGGGAGTTCGCCCGCGACAACGGGCTCCTGGGCTACGGCGTGGCCGATCTGTGCGCCTCGAACTGCTTTGAGTACTGGGGCATCATCACCTACGTCTTCCGGAATGACGACGGGTCGCGCGCCGTGTTCGAGCGCTTCCCCAACGGCGACCAGATCACGATCTCCGACGCCACCAAGGTCAACTCGGAGTCGTCGCCGTACGCGACCGGGAAACTCGGCAACACGGCCGTCGACACCTACGCCTACGACGACGGGTCCTTCACGTACTTTCTGACCGCCAGCCTGGTCGACGGCAACGCCCTCCACTACGTGTCGGCGGTCGTCGATGTGGCGGTGGGGCAGGACTTCGACGCCATGGGCGAGTTGCGCCGCGTGCTGGCGGGGCTCGACGGCTTCTACCCAGCCCTGTTCGAGGAGTTCCTGAAGCTCGGCGGCACCGACGCCCCGACGACCACCACCACCCGCGACCCCGACTTCGTGCCCGCAGACCAAGGCGAGATCCCCGGCGACGGATGAGTGTCACACACGGCCCTTATCCCGAGGCGATGATGTAGGAGTACACGTCCCAGTCGCCGAAGGACGTGGCGTTGTAGTTCGTGCGCCCGGCGGCCTGGGTGCCGACGTTGGCCTCGAACGAGTAGGTGTTGCCGCCGTCGCGGCTCGACCACCCGCCGTCGTCCTCCCAGTAGGTGAGCTGGTGCCGCCAGGTGGCGGAGTTCAGCATCCGCACCTGCCAGATGGTCTCGCTCTCGACCACCCCGTTGTTCTTGGCGTCGGTGCCGATGTTGACCCAGGTGTTGGACCCGCGGGAGTAGTGCGTCCCGGTGTCGGGGTCGCCCCGGTAGAAGGTGCTCTCGTAGTTCTTGCGGCCCGCCTTCACCGTGAACTGCACCTCGCCGTTGCCCCACGGCTCGTGCTCGTCCTGGATGTAGGACTTGTCGAGACCGAAGGTCATGAGGCGGGTGTCCTCGGGCCGTGACGTCATCCCGTTCACGGCCACCCGCAGGGTGTTGGTGCCGCCCTTGGCGTCGGGCGCCCCCTTCTCGTAGTAGTCCCACCCGTCGATGTCCTCGCTCTGGAGGATGTCGGTGAAGGTGTGAGTGGAAACCGACTCCTGGCCACCGCCCCACCCCGTGTCGTCCTCCCAGACGCGGACCTTCACGTCCATGCGAGGCGCGTCGCCGGGCAGGTTGAACACGAGTGCCGTGCTCGGGCCGCCGTTGCCCCAGTTCTGGAGGAACGGCGCGTCCCGGTTGTAGGAGACCGTGTCCACGACCGAGTAGCCGTCGTTGTTGCCGTTGCCGTCGACCTGCACCTCGAAGCGGAACTCGTCGGTGGTGCCGAAGTCGTGGTCCTGGACGACGTCGAAGTACTCGAGCCGCACGGTGACCGAGCCGGCCAGGTTGGCGCCGCCCGTCCCCGTCTGGCTCGACGTGTAGCCGAGCTCCTGGATGACGATGTCAAGGGGGGCGTCGTCGGTGCGCAGCCCCGAGTGGTTCGAGCCGGTGAGGAAGTTGTTGCACCCGGTGAGGAACGGGCTCTCGGCGGGGACGATGCCGTCCCAGCCGTGGCCGACCCCGTCGCCGTCGTAGTCGTACTGCGGCACTTGGAGGTACGACGGGTTGCCGCCCACGCAGCTGTAGTTCTCACCGGCGGGCTCGGTGTACCCGAGGAGTTGGAGGAAGAGGGCGTTCTGCACCATGTCGGTGCCGCTCGCCTGCCAGTTGAAGAAGTTCGGGAGCCCGGAGGGAACCCAGGGGATCACGGCCCCGTGGCTCGGGCTTCCCAGCATCACGAGGTCGTCGACCTGGTTCTTCCACTTGGTGTCGACGTCAGGCACGCCGTCGCCGTACCAGCCGGTCACCGGGTTCCAGTACTCGACGTCGGCCCCGCCCTTCTCGACCAGGAACCGAGACACCATGCCGCCCATCGAATGGGCGACGATGTCGATCTTCTGGCTGGTCGAGTAGCCGTTGTCGGTCAGGCACTGGTTGATCTTGGGCTGCACGATCTCGCCCACGATGTAGGGGATGTGCTGGCCGCTGGCCGTCGGCCCATAGCTCATGGCCTGCTTGCCGGCCTTGGAGGTGTCGCAGTCGAGGACGGTCAGGCCCTGGGCCTGGAGTTTCGGGATCATCTCGTCGAAGGTTGAGCCCTGGCTCGTCCACCCGTGCACGAGGAGGATCGGGAAGTTGCCCTCGTGGGCGCCGGCCCTCGGAGCGAGCACCGCCGACAGCGACCCCGCCAGGAAGATGGCCGCCGCGATCCCGCGACGGGACCTGCGCGCGTAGCCCCCCATGTGCCCTCCCCTTCTGCGAACCGAGGACAACACCCCGGTCCGTCGCCCGTGCCTACTTGCTGGAGCTGCGTGATCCATCTGCGCAGCCCTCTATGACCTGGGTCACATTTCACGTAGGACCGGGGACGTGTCAAGGGATGACCGCGGTCCGCGTCCATTCCCATACGCTCCGAATCTTCGGGCAGATTTCGGACGCGGGGTGGACACGGTGCCCTGATTGGTCAAGTGTTGGGATTACGATGGTTCGAGGCGGGTCTACGGGGGCCCGGCCCAGGGACTTTCGTCCTACCCATCGCTGGGAGCACGGGAGCACTGCATGCCGAGAATTCGCGTGGCGCTGGTGGATGACTACGTGCTCGTCCGGAAGGGGATGGCGGCGATGTTGGCTGGCATGCCCGACATCGAGGTCGTCGGCGAGGCCGCCGACGGCGACGAGGTCATGGACCTCGTCGAGCGGGTCCACCCCGACGTCCTCCTGATGGATCTGCGGATGCCCCGGGTTGACGGCATCGAGGCCACCCGGCTCGTGCGCGCTCGGCGCAACGGCGTCAAGGTCCTGGTCCTCACCGCCTACCCCGACGACCACCGCGTCCTCGACGCCGTGCGCGCCGGGGCGTCGGGCTACCTCCTGAAGGACGTCGAGGATGTCGAGCTGGCGGAGGCGGTTCGTTCGGTCCACGCCGGCGGCATGCTCGTCGGGCCCGGCGCGGCCGAGGAACTTTCAGGGGGCCTCGCCCGCGGCGATCGGGAGCGGGCGCTCACCGACCGAGAGCGCGACATCCTGGGCGCTCTCGGCGCCGGCATGTCCAACCGCGACATTGCCAACCACCTCGGCCTCTCGGAGAAGACGGTCAAGAACCACGTGAGCGCCGTGCTGAGCAAGCTCGACCTCGTCGACCGCACCCAGGCCGCGCTCTACGCCGTGCGCCACGGCTTCGCGGCGCCCTCTCCCGCACCCTGAGCCTCACGCAAGACGGAAGGGCTCCAGTGCCTCGACGTAGGTGGTCAGGCGCTCGGCCAGCACGAGCGCCGATTCGACGTCGAAGGGTCGCGGCATGGGGCCAACGTCCGACAGACGTCGCCAGGGGCCTTCCTCGCGCCCCAAGAACGGGCCGGGGGTTGCGTTAGGCCCGAGGGCCTTGCGCCACTCTCGTTCGTGGGCGAGGAGCCGTTCGAGCACGGCGTCGTTCTGCTCGGCCGAACGGTGTTCGGAGTGAAAGCCGATCTCGACGCTGCCGTCGCGAAGGAGCTGGATCTCGTAGTGCTCCCGGCCTTCCTGCCCCGTCGCCTGGGGGCCGAACCAGACCTTGAAGTTGATGGCAGTGAGCCGGGTCGACGGCGGGCCGAGGTCGGGCGGGACGAGACCGACGACGGCGTCGGCAACCTGTTCGAAGAACTCGGTACTCACCAGCCTTGTGAGGAGGGCTCGCGTTCGCGTGACCCATTCGGGCCGCGCATCTCGCGTGGCGGCCACAGGTCGTCTTCGGGCCGCATGACCGCCACGTGCGGGGACCGACGAGGGGTGCCGTAGTAGCGCTCGGCGTCGATCACATCGATCATCCCCCGGCGCTTGGAGTCGAGATAGGCGCGCCGCATCGCCATCCGCCGCCGCTTGCGCTGCTTGATCTGCTCCCGCCGGGCGAAGAAGGCCCCCACCAGCATGACGAAGAGCAACCAGAGCGGACGGGTGAGTGATGACATGAGGCTGCTGCCGCTCGACTCCGCCTGGCCCGTGGCCTCCGCCGGGGCCGCGTCCTCGGTCTCGGGCTGGGCGCGGCTGAAGCTGGTCGCCGGCAGCACCTCGCCCGTCCCCTTGGTGTCGGCCGCGGTGTTGAAGCCCTGGTTCAAGAGGGCGGCGGCGACGGCGTAGGTGTCCTGGGCGCCGAGGACCACGGCGATGAGCCGTCGCCCGCCTCGCTCGGCGCTGGCGATGAGCGTGTGCCCGGCGGCCTTGGTGTAGCCGGTCTTCACTCCGGTCGAGTCAGGGAAGTTGGTGAGCATCTTGTTGTGGTTGCGGAGTGTGTGGGGCTGCCCGTCGCCACCGGTGAACTGGTAGGTCGGTTTCTTCACGATGGCGGCGATCTCGGGCACCTCGAGGGCGTTGCGAGAGATGACCGCCAGGTCGTACGAGCTGGCCTTCGTTCCGCCGCCGTAGCCCTGCTCGCCGTCGAACCCCGCCGGGTCGAGCCACTTGCTGTCTTTCATCCCGAGGCGATCGGCGGTGCGCTGCATGAGCTGCGAGAACTCGGCCACGCCGCCCCCGGCCGCCTCGGCCATGGCGTAGGCGGCGTCGTTGGCCGACACCATCAGCAGGGCGTGCAGGGCGTCGTCGAGTTTCCAGCGCTCCCCGGGCTGCATGCCGATGCGCATCAGCTCCTGCTGCGACGCCCGCTCACTGATCTCGATCTCGTACGACGTCTGAAGTTGCTCCAGGGTCACGAAGGCGGTCATGACCTTGGCGAGGCTCGCCACGAAGAAGGTCTCGTGATGGTTGAGCGCGGCGAGGACGGCGCCGGAGTCGGCGTCGACGAGCACCCAAGCGCGGGCCCGCGGATCGTCGACGTGGTTGGGGTTGGCCGGCGCCTCGTCTTCCTGCTGCGCGAACGCTGGAGCCGCGCTGACGAGCGCCAACGCCAAGAGCGCAGGCAAGAGGAGCGCGAGGAACGGCGCCGAGCGGCGTCGTGACATCGGCAGAAGGGTAGGCGCTCGCCCCGCGCAGAGGAAGAATCCCCCCGGGGGCGAAATGCCCGGGCGGCGAATTGGTTGGCCCGGGTGAGGGGTGGCTGACAGCATGAGCGGGTGACCGACACGCATCGGGTGCTGATCACCGAGGAGCTGGCGCCGAGCGCCACCGCGGTGCTGGAAGCGGCGGGCCACGACGTCGACACCCGGCTCGGGCTGGCAGCGGGCGAGCTCCCCGACGCCGTGGCGGGCGCCTCCGCCCTGATCGTGCGCAGCGCCACCAAGGTGACCGCCGAGGTGCTCGAAGCGGCCGACCAGCTCGTGGTCGTGGGACGGGCCGGGATCGGCATCGACAACATCGACGTCGAGGCCGCCACCAGGCGCGGCGTCATGGTGGTCAACGCCCCCCAAAGCAACATCATCTCCGCCGCCGAGCACACCATCGCCTTGCTCCTGGCCCAAGCCCGGAATGTCCCCCAGGCCCACCGAGACCTGGCGGCCGGCAACTGGAATCGATCCCAATGGGAAGGCGTGGAGCTGTACGGCAAGCGCCTGGGGATCGTCGGCCTCGGGCGGGTGGGCGTCCTCGTGGCCCAGCGAGCCCTCGCCTTCGGAATGCAGCTCCTCGCCTACGACCCCTACCTGTCGGCGGACCGGGCCCGCCAGCTCAACGTCAACATGGTGGAAACGCTCGAGGAGCTGGTCGCCAGCGTCGACTTCCTCACCGTGCACCTGCCCAAGACCACCGAGACGGTCGGGTTGATCGGGGCCGAGGTGTTGGCCCGGGCCAAGCCGGGCCTCCGGATCATCAACACCGCCCGCGGGGGCATCGTCGACGAGGTCGCCCTCTACGACGCGCTCGTCGACGGCCCGCTGGGAGGGGCCGCCCTCGACGTGTTCGCCGAGGAGCCCACCACCGACAGCCCGCTGTTCGCGCTCCCCAACGTGGTGGTGACGCCGCACCTGGGGGCGTCGACGACGGAGGCGCAGGACAAGGCCGGGCAGACCATCGCGGAACAGGTCGTCCTCGCCCTCGCCGGCGACTTCGTCCCCTACGCCGTCAACGTCGCCGCCGCCGAGGCCAGCGAGACGGTGCGGCCGTTCCTTCCCCTCGCCGAGCGCCTGGGTCGGCTGTTCACGGCGCTCGCCGAGCAGACCCCCGACACCCTCGAGATCTCCTATGAGGGGCGGCTCGCCGACTACGACTGCTCGGTGCTGACGCTGGCGGTGCTCAAGGGCGTGCTCGGGAGTTTCGTCGAAGAGCCGGTTTCATTCGTCAACGCGCCGCAGCTCGCCAAGGAGCGGGGGCTTTTGGTCCGCGAAACGAAGTCGTCGGAGCTCGTCGACCACGTCAACCTCGTCTCCCTGCGTGGCGGCACCGGAGCCGCCGAGGTGCACGTGGCCGGAACCCTGGCCG
>JACPCJ010000092.1 GCA_016179865.1 Actinomycetota bacterium | reverse complement strand
CGGCCTCTCCGCCGAGAACGATATCCCCGTTTTCCGCTGTCCCGAAGGGCGCTGGACCAGGTCCAGCGGGCCCGAGATGCATAGCTATCAGCGCCTCCGGAGCGCGGGCCCGCCGGAGATGCGAGGGGACTGGAAGGAGAGCATGGCGAAACAGATGCCGCTCCGTGCCACTGGGGCGGTCCGGGAGGCTCCGGGCCCGCGTGGGGACCTTGCAATGCCTCTCACACTGATCCCTTGCCTGTAGTGGCCGAGCTCCGCCCCTTCCGAGGCCTGCGCTACGATCAGGCCGCTGTAGGCGGCCTGGGAAGGGTCCTGGCTCCGCCCTATGACGTCATCAGCCCTGAGGCCCGGGACGAGCTTTACGCGGCCAGCCCCTACAACGTGGTCCGGCTGGAGTACGCCCGCCCGGAGGAGGGCCGGAGCCCCTATCAGGCCGCCGCCGCAGCCCTGGAGGCCATCCCGCGCCCGGTCATCGCTGCCATCCGCGGGTACGCGCTGGGTGGCGGGCTGGAGATTGCCATGGCCTGCGACCTCCGGATCGCGGGCGACGACGCCCGGTTGGGCCAGCCGGAGATCCTCTTGGGGATCATCCCCGGCGGCGGGGGCACGCAGCGCCTCCCGCGGCTTGTCGGCACCGCTCGGGCCAAGGAGCTGATTTGGTCGGGGCGCCAGGTGGGGGCCGACGAGGCGCTGGCGATGGGGCTGGTCGATCGAGTGGTCCCGGCGGCAGACGTGGATCAGGCCGCCCGCGGGTGGGCCGGTGAGCTGGCGGCCGGTGCCGTCGTTGCCATGGGGCTGGCGAAGCGAGCCGTCCACGCCGGGCTCGGCGCCCCGCTCGGCGATGGCCTCAAGGCCGAGACCGAGGCGTTCGCGGAAGCATTCAGCACCGAGGACGCGTCGGCCGGGATCGCCAGCTTCCTCGAACACGGCCCCGGCAAGGCGACGTTCTCAGGGCGGTAGCCCCCACCTCGCTTTTGCCCTATTGCCCGGGCTCCGCGCGGCGAGCTCGGGCACTACGGAGGTGGTGCCTGTTGGTTGTGCCCGATCGCGCCGTGCCCACCCGGCGCGAAAGGGCAAAAGCTAGGGGGAGGGGTTAGGTGCCCTCGACCTTGCGTTTGAGGAGCCGGAGGTCGTGGAGGAAGATCTTGCGAAACTGCCGCCGCCCGAGCCAGCCACCGAGCGCGCCGCCGAAGCGGAGCGGCATGCGCAGGTCTTCGACCCAGACCAGTCGCGTTCGCCCATTCCCCGAGGGTTCGAGCGTGAATCGCCCGGACCCGCTGACGAGCCCGGTGTGTTCGATCCCCATCTGGCACGGGGGTTCCCAGATCACGAAGCGCAGGACGTCGGTGGTCGTCAAGGGGCCGATCCGGACGTCACATTCGATCTCGGTTCCGGCACCGGACCGCTGCGGCCCGAGGAAGCGAATCTCCGTTGCCTCGCTCATCCACTCGACCTGCCCCGGGATGTCTTCCAAGACGGCCCAGACCGCCTCGGGGCCGGCGTCGATGTCGACCTCCATCCTGAGCCTTGTCATGCCGGTGCCTCTCCCCCGCGGCCGGCGGCGCGGAGCGACGCGGCCGCGTATTCCGGCGGGACCTGGTTCACCAGGATTCCCGTCCCGTACTCGAACCCTGCCTGGATGACGATTCGAGGCCAGACGTGGACGTGCCAGTGGAAGTCGCGGCCGCCGGGCGCCGCCCCCTCCACCCCCGGCCCGTCACCGAACGGAGACGAGTGCACGACCAGGTTGTAGGCGACCTCACCCACTGCGCCGCGAATCAGCGCCAGAGCGTGGACCACGGACCGGGCGACGTTCCCGAGGTCAGCGCTGTGCTCAAAACGTGGTTCGTGTCCGCGGGGGGCGATCATGACCTCGAAGGGCACTCCGGACCACCAGGGGCACCACACGGGCGCCGGTGACTCGGCGACGAAGAGCGGCGCGCCGTGGTCGGCGTCCTCGGCGACCGCTCGGCAGACGTGACACTCGCGTGCCGCCGTGATGTTGCGGGCCTCAACCACGACCGCGGGCGGTGGCACGCTGATGGCGACGAGTTGGGCGTGGGGGTGTTCGATCGACGCCCCGGCTGGCTTGCCGAAATTCACGAGCACCTGCGTGTACGTGAATCCGTGTTCCCGGTGCCGGCGGACACGAGCCGTCATGACCTCGAACAGCTCCTCGACCTCGACGCCGGTGAGGTCGGCCAGCGACCGGTCGTGGTCGGGGGAGAGGACGGCGACCTCGTGGGCCCCGCCCCCCCGCAGCGCGTCATGGAACCGGGCGCTGCCCGGCGGAATGCGGGCTGGGTCGCCGCGCACGATCGGGTAGAGATTCGGCACCACCCGGATCCGCCATCCTGGCGAGTCGGGCTGTCCCTCTCCCGTCCGCGCGACCTCCGGCGGCGTCATCGACTCGTTGCCGGGGCAGAATGGGCACGACTCTGGAACGCCGCCGACGCCGTTGCCGGCCGCGGACCCAGATGGCGGTCGGAAGGTTTCCGGTCGTTGGGCCCGCTCGGGCGCCACCACCACCCACTGGTCGCTGAGCGGGTTGCGGCGCAGCTCGGGCACGAGTGCTATCGCTCCCGGTGAAGGTCGGGCTCCACATAGATCATCCGGGCGGCGGGGACGGCTTCGCGCATCGCCGTCTCGATGCCATCGATGGCTGCGGCCACCCCCGGCACGTCGAGGCCGTGATCGAGCTCGACCTTCACCGCCACCAGGAGCTCCTCGGGCCCGAGATGCTGGGTCCGCATGTGGAGGACCCTGCGGACCGAACGGTGCGACTCGATGGCCCGATACAGGCGGGCTTCCTCGCCGGGGTCCGCCGACTCGCCGATGAGCAGGCTCTTCATCTCGACGATCAGGGTCACCGCAATGGCGGCCAAGAGGAGCCCGATGGCGAGGCTGCCGACGGCGTCGAAGCGAGGGTTCCCGGTCGCCTCGGCCACGGCGACGCCGGCAAAGGCGAACACCAGCCCGACCAGGGCGCCGAGATCCTCGAGCAGCACGACTGGGAGTTCGGGTGACTTCGAGCGACGGATGAACGTCCACCACGTCGAGGAGCCCTTGAAACTCCGGCTCTCGCGCACCGCCGTGCGCAAGGACAGTGCCTCAAAGCCAACGGCGACGCCGAGGATGGTCATGGCGACGGCGGCCGACTCGATCTCATGCGGGTGGCGCAGCTTCTCCTCTGCCTCGTAGAGCGCGAACAGCGAGCCGAGAGAGAAGATCACCAGCGCGACCACGAAGGCCCAGAAGTAGCGCTCCCGCCCGTGGCCGAACGGGTGGTGCGGCGTCGCCGGCCGCCGGGCGCGGCGTCCCCCGAGGATCAGCAGGCCCTGGTTGCTCGTGTCGGCGACCGAGTGGACCGCCTCGGCCAGCATCGACGCCGACCCGGTCAGGCCGAAGCCGACGAACTTGGCGATGGCGATCGCAAGGTTGGCGACGAAGGCGGCGATGATCGCCCGGTGACTTCCGTCCTGCACGGAGCCGGATCGTAACGGTCCCTTCGCCTGTTCTCTGCCCGGCTCCTGGCGTCGCCGGGACGGTGACCCCAGCTCGGGAGGGTCTGTCGTTTGGTGGGTCACCTACGCTGAGTCCGTGCCAGTACATTTCGTGATTCTCGGGGGCGGGCCCGCGGGGAACGCGGCGGCTTCGGTAGCCGCAACCCTCGGCGGCCAGGTGACCCTGATCGAGCGCGACCTCGTCGGTGGCGCTGCCCACCTTCTCGACTGCATTCCCTCCAAGGCGATGATCGCCACCGGGGGCGGCCTCCGCGCTGTCGATCGGGCGGGCGCCATGGCCCTGTCGGCGCACGCTGAACTCGACCTTCACGCGCTACGGGGCCGGGTGACGGGGATCGCCCATCGCCTCCACATGGGCGTGACCGCCCTGCTCGAGAGCCAGGGCGTCCGCATGATCCACGGCAGCGGGCGGCTGAAGGGCCCTCGCGAGGTGGTCATCGAGACCGCCGACGGGCTGGAGGAGGTCCGCGCCGACGCCATCCTCCTGGCGACGGGCTCTCGCCCTCGGGTCCCCGAATGGGCGCCGGTCGACGGTGAGCGGGTGCTCACCACCCGCGATGCCTACCCCCCTCCCGAGATCCCGGAACACCTCGTGGTGATCGGGTCCGGTGTCACGGGGGTCGAGTTCACGCACATGTTCTCGGCGTTCGGATCGCAGGTGACGCTGATCGTGTCGCGCCAGCAGGTGCTCCCAGGCAAGGACCCCGAGGCCGCCGCCGCGCTGGAGGAAGCCTTTCTCGACCGGGGGGTCCAGTTGTTCAAGGGGGCGCGGGCGGAGGCCATCGAGCGCGATGGCGACAGGGTGCGGGTTTCGTGCACCGACGGCCGCGTGGCCGCCGGAACGCACGTCGTTCTCGCCGTGGGTTCCGTTCCCAACAGCGACGGCCTCGATGTCGACGCCGCCGGGGTCATGGTCGACGACGGTGGCTACGTGCCCGTCAACCACCACAACCAGTGCAATGTGCCCCACATCTACGTTGCCGGCGACCTGTCGGGGAAGCTCCCGTTGTCGTCGGTCGCCTCGATGCAGGGACGCAAGATCGCTGAGCATGTGATGGGCCTGCACACCCGAGAGCACCGGCACCTCGACTACGACAAGGCCGCGTCGGCCATCTTCACCGACCCCGAGATCGCCGACGTCGGCCTAGCCGAGGTCGACGCCTTCTCCGAGGGCCGCAAGGTGCGTGTCACGAAGGTGCCCTTCTCCGCCAACGCCAAGGCCCTCATCGACGGCGACCCGCGCGGTTTTGTGAAGATCATCTCCGACCCGGCGACGGGCGTGGTGCTCGGCGGATCGATTGTCGGTCGCCACGCCGCCGAACTGATCTCGGTGATCGCGGTCGCGGTCACGAACCGGCTGACGGTGACCGACATCGTCGACTCGCTCCTCGTGCACCCGGCGCTGGCCGAGTCGCTGGCCGACGCCGCCGAGTAGCCGTCCGGGCCTACTCCAGCACGACGAGGACGTCGCC
>JACPCJ010000059.1 GCA_016179865.1 Actinomycetota bacterium | reverse complement strand
GCCGCCGTCATCTCCTTCAGCTCGTCGGCCGCCGGGTTGTGGGCCAGTGACTTGGCCTTGATGTCGAGCGTCACGACCGACTCCTTTCAACCTGCACCGGCAGGTTGCTCTTCCCTTCCGGGTTGGCGCGGCCACGACGGGCCGCGCAGCGGGACGGTGAACGGAGTGTACGAGTACCACCTGGCGCGTCCTTCAAACCAAGTGGGGTTCACCGGGGGTCTTCGTCGTCGTCCGGCCCGGCGCCCTCCTCGGCGTGGTCGAGCGCTTCCTCAAGCTCGTCGGCCATTTCGGCGGGCGACTCGGCATCGGCGGCCCCCTTCTTGCGCTCGGACCAGAACCACCAGACCGTGAGGACCACCGAGGCCGCGGTGGTCCACCAGATGTATCGGTCGAAGAAGCGCCGGATGGCGTCCACGGGCCCCGCGAAGGCGAAGCCAAGCTCCCGGAGCAGGAAGATCCGGGTGACGGTTCCAAGGATGTTGGCGGTGAAGAACAGGGCGACGCTCATACCCGCGGCCCCCGCCAGCGTGCACGCGATCGCACCCGGCGCGATCGCCACCGCAAGCCAACCGGCGCGGCGGAACAGGCGCTCCAGAAAGTCAACCGTGGGCTTGAGGCTCGAGAACCTGGTCTCGACCCATCGCAGGCCCGCGTCCCCATAGCGCCGGCCAAGGAGGTAGGTGAAGGGATCGACGGCGAGGAGCCGGAGCACGGCGACCGTGTAGAACGGCACGGCGGCGACCGAGTTGGCGGTCAGGATGAGGTTGCGGTTTCGAGCGTCGATGGCAATGAGGGCGAGGGGGTGCCCGCCGTCTTTCTGGAGCAGCGTGGGGGTCAGGGCGGCGCCGACGTAGCCGGCGACGATGGCGAGGGAGAGCGGCGTCAGGAGCGCGATGAGCTGGAAGCGCCGCCGCCGTTGGGCGAGCGCTTGGGCCTCGGCCTCCTCTGCGGGAGGCTCGGCCTCGCGCCCGCTCGTCATGGTGCTCCGATCAGGTCTCCGGCAGCCCGAGATCGACTTCGGCCCCGGAGCGCACTTGCGTGGCCCGACCCTCGGGGTCGAGGTCGAAGACCACGCGTTGCCCCTGACGCAGCCACTGGAAGATCGACGATTCGAGGGCCCCGGGCGCCAGGGCATAGACGCTGCGGTCGGCGTCGGAGACCACCAACCCTTCGCCGCTGGCGGGGTCGAACGCCTTGATCACTCCCTGCATTGACCTGTGTCTTCTCCTGATGGTCCCGCGCATGTGGGCATACGCTGAGGCAGCGTGGGCCGAGCGGGAAGGAAACGGTGAGCGAAGATTACCGGCGGCCCGTCGGGCGTGGGGAACGAGCCTTCATCGGTCGCCTGCGGGCGCGCCTGGCGGCCGCTCCGCCCGGCCAGACGTGGGCGGGCGACGACGCTGCCGCGCTGGCTGGCGGGCTCTTGCTCGCCACCGACGTGCTCGTCGCCGGCGTGCACTTCGACCTCGCGTGGTCGAGCCCGGCTGACGTCGGCTGGAAGGCGCTCGCCGTCAACCTCTCCGACCTGGCCGCCATGGGCGGCTCGGCGTCCGCAGCCGTCGTGGCGCTGGTGGTGCCCGACGGGGTGCCCGGGATGGCCGATGGCGTCATGGACGGCCTCCTCGAGGCGGGAGCCGAATTCTCGTGTCCGGTGGTCGGGGGCGACACGACGACCGGAGGCGTCCTCGTGGTGTCCGTGACCGTCGTGGGGTCCGCGCCACCGGGAGGCCCGGTGCTGCGCTCGGGCGCGCAGGTCGGGGACGCCGTGTTCGTGACCGGCACCCTCGGTGGCGCCAAGGCAGCGCTCGACGCCCTGCGGCGCGGAGAGCGGGTGACTGACGAGCTCTTCGCCCGCCTGCGGCGCCCGCGCCCGCGACTCGCCGAGGGCGCGGCGGCCGCATCCGGGGGGGCCACGTCGATGATCGACGTCTCCGACGGGCTCGGCGTCGACCTTGGCCACGTCTGCGACGAGTCGGGGGTCGGGGTACGCATCGATGCCGCCGCCATCCCGGTCGCGGCCGGGGCTTCGCTCGACGACGCCCTCGCCGGCGGCGACGACTACGAGCTGTGCCTCACCGCCCCGGATTCGCCCGCCCTCGCCGAGGCCTTCTCGCGGGCCGGTCTCCCGGCGCCGGTTCGAATCGGCGATGTGATCCGGTCGCCCGAGCGGGTCGTCGTCGGTGCTGACCTCACGGAGGCGTCGCTCGACGGCCTGGGCTGGGAGCATCCGATCTAGTGCACCAACCCGGAAATCACGCACACGTCTCGCCGGCCCTCGACGCCCCTCGCGGCGTCCTCCTCCTCGACGCAGCTTGTGGCTGCGCCTTCGTCGTGCGTCCTTGCGAGGAACGCCGAATGGCTCGGCGATCCATGCACGGGACTTCCGGGTTGGAGCACTCGTGACGCCATTGCGGGTCTTGTCGATCGCGGGAACGGACTCGAGCGGCGGGGCCGGCATCACCGCGGACGTGAAGACGTTTCAGGCGCACGGCGCCTGGGGGTTGGTGGCCGTGACCGCCGTGACCGCCCAGAACACGCTGGGCGTGAAGGCCTGGGAGGGAGTGGCGTCCGAGCTGGTGGCGGCGCAGATCGCGGCCGTGGCCGCCGACATCGGCGTCGACGGCGCCAAGGCGGGAATGCTCGGCACTGGGGAGATGGTCGCCGCCGTGAGCGACGCCGTGACGGACGCGAGCATCGCCCCGCTCGTGGTGGACCCGGTGCTGGCGTCCGGGCAGGGTGACCAGCTGTCGAAGGAGGGCGTGCTCGATGCGCTCCGAACCCGTCTCCTGCCCGTTGCCGCGCTGGTGACGCCGAATCTCGACGAGGCGGCGGCGTTGGCACGGGCGTCTTCTGTGACCGACGAGGACGGCATGGAAGCGGCGGGGCGGGCGATCCTGGAGCTCGGTCCTGAGGCGGTTCTCGTGACCGGCGGGCACCTGGATTCCAAGACCGTTGCCGACTGCCTGGTGACCGAGTCGGGAGTGGACTGGTTTCGCTCCCCGCGCATCGTCACCCGCCATACCCACGGAAGCGGGTGTGTGCTCTCGGCTGCCCTCGCCGTGCGGCTGGCCCGAGGCGAGCCCCTGAGGGATGCGGTTGAGGGTGCCCGCTGGTTCGTGGCGTCGGCCATCGAGCGCGGCCTCGACCTCGGGGCGGGGGCGGGCCCGGTCGACCCCCGACGCTGGGGTCGTCAGTCGTGAAGCGCACGCTTAGAGCGTGCGCCGATAGGCAGCACGCTCCAGGAAACAGGCGGCCGTCTGGGCAGGCGAAGCCTGCCCAGGAAACCGCTTGGAACGACCAGCGTGGCCTATCCGCGCAGCCTCTTCTGTGGCGGGAGGGTCATCCGCCCCTGGTCGTCGTCGGCGTCGGAGAATGGGGCCCGTGACGCACGACCACGCCCACGGCGGGGAAGGCGGTACCGAGGTTTCGAGTCGTACCCGGCGCCGGCTGGCCGTCGCCGCCGTGGCGCTGGCCGTCCTGACCGCGGTGGGGGCCGTCATCCTCCGGCCCACCGGGAAGGACCGGCCTGACCTCGGCCGGATCGGCGTTTCGTCCGAGCTGTACGAGGCGCGGGTCGTGGCATCGGAGGAGGCGCCCTGCAGCGGCACCCGGCCCCAGGACGCCGTGGTGTGCGACTTCATCACCATCGAACTCAAAGAGGGTCCCGACCGCGGCGGTACCGACACCCTGGAGATCCCGCTCGGAGCGGCCAGCCCCAACCTGGGAGAGGAGGACCAGATCGTCGTCACGCCCACGGGCGCCGACCAGGGGCCGGCCTATGAGTTCGCGGACCGTCAGCGGCGGCCGGTTCTCATCGGGCTCGCGGTCCTCTTCGCGCTCGTGGTCGTGGTGCTCGGACGCCTGCGAGGGCTGGCGGCGCTCGGAGGTCTGGCCGGGAGCCTGGCGATCCTCCTCACCTTCGTGTTGCCGTCGATCATCGACGGGCGTTCTCCTGTGCTCGTCGCCATCGTGGGTTCGTCGGCCATCGCCTTCCTGGCCCTGTACATGGCCCACGGGTTCACGCCCATGACAACCGTGGCGCTCATCGGGACGCTGGCCGCGCTGGCCCTGACCGCGGTGTTGGCGATGCTGTTCGTGGCCCTGGCCAACTTCTCGGGGTTCGCGACCGAGGAGGCGTTCTTCCTCGAGGCCGCCGGGGGCCAGATCGACCTCGCGGGCCTGATGCTCGCCGGGGTCGTCATCGGTGCCCTCGGCGCCCTCGACGACATGACGGTGACGCAGGCCTCGGCGGTCTGGGAACTGCGCGGGGCCGACCCCGAGATGCCCACGGCCGAGCTGTACGCCGCCGGGATTCGCATCGGGCGCGACCACGTGGCGTCGACCGTCAACACGTTGCTCCTCGCCTACGCCGGAGCCTCGATGCCGCTACTCCTGCTGTTCGTGCTGTCCGCGCAGTCGCTCGGGACGGTCGCCAACGCCGAGGTGGTGGCGACGGAGATCGTCCGCACCCTGATCGGCAGCATCGGGCTCGTCAGCGCCGTGCCGCTCACCACCTGGCTGGCGGCGACGGTGCTCCCGCCGCGGGGCGAACGAGGAGCCGGCGAGAAAGAGGAGTGATTTGTCCCACAGCGGCGTAGTTAGTGGTACGCTTCTCCTATGGATGGGATGTTCAATGTCAAGATGGGTGATCGTGGTCGTCTCGTCATTCCCGCCGAGTTGCGCGAACGAGCTGGTCTGGAAGAGGGGCGTGCCCTCATCCTGATCGAGACGGCCCAGGGCCTCGTACTGGTGACGCGTGACCAGCTCAGGGACCGGGTGCGGGCCGAGCTGGCCGATCTCGATCTGGTCGGGGAACTGCTGGCGCAACGGCGCCGCGACTCGGCCGTAGAGGACGCGGCGTGAATGTGTTCGACGCCTCGGCACTGCTGGCGTATGTCCAGGGTGAAGACGGCGCGGAGGTGGTTGAGTCCGCACTGGCGAGCGGGGGCGTGTGCGGCGCCGCCAACTGGTCGGAGGTGGCGCAGCGGATTCGGGCTCACGGCCGAGACTGGGCGCTGGCGCGCTCCCTTCTGCGGAGCTACGAGCTTGAGGTCGAGGCGGTCACCGAAGCCGACGCCGAGTGGGCGGCGCGGCGGTGGAAGGAGGGCGAGGGGCTGTCGTTGGCCGACCGGCTGTGCCTGGCGCTCGGCGACCGCCTGGCGGCCGAGGTGTGGACTGCTGATCGGTCGTGGAAGGGGGAGCGGATCCGACAGATTCGCTGAAGGTCGCGTTAGCGCCGTTTCGCGAGACCAGCTCGACCTATCCGCGAGGCCTCTTGGCGACTTTGCCGGCCTTGAGGCAGGACGTGCACACGCGGACCCGCTGCGGAGAGCCGTTGACCACGGCACGCACCCGCTGGATGTTGGGCTTCCAGCGCCGCTTCGTGCGGCGGTGCGAGTGGCTGACCCGCATACCGACACGCGGGCGCTTCCCGCAGACGTCACAAACCTGAGCCATAAGAGGGGACAGGGTACACCGGCCGCCGCCGACGCCGGAATCCGTCGTGTGACGCCGCGGAACCCCTCGTGACCGTGCCGGGCCAGGCACCAGGGCGGATACAGTCACGGCGCGATGGCTGCTGCGCCCGTTGCCCAGTTGGACGCCCGAGCCCTCCAGAGTGTGGTCGAGACGTACCGCGACGTGCTCCGTGCCCACCGTGAGGAGCTGAACCGGCTCAACGTGTACCCGGTGCCCGACGGCGACACGGGCACCAACATGGTCCTCACCGTGGAGTCGGTGCTCCAGGAGGTGGGGAGCGCCCAGACCATGGCGGAGGTGTGCCGGGCCGTGGCGCACGGATCACTCATGGGTGCCCGCGGGAACTCCGGGGTGATCCTGTCCCAGATCCTGCGGGGCCTGGCCTCGACCTTCGAGGCTGTCGAGGCCGTCGACGCCGCCACGTTCGCCGAGGGGCTGAGCCGGGCTTCCAAGGCGGCGTACGAGGCGGTGATGCGGCCGGTCGAGGGCACGATCCTGACCGTCGTCCGTGAGGCGAGCGAGGCAGCCCAGGCCCACTCCGACGGCCAGGCCGCGGGGTCGCTCGGTGACCTGCTCGAGGTCACCAGAGACGCCGCCGACGAATCACTGGCGCGCACCCCCGACCTGCTCCCCGTGCTCAAGCAGGCGGGGGTGATCGACGCCGGCGCCAAGGGCTTCGTGCTGTTCCTCGACACGGTGCTCAACGTCGTGACCGGGCGGCCGGTGCCCGAACCCGAGGTCGTTCAGGCCCCCGCCGTCGTGCAAGCGCACCTCGAGGCCGGCGACGTCTCGTCGCTCCGCTACGAGGTGATGTTCCTCCTCGACGCCGACGACGAGAAGCTTCCATGGTTCAAGGACGCCTGGGCCGCGACGGGCGACTCCATCGTCGTGGTGGGAGGCGACGGGCTCTACAACTGCCACATCCACACCGACGACATTGGCGGTGCCATTGAGGCCGGCATCCAGGCGGGCACGCCGCGCAACATCCAGGTCACCGACCTCGCCGAGCAGGTCGAGGAAGAGGCGTGGGTTCGTGAGCAAGTGCCCGAACTCGACGCGCCCGGAAATCCGGTCGAGACGGCGGTGGTGGCCGTAGCTGTCGGGCCCGGCTTGCGGCGACTCTTCACCGGCCTCGGGTGTTTCCGGGTCGTGGCCGGGGGACAGACCATGAATCCCTCCACGCAGGAGATTCTCGAAGCCGTCGAAGCCTCGCCCTCGCAGTGCGTCGTGGTCCTGCCCAACAACAAGAACATCGTCCCGGTCGCCCAGCAGGTCGACTCGCTCACGGCCAAACGGGTGGAGGTGGTGCCGACCACCTCGGTCGTCGAGGGGCTCAGCGCTTTGATCGGCTACGACCCCCACACGCCGATCGACGCCAACCTGGCTGCCATCACCGAAGGCGCCCAGCGGGTCCGCACCGGCGAGGTGACCCGGGCGATCCGCGACGCGCCGTCAGACATCGGCGACATCAAGGAGGGGGACTGGATCGCCCTCGACAGGGATGGCGTCCGGGCCATCGCCGACTCGCCGGTATCCGTCGCCATCGACCTGGTCGGCCACCTCGCCGACGAGGATGCCGAACTGGTGACGATCGTCGTTGGTGCCGAGGCCGCGGCCGAAGACACCGATCGGCTGCGCGAACAGCTCGCACTCGCGCGGCCGGAGCTGGAGGTGGAACTCCAGGACGGCGGCCAGCCCCTCTACCCGTACCTCATCGGGGTCGAGTAGCGGGCCCGCCCGCCCCGGGGCATCGATGGCGCGAACGCTCCGGTTCCTGGCCGGGATCCCGGTCTCGGAACTGCGGGGATGCGGCACGAAGCTCGAGGGCCGGCTGCACGAGATGGGGATCTTGACCGTCCTTGATCTTCTGGAGCACTACCCCCGCCGGTATCTCGACCGGCGTAAACGGGCGTTGATCGCAGAGCTCGCACTCGGCGAGGAAGCGACGGTGATCGCCGAGGTCACGAAGGTGTCGGGTCGCCGGACGCGGAACCGGCGGGCCCTGGTGGAGGCCACCGTCTACGACGGCGCCTCCTATCTCGACGTCACGTTCTTCAACCAGGCGTGGCGGGAGCGCCAGCTCCAGCCCGGCACCGAAGCCGCCTTCTTCGGGAAGCTCGACAGCTATCGGGGGCGCCGGCGGATGACCAACCCCGTCGTCGACGTGTTCCGCCGGGCCGACGACGACGACGCCGGTCAGTTGGGTGCCAAGACGGGCGTCATCGTCCCCGTCTACCCCCAGTCACCCAAGGCCCAGGTCGACACCTGGCAGATCCAGCGTTTGGTGAACGAGGCCCTGGAGCGGGCGAAGGAGTTCGCCGACCCCGTCACCGAGCCCGTGCTCGACGCCCACGACCTCGTCGGCCGGACGGGGGCGTACTTCGGAATCCACCGCCCCGAGACGGACGACGAGTGGAAGGGGGCCACGCGCCGGCTCGTCTTCGACGAGTTCCTGCGCATGCAGCTCGGGCTGGTGGCCCGCAAGCGCGCCCTCGAGCGCGACCGCCTGGGCATCCGCCACGTGGTGGAGGGGGCGCTGGTCGACAACTTCCACGCCCGGTTGCCGTTCGATCTCACCGGCGACCAACGGTCCGCGATCGGCGAGATCCTGGCCGACATGGCGGGCCCAGCGCCGACCCACCGGCTGCTTCAGGGTGACGTTGGCTCCGGGAAGACCGTGGTGGCCGTGACCGCGCTGCTGGCCGCGGTGCAAGGCGGCCACCAGGGAGCCCTCATGGCGCCCACGGCGGTGCTCGCCGAGCAGCATTTCCTGTCGATCTCGCGGATGATCGACGGCCTGACGGTGGCGAGCGAGGGGACCCTCATGGGTGACCGGCCCGTCCGGCTGGAGCTGCTCACCAACCGAACCACCACGACCCGCCGCCGCCAGCTCGAGGCCGAGTTGGCCCAGGGCCTCGTCGATCTCGTGGTCGGTACGCACGCCCTGCTCTACGGCGAGCTTCCCTTCGCCTCGCTCGGCGCCGTGGTCGTCGACGAGCAGCACCGATTCGGGGTCGAGCAGCGGGCGCTCTTGCGGGGGCGGGGTGAGGAGCCCGACGTGCTCGTGATGACGGCCACGCCCATCCCGCGCACGGCGGCCATGCTCGTCTACGGCGACCTCGACCGCTCGGAGCTGCGGGAGATGCCCCCGGGGCGGATCCCGATCCACACCGAGCTGGCGTCGGGTGACCGGTCGCGGTCGGCCGCCTACGACCGGCTGCGCCACGAGGTCGGTGAGGGTCGCCAGGGCTATGTGGTCTGCCCGCTCGTCGAGGGCTCCGACAAGCTCGAAGCCAAGGCGGCGACCGAGGAGTACGAGCGGCTTTCGGGGGCCGAGCTCGCCGACCTGCGGGTCGGCCTGCTCCACGGGCAGATGCCGGCCCGGGACAAGGAGGCCGTGATGGACGCCTTCCGGTCCGGCGAGCTCGACGTGCTCGTGGCGACGACCGTGATCGAGGTCGGGGTCGACGTCCCGAATGCCACCGTGATGATCGTGGAGGACGCCGACCGTTTCGGCCTCGCCCAGCTCCACCAGCTCCGGGGGCGCGTCGGGCGAGGGGGAGGCGCGGCCTGGTGCTACCTGGTTGCTGAGCCGGGGACGCCGGAGGCCGAGGCCCGGATGACGGCCATGGTCGACTCCACCGACGGCTTCCTGCTCGCCGAGCGCGACCTCGAGATCCGAGGTGCCGGCGAGGTGTTCGGCGAACGCCAGTCCGGCTTCAGCGACCTGAAGCTCGGCCGGCTTCCCCGCGATGAGCCGGTGGTCCTCGAGACCCGCGCCGAGGCCGAAGCGATCCTCGACGCCGACCCCCACCTGTCGCACCACCGCCAGCTGGCGGAAGAGGTCGAAGACCTCCTCGGCGACGCCGTCGAGTTCCTGTTCAAGAGCTGAGTCAGCCCGGCGGCGACCCCACCCGCACGAAGATGGCCGTGCCCTCGACCGCCGATGAGCCGTCGGGGAGGAGGAGGCGCCCGGAGACGCGGCGGCGGCGCCCGCTGTCTTTCACCACCTCGGCCTCCAAGCGGTAGGGGCCGGCGGCGAGGGGGACGGGTAAGCGGTAGCGGACCGTCATCTGGGCTGTGACCCAGAACACTCCGTCCTGGTCGTGGGCGGCGGCTCCCATGGCTTCATCGAGGGCGGCGGCGGCGACGCCGCCGTGCAGGTGCCCGGGCGGGCCCTCGTGGCCTGGGCGGGGCGTCAGATGGGCGATGGCGCGCCCTTCGCCGTAGTCGATGTCGAGGCGCAGCCCGTCGTCGTTGTCGGCCGCACAACCGAAGCACAGTCGTTCGGGGGCGGGCGGTTCAATGGTGGGGGGTTCCGTCATCCGAGCGGGAGCGTACGGGGGCCACTCGATCCGGAACTACTCTGCGCCACCATGGCCGCCAGCCTGGTCGCACGCGCGCGCTGGATCCGTGGGCCCCTCGCCGACACCGCGCTGGCCCTGGGCTGGGTCCCGTTTTCACTGGCCGCGCTGGCGCTCGACCACGACCCGGACCAGCTCAACCGGCTCCTGGCGGCCACATTCCTCGTGTCGTTCCTGCATCAGCCACTGACCCTGGCCCTCGTCTACGGAGACCCCGACCAGTTCGCGACCCGGCGGCGGCTCTTCACCTGGAGCCCGGCGGTCTTCGTTGTGGCCGTGACGGTGGGCATGAACGTCAGCCTGGCGCTGGTGGCCTTCGTCGCCGGGGCGTGGAACGCCGTTCACACCCTCATGCAGCGTTTCGGGATGATCCGGATCTACGCCCGCAAGGCCGGAGAGGGATCGGAGGGCGCCGCGCTGGAGCGGGCCATGCTCGTGTCGTGGTTGGTCCTGGCCCTGGTGTGGGTCGCCGCCGACGGCTCCACCCCTGAGACCGTCGCGGGCTTGGCGCTCGGCACGGTGAACGCCAGGGCCATCAACATCCTCGATTCCCTCCGTCCCGTGGCATCCCTGGCCCTCCTCCCGTGCGCCTTCACCGTCCTCGGAATCGGTCGGCGGTGGGTTGGAGCCGAACGAGCGCGGGGCGCGGCGGCCAACCCGGCCAAGCACTTGTATGTGGCCTCAACGGCAGCGCTGTTCGCCACGATCCTCGTGGCCCCGGTCGCCGGGTTCATCGGTTACGTCGGCTCACACGCCATCGAATACTTCGCCGTCGTGGATCACTCCCTCGGGGGCCGGTACGGCACCGCGGGCGGAGGCGCGTTGGGCCGGGCGGTCCGCGGAGCGGGGCCCTCGGTGGTCGTGGCGGCGATCGTGGCGGCGGCCTTCGGTCTGCACCTGATCCTCGGCCAGTTCGGCGACGAGCGCCCCCTGACCTGGGTGATCCTGGCCGCGGGCGGCCTGCACGTCTTCTACGACGGCTTCATCTGGAAGCTGCGCCGGCCCGAGGTGGCGGTGAGCCTCAACCTCGCCCCCGTCCAGTCGAACCCAGCCGCGGCCTGATGCCGAAGCCCCGTGGCGGGGTGCGCGTCATCGCCGGATCGGCGAGGGGCCGCCGGCTCGACACGCCCCCCGGTTCCGGCACCCGCCCCATCACCGACCGGGTGAAGGAGTCCCTCTTCGGCCACCTCGACCCGCGCCTCCCGGGGGCCCGAGTGCTCGACCTGTATGCCGGCAGCGGTGCCATGGCGATCGAGGCGCTCTCACGAGGGGCGGTCGAGGCGGTGCTCGTGGAGCGGGATGCGGGTGCCCTCACGGTGATCGAGGCCAACCTCACCCGGGTCGGCTTCGATGACCGGGCGAGGGCGGTTCGTGCTGAGGTGACGGCATACGTGGGCCGCCCGGCCCCGGGAGTCGCCTTCGACCTGGTGTTCGTGGATCCCCCCTTTGACCTGCCGACCGAAGAGGTCGAGCGGGTGCTGGCCGCCCTGGCCAGCGGCTGGCTCGCCCCCGGTGCGTCGGTGGTGGTGCGCCGTCACCGAAAGTCGCGGGTCCCGGAGCCGCCCGACGGCCTGGAGTTCCCACGGGTGAAGGCCTACGGCGATACTGTCGTGCTCGTCGCGACCGCGACCTGAGCAGCCTCATGAGCGCGAGGAGTTCCCGTGGCGACCGCGCTGTGTCCTGGGTCGTTCGATCCAGTCACCAACGGACACCTAGACATCATCGAACGCACGGCCCGGTACTTCGACGAAGTCATCGTGGCCGTGATCCGCAATCCGCAGAAGACGGAGGCGATGTTCACGCTCGACGAGCGCGAGGAGATGCTGCGGGAGCTGACATCGCACCTCGAGAACGTCCGCATCCTTTCCTTCGCCGGGTTGCTGGTCGACTTTGCTCACGAGCACGGCGCCGACGCCATTGTGAAGGGCCTGCGGGCGGTGTCCGACTTCGACTACGAACTCCAGATGGCGCAGATGAACCAGAACCTCTCGGGCATCGACACCTTCTTCATCAGCACCAACCCCAAGTACTCGTTCCTGGCGTCCAGCCTGGTTCGGGAGGTGGCGCGGTTCGGCGGCGACGTCTCGTCGATGGTCCCTCCGGTCGTCATGAAGCGCCTCGCCGAACGCTTCGACGAGCTGAAGGGCTGAAGGAGCACCGGTCGTGTCGATGAACGAACGGGACGTCGAGAGCCTGCTCGAGCGGGTGCGGTCGCAGGTCGAGGGCGCTCGGCCGATGCCGCTCTCGGCGTCGGTTCTCGTGAACCGCGAGGAGCTGCTCGAGTACCTCGAGGAGGCCATCGCCCGCCTTCCCGAGGAGCTTCGGCGGGCCCGGTGGCTACTGAAGGAACGGGAAGAGTTTCTTGCCAAGGCCCGCCGGGAGGCCGACGAGATCGTGGACGCCGCCCGCGCGCGCGCCGAGCGCCTCGTGCAGCGCACCGAGATCGTGCGCCAGGCCGAAAGCACCGCCCACCGCATCGTCGAGGAGGCCGAGGGCCAGGCCCGGGCGCTCCAGCACGAGGCCGAGGACTACGTCGACCGCAAGCTCGCGCAGTTCGAGGTGATCCTCGACCGCGTCCTCCAAGAGATCAGTCGGGGCCGAGAGCGCCTCCAGGTGGTGATCGAGCCCGAGGAAGACGCCGAGGTCGAAGCGGGCGGCTTCTTCGAAGACCAGGCGGCGCCGGTCTTCGATCAAGACGAGGCCTGAAAGCCCTTCTCGAGCAACTTCTCCCCGCGTGACGTGGGGAATCTGCTCGAGAATCCCGGGGACGGCCCGCCTGGGAAATTTTGGGCTTTGCTAGGCTCGGTGCTTTGGCTGCCGTTTCGGCGTGCCGCGAACCTCCCGAATTGAGCGTCTTCCCCACGTGATCGCCATGACCGCCCGTTCCGATACCCATTCTCATGCCACCGATCGTGCCTTGGGGGCCGACCTGCGCATCAGCGTGCGCGACCTGGCCCACCGGCCCGGGGCCTTTCGTCGCCTCCAGCAGGTCGCAAGCGTCCCCGGCCTCGGAGCCCTTGGTGTCACGGTTCCCGAGGAGGTCGGCGTCGACCTCGACCTGCGGCTCGAAGGGGTTGCCAAGGGCGTGGTCGTCGAGGGCGAGATCAGCGGCCAGTGGCAGGCGGACTGCAGTCGGTGCCTGGAGCTGGTCACCGGTCCCTTCGCGGTGGAGGTCCACGAACTCTTCGAAGACGACGCTTCGCCGAGGGCAGGGTGGGGGGAGGGCGACACCTACCCCCTGCACGATGACGAGATCGACCTCGAGCCGCTGGTGCGTGACGCGGTGCTCCTCGAGTTGCCGTCGGCACCCCTGTGCTCGGAAGACTGCGAGGGGTTGTGCCCTACGTGTGGCACCGACCGCAACGTCGCTCGATGCGCATGCCCCGAGCCGGGGCGCGATCCGCGCTGGGGCGTGCTTGATGAGCTTCGCCTGGAAAACCGCTGACCAGAGATCCCAGAGACACAGGAGACCCCGATGGCCGTTCCGAAGAGGAAGCTGAGCCGGTCGCGCACCCGGCGCCGGCGAGCCAGCAACTGGACCACCAGCCCGCCCGCCCGCTCCGTCTGCCCGCAGTGCCAGGCCGTGAAGCTGCCACACGTGGTGTGCCCGCAGTGCGGATGGTACGGCGGCCGCCAGGCGGTGGAACCGGAGTTCTAGTGGGTGAGGGTCCGCTAGGGCCCGAGCGGCCCGAGCGGGGCATGAGCCGGAGCGTCGGAGCCCGGAGCGGGAGGGGGGCATGACCGACGTCGTGGTGGCCGTCGACGCCATGGGGGGTGATCGCGCGCCCGAAGAGATCGCGGCCGGCGCCCTCGCCGCCGCTACCGAGTCGGGGGCGGGCGTTCTGCTTATTGGACAGGAAGAGGCCGTCCGGCCCCTGCTCCCGGCCGACCTCCCGGCCGGATTCGAGTTCGTCCACGCCTCGGAAGTTGTGGGGATGCACGACGATCCGGCGGTCGGTGTGCGCACGAAGAAGGACTCATCGCTCGTTCGCTGCGCCGAAGCGGTGCGCGACGGGCGAGCGGCGGCGATGGTGAGCGCTGGCAACACCGGCGCCGCCATGGGCGCGGCCCTGCTGCGCATGGGGCGGATCAAAGGAGTGGCCCGGCCCGCGGTGGCGGTACCCATCCCGGTCCCCGGGTCCGGTCCGACCGTCCTGCTCGACGCCGGCGCCACCGTGGACTGCCGCCCGGAGTGGCTCGTGCAGTTCGCTCGCCTCGGAGCCGAGTACGCCCGAGTCCGGCACGGCATCGAGGCGCCGCGTGTGGGCCTGCTGTCCAACGGTGAGGAGGCGGGGAAGGGCGACGAACTCCGCAAGGCCGCTCATCCGCTAATGGCCGCGCTCCCCGGGTTCGTCGGCAACGTCGAGGGGCGTGACGTGATGACCGACGCCGTCGACGTCGTGGTCACCGACGGCTTCACGGGCAACGTTCTCCTCAAGGGGTTCGAGGGGGCGCTGCGGATGATGGTCAACCTCGTGTTCGGGGCCCTCGGCGCCACCGAGGAGGCTGAAAAGGCGTCCGAGGTCATCATGCCGGGCCTGCTCGCAGCCGCCGCCGACCTCGATCCCGACGGCACCGGGGGGGCCATGCTGCTCGGGGTCGACGGCGTGTGTGTCATCTCGCACGGGTCGTCCTCGGCCCGCGCCATCGTCAACGCGGTCCGGGTGGCGGCCGACGCCGTCACGGCCGGGATCGTCGATCGCATGAAGGAGAGTGTCCGCGATGCCAGCTGAGACGCACGTGGCCCGGGGCCCGATGGGGCCCGACGAAGTATTCGCGCTGATTCGAGAGCGCTTGGCCGAAATCCTCGAGGTCGACGAGTCGACGGTGGGCCTCGACGCCGACTTCACCCAAGACCTCGACGCCGATTCACTGGCCTTGATCGAGCTGGTCGAGGCGCTGGAGGAGGAACTCGGCGAGCGGACCGTCGGGTTCCGGATCGACGACGAAGACCTCGCCGACCTGAAGACGGTTCGTGACGCCGTCGACTACGTGGTGGCCCGACTCGGGGCGCCGTCGGCCGGGGGATAGGGCCCGAGCGGCCCATCACGGCGGAGAAACGAAGGGAATGTGACGACCTCGGAGTTGGCGGCGCTCGAGGAGCGGCTCTCGCACCACTTCTCCGACCCCGAACTCCTCCGCCGCGCCCTCGCCCACCGGTCGTGGTGCGCGGAACATCCGGGCGAAGTGTCGAACGAGCGGCTTGAGTTTCTCGGTGACGCCGTCCTCGGCGTGGTGGTGACTGACCAGATCTTCCGCGACTACCCGTACCTCCCCGAAGGCGAGCTGGCGAAACTTCGAGCGTCGGTGGTCAGCGCCGTGGCCCTGGCCGAGGTCGCCAACGAGCTCGACCTCGGCGCCCACCTGCTGTTGGGTCGGGGCGAGGAGCAGTCGGGCGGGCGGCAGAAGGCCTCGATCCTCTCCGACGCCATGGAGGCGGTGATCGGCGCCGTCTACCTCGACGGAGACTGGGACGCCGCCCGCGAGTTGGTCATGGCGCTCGTGGGCGAACGGATCATCGAGGCCGGGAAGGGCCCCGGTGGGCGCGACTACAAGACCCGCCTCCAAGAGCTCGCCGTTCGTCACTTCGACGAGACCCCCCGCTACGAGGTGACCGACGAGGGGCCCGACCACGCCAAGCATTTCCACGCCACCGTGTATCTGAAGGGTGAGCCAAGGGGTGCGGGCGACGGGAGCTCGAAGAAACAGGCCGAGCAGGAGGCGGCTGCGGCGGCGTGGGACTGGCTCCAGTCACTCGGTGGCCCCGAGCACCAGGAGAACCCGGAACGGCAAGAGGACCCGGAACAGCAGGAGAAGCTCGCCGATGCCTGAGCTCCCCGAGGTGGAGGTGATCCGGCGCGACCTGGAGCGCGACGTCGGCGGCAAGAAGATCAAGAAGGTCGAAGTGCCGGGGATGCGTTCCATCCGCCGCCACCCGAACAAGAAGCACTTCATCGGCCTTCTCGAAGGGCGCCGGATCAAGTTCCTGGACCGGCGCGGGAAGTTCTTGCTCTTCCACCTTGATGATGGGGTGATCCTGGTGACCCACCTCGGCATGTCGGGCCAGCTCCTTCGGGCGAAGCAGTCTCGCGAGAAGCTCGCCAAGCACACCCACGTCATCCTCACCTTCACGCAGGGCGGCCAACTCCGCTTCCGCGATCCCCGTACGTTCGGCGAGATGTTCATCATCGAAAAGGGCGGGCTCGCCGCCTGCCGCGAGCTGGCTGAGCTCGGGGTCGACCCGCTGGAGACGCCGGTCTCGTGGGACGACTTCGGGCGCATGATGCTGGTGCGCAAAACCAAGCTCAAAGCGCTGCTGATGGATCAGAAGTTCCTGGCCGGTCTGGGGAACATCTACTCCGACGAGATCCTCTTCGCGGCCGGCCTGGCCCACGATCGCAAGAGCGACTCCCTGTCGACCCAGGAGGTGCGCCGTCTCTACCGCTCGCTAGTGGAGACGATCCAAGACGCTGTGAAGTACCGGGGGTCGACCCTCGAAGACAACGGCTACGTCGATCCCAACGGCGACCCGGGGGAGTTCCAGCACCACCACGCGGTCTACAACCGGGAGGGTGAACCCTGCCCTCGCTGCCGCAAGCCCATCATCCGGCGCAAACTCGGCAACCGGTCGAGCTTCTGTTGCGAGGCGTGTCAGGTCTAACCGGCCCCGAGGGGAACTCCGGCGTGGTGCGCGTCCGGGTCGTGATCTCGGGTGTCGTCCAGGGCGTGTGGTTCCGGGATTCGTGCCGCGAGGAGGCGGAGTCCCGGGGTCTCACCGGCTGGGTCCGCAACAACCGCGACGGCACGGTCGAAGCGGCCTTCGAAGGCACCGAGGTGGCGGTGGATGAGGTGGTGGCCTGGTGCCGCACGGGCCCGCCTCGGGCGATCGTCACCGGCGTCGAGATGGTTCGCGAGCATCCGCACGGCGACGGCAGGTTCCGCGTTCTGTGAGGCACGCCTCACTACGATCCGCCCCCAGGAGGGCGCAGTGTTTCTGAAGACGCTGACACTGAAGGGCTTCAAGTCGTTCGCCGAACGGGCCGCGCTTGAATTCGAGCCCGGCGTTACCGTCATCGTCGGCCCCAACGGATCGGGGAAGTCGAATGTCGTCGACGCCGTGGCGTGGGTCCTCGGTGCCCAGGGTCCGAGCTCCATGCGGGGCGGCAAGATGGACGACGTCATCTTCGCCGGCACCCCGCAGCGACAGGCCCTCGGCCGCGCTGAGGTGTCGCTCACGATCGACAACAGCAGCCACATCCTGCCCATCGACTTCAGTGAGGTCGAGATCACGCGGACGCTCTTCCGCTCGGGGGAGTCGGAGTACGCCATCAATGGCGTCCCGTGCCGGCTGCTCGACATCCAAGAGCTGTTGTCCGACACCGGCATCGGCCGCAACCAGCACGTGATCGTGGGGCAAGGCCAGGTCGACGCCGTGCTGAATGCTCGTCCCGAGGCCCGGCGGGCGATCGTCGAGGAGGCGGCCGGGATCCTCAAGTACCGGCGTCGCAAGGAGAAGGCGGAGCGGCGGCTCGAAGCGACCGAGGGGAGCCTCCTGCGGCTCCAGGACACCCTGCGCGAGGTGAAGCGCCAGCTCCGGCCCCTCGAGCGCCAGGCCGACGCCGCCCGCCGGCACGACGCCGTGGAGTCCGAGCTGAAGGCAATCCGGCTGCACCTCTTGGGGCGTCAGATCGGCCAGCTCACACGGAAGGTCGAGGCGGCCCGGACGGAGCGCAGCGGGGGCTCCGAGCGTGAGCGCACGGTTCGAGATCGCCTGGCCGAGATCGACTCGACGGTGGTGGCGGTGGAAGACACGCTCGGGGTCTTTGGCGACGACGTCCTCGACGACGCCATGGTGCGGGCCGAGGCGCTACGCGAGCGGTCGAAGGGTCTGTCTGCCCTGGTGGACGAGAAGCAGGCCGGTTTGGAGCGGGCTCGCCGCGCCGTGGCCGACGCCAGCGTGGTGGAGTCGCTCCGGGCAGAGCTGGCGGCCGTTAACGCCCAGCTCCGGGAGCTTGCCGGGTCGGAGGAGGCACTGGCGCCGCTGCGGGCAGAGCTCGAGGCGGCGGGGGAGCGGCTGGCCGAAGCCAAGGCCGCGTACGACGACGCCGTTCCGTCTCCCGACAGCGACCCGTACGCCGCCCAGGCTGAGGCAGCTCGAGAGGAGGCCGAAAGGTCGCTGGCCCAAGCCGACGACCTCCGCCGGAAGGCCGACGCGGAGGCGCACGCGTGGCGGGCGCGAGCCGAGGCCCTGGCGCTGGCCCTCGACGAAGCCCGGGCGGCGGCAGGCGCCGATCGCCTCGAGGGACTCGATGGCGTGCTCGGTCCTCTGGTCGAGCACATCGAGATCGCCCAGGGCGCCGAGCTGGCGGTGGCCGCCGCTCTCGGAGAGGCCATGCGGGCCCTGGTCGTACGCGATACCGACGGCGCCCACGCCGCCATCGAGGAGCTGTCGCGAGGTGACGCCCACGCACTCCTCCTGGTGATCGAGGGCGCGGACCACGCCGTCCAGGGTCGCTTGGCCCCGGCCGGCACCCGCCCGTTGGTCGAGCTGGTCACGGCCAAGCAGCCCGGGCTCGAGGGCGTGCTCGAGGCGCTCCTCGACGGCGTCGTGTACGTGGAGTCGGGGTGGCGGGAGGCGCTGGCGCTGGCCCTGGAGCACCCGGCCCTCACGGTGACGACACCGGCCGGCGAGCGCTTCCGGGTTGGCGACACCTGGCGAGCGGGAGCCGCCCCGGGCGAGGGCGCCACGCGCCAGAGTCTCGAGGAGGCGCGGGCCAGGGCGGAGGAGGCGGAGGCGGATCAGCGTGACGCCGAGGCGGCGCTGGACGAGGCACGGCGGGCGTTCGGGGAGGCGGCAGCCGCGGCCCGCGACGCGCTGCGTGACCGTCGGGACGCGCTCGACAACGCCCGCTTCGCCTACGAAGCCGGCCGCGATGAGGTGGCCGAGCTGCGCACGGGGCTGGAGCGCCGAGAGGCGGCGGCGGCCGAGCGGCGGGCCGTCCTCGAGGCGCGCCGCGACGAGGTGGCCGAGCGGCTCGAGCGGGCGGGCGCCGCGCCCGCCGACGAGGCTGGTGGCGGTAGCACGGATCTGGCCCAGCGGGCGCTCGGGCTCAAGCGGGTGGCCCGGGCATTGAAGGCGCACGGGGAAGGCGTCGCCGCGTTGCACGCGCGGCTGGAGGCCGCCCGGCGGGCGCGCTCTGATGCCCGGCGGGCGGCGTCGGAACGGCTCGAGTCCGCCCGGGGTGAGCGCTCGACGCTCGAGCGCGAGCTGGAGGAGTTGCGCGAGCGGCTCCACCGCCTCGAACTCGACGACGCCGAGGCCCGCATGCGTCTGGAGGCGGCGGTCGAGACGTGCCGTCGTGATTTCGACTGTGAGCCTGACGCCGCCGTCGCAGCCCCCGCTCCCGACGTGCCGGAGGGCGCGCCGCTCGGCGAGCGGGCTCGCGAGCTCGAGCGAGAGCTGCGCCTGATGGGGCCGATCAATCCCCTCGCCCTGGAGGAGTTCGAGGCCCTCCAAGAGCGTCACGGCTTCCTCGATCACCAGCTCGAAGACGTTCGCGAGAGCCGCCGGGAGCTCCGCAAGGTCATCCGGGCCGTGGACGAGGAGATCAGCACCGTCTTCGCTCGGGCGTTCGAAGACGTGCAGGGTCATTTCGCGGACCTGTTCCACCGGCTGTTCCCGGGCGGGCAGGGCGCCATTCTCCTCACCGATCCCGGAGACATGCTCGAGACCGGCATCGAGATCGAGGCCCGGCCCTCGGGCAAGAACGTGCGCCGGCTCTCGCTCCTGTCGGGGGGCGAGCGGTCCCTCGTGGCCCTGGCGTTCCTGTTCGCCGTCTTCCGGGCTCGGCCCTCTCCCTTCTACTTGCTCGACGAGGTGGAAGCCGCCCTCGACGACGTCAACCTGCACCGCTTCCTGGAGCTGATCCACGAGTTCCGCGACGAGGTGCAGCTCGTGATCGTGAGCCACCAGAAGCGCACCATGGAGGCCGCGGACGTGCTCTACGGGATCTCCATGCCTCCGGGCGGATCGTCGCGAGCGGTGTCGGAGCGGCTGGTCCTCGACGAGCCCGTACGAGGGTCGGTGAACTGATCCTGCCGACCCGCTCGGCCACCGGACTCATCGCTGTCCAGAGCGTCGAGAAACGCTTGAGCTGCCCTCTTCGAACCCACCACATGCAGTGCTGCGCGCTGTCCGTGCTCCGAGATGATCGCAAGATCTCGCTCGGGCTCTGCGCGGCGGTTGCGCCAGATGACGAAGACCAGTCGCCACTCATCACGCAACCGTCGCCGTAACGAATCGTCGCAACCTTCGGGGAGTTCGCCACCAGGCTTGCGGAGCCCCCGCGTGAACGCCCGCGCCGCGCAAACCCACCACGGCGTGTCGAGAAATACCACGGTCTCGGCCCGCTCCAGCTGAAGGTCGAGGGTTTCGTGGTAGTTGCCGTCGACGATCCACCTAGCAGGCTGCGCTGCTTTTCGCGCCACTCGTCATCGGAGGGTGCAACCCAGCCCGGCTTCCAGAAGTGAACGTCGAGATGGATCACCGGCAAGCCAGTCTTCGCCGAGAGCACGCGAGCGAAGGTGCTCTTCCCGCTCCCGGCCGTCCCGGTCACGAGGACCCGACGGCCGATGTCCAAGGGGGCACGTCCCATGGATCGAGCATCCCATAGGTGCCGTTCCGGGACAGGGCGAACATCGCCTGACGCGTGGCACTCGCCGTCGCGATCGCGGAGGATCGGAACGCGTGCCTCGTCGGGCCGCAGCCGGTAGATGATCCGGAATCACTCAGGGCGCTCGCCGGGAAGATCGAAGCGCAAGCGCCGACAGCCCTCGAGGTCCCCGGAGATGTGGCGTGCCCGAGGCGTTTGCCCGTCTTGCGATGCTCGGCGAGGTCCACGATTGCCTGCAGCGCAGCCTCCACGAGCCGGTCATCGAATTCCGCGACCCCGCGTAGGTCATCGAGAACCTGAGGCAGGAGCGCCCGGTGATCGGGGCGGGCCACTCAGCGGTAGCGGCGGGGGTCGCGCCCGACCGCTTCGGCAGCCTCCTCGAAACTGACGCGCTCGTCTCCAGCCTCCTCGAGGCGGTGACGTGCCTCGGCAGCGTCGAGGCGGTCTTCGAGCCGCCCTCAAGGGTCGCGCCGCCAGCGGGCCGTCACCTAGCCTCTGCACGCCGTGATCCTCGTCGTCCTCATCGCCGTTCTCGCCGCCGCGGTCATCGTGGCGGGCTTCGTCGGGATCGTCCGGACCCGCCGCCGGCCGGACGCGGAGCCAGCGCCGAGCGCGGTCACCGCCGAGCCCGCCGTGGCCGAGGAGCCGGTCGTTGTCGCACCCGTCAAGGAAGTCGCGCCGCCCCGGCTTCGGGATCGGCTCGGAAAGGCCCGGGCACTGGTCGGCGGTTATCTCGCCGAGTTGCGCCTCCGGGCTGCCATCGACGACCAGGTCTGGGATGAATTGGAAGAGATGCTCATCGTCGCCGACGTCGGCGTCTCGATGACCGCCACCCTGCTCGACGACCTGCGCGCCCAGGCCAGGGAGCAGGCCATCGCCAGCGCCGACGCGCTCATCGATGCCCTACGAGCCGACGTGGCGGAGCGTCTCCGGTCGGGGGATCAGGCCTTGGCGCAGGTGCCGGGCGACCGGAACGTGTGGATGTTCGTCGGGGTCAACGGGACGGGCAAGACCACCACCATCGGCAAGGTGGCCGAGGCCGCCGTCGCTGACGGCGCCTCAGTCGTGCTGATTGCCGCCGACACGTTTCGAGCCGCGGCCGCCGACCAGCTCGGCGTCTGGGCCGAGCGGGCCGGCGCGCAGCTCGTGCGGGGCCAGGAGGGGGCCGACCCGGGGTCGGTCGTGTTCGACGGCATGGACGCCGCCGCCGGGCGCGATGCATCGCTCGTCCTCGTTGATACCGCCGGGCGACTGCACACCAAGGTCAACCTGATGGAGGAGCTGAAGAAGCTCCGGCGCATTGTCGACCGCACGCCCGGAGCCCTGAAGGAGGTGCTCCTTGTCATCGACGCCACGACCGGGCAGAACGGGTTGGCCCAAGCGCGTCAGTTTTCCGAGGCGGTCGACGTGACCGGGGTGGTGCTCACGAAGCTCGACGGCACCGCCAAGGGCGGCATCGTTCTCGCCATCCAGCACGAGCTGGGCATCCCCGTGAAGCTGGTCGGCGTCGGCGAGGGGGTGGGTGACCTGCTCGAGTTCGACCCCGACGAGTTCGCCGGCGCACTGTTCGCCTGAGGCCTACTCCGCCATCTTCCTGACGGTGTCGCCGAGGCGCACGGTCCCGGACTGCACGACGCGGGCGTTCATCCCGCGAAGCCGGAGTTCCCGTCCCGCCTCCGAGTTCACGAAACGCAACGCGTCGACGCCAAAGCGGCTCGAGAACTTCTGGCACCCGGTGTGTGGCTTGGCCGTGACCTCGACGACCGCCGTTCCGACGGCCAGGCGAGTGCCGGTCGGCAGGTTGGCCTGGCTCAGGTCGAAGTCGACGTAGAGCTGGTCACCGGCGAGCGCCCACCGGTCGGGCGTTCGAGCCAACAGCGCGATGGCGCGGGCATTCATCAGCGTGACCTGAGCTTCTGGGTGGGCTCTTCCGTCGGGCGTGGTGGCGCTCCCGCGGGTGCTCCAGTTGTCGCCGACGACGCCGACCTCGGTGTCGAGGTCGGCCGCGTCCAGGATGTCGCGCACTTCGACGTCGGGCCGTCGGGCGATGAGCTCCACGGTCCCGATGACGGCCGGTGATCGACGGATCTCGTCGAGGCCGGCCTCGAGTTCCGCCATGCTCAGGTGCTCCATCGGCCCAGTCTGGTCCGAGGGAACACCCCGTTACACTCGCAATTCCCCACGACAAGGGACGGCGGTGTTCGACGCGCTCTCCAACCGGTTCGATGCCATCTTCACCCGCCTGCGCGGGCGCGGCCGGCTGTCGGAATCCGATGTCGACGAGGTGGCGCGCGAGATCCGGCTGGCCCTCCTCGAAGCCGACGTCAACGTCGGCGTGGTGCGCAACTTCATCGCCCGGGTGAAGGAGCGGGCCACGGGGTCCGACGTGCTGAAGAGCCTGACCCCGGCCCAGCAGGTCATCAAGATCGTCCACGAAGAGCTGGTCACGACCCTCGGGGGCGAGTCGGCCAAGCTCACCATGGCGGACCCGCCGCCGACCGTGATCATGCTCGCCGGCCTCCAGGGATCAGGGAAGACGACGGCGGCGGCGAAGCTGGCCCGGCACCTCGTCGCCCAGGGGCGAAGGCCGCTGCTGGTCGGTGCCGACCTCCAGCGGCCCGCTGCGGTCGAGCAACTCCGCACCCTCGGGGCCCAGGTCGACGTGCCAGTCTCTTCGCAGGCGGCCGACCCCGTGGCGGTGGCTCGCGGTGGGATCGACGACGCCGCGCGGCTCGGCCGCGACGTGGTGATCATCGATACCGCCGGCCGGCTCCACGTCGACGAAGAGCTCATGGACGAGCTGGCCCGGGTGCACGCCGCCACCCGGCCGCACGACGTTCTCCTCGTCGTCGACGCCATGACGGGCCAGGAGGCGGTCAGCGTCGCCGAGGCGTTTCACGCTCGGGTTCCTCTCGACGGGGTGATCCTCACCAAGATCGACGGCGACGCCCGAGGCGGAGCCGCGCTCTCGGTGAAGGAGGTCATCGGCCGGCCCATCCTCTTCGTCGGGGTCGGCGAGAAGGTCGACGACTTCGAGGCCTTCCACCCCGACCGGATGGCGAGCCGCATCCTCGGCATGGGCGACGTGCTGACCCTGATCGAAAGGGCGGAGGAGGCCTACGAGGAAGATGAGGCTCGGCGGGCCGAGGAAATCCTGCGCAAGGGCGAGTTCACGCTGGAGGACTTCCTCGGCCAGATGCAGGCGCTGAAGCGCATGGGCCCGCTGAAGTCGATCATGGCCATGCTGCCGGGAGTTCCCAAGGAGTTGAAGGACGCCGACGTCGACGATGGGCAGCTCCAGCTGGTCGAAGCGATCATCTACTCGATGACGCCTGAGGAGCGCCGGAATCCGGCGGTTGTCAACGGGTCTCGGCGCAAGCGGATCGCTCGCGGCAGCGGTCGATCGGTCCAGGATGTGAACGCGCTGCTGAATCAGTTCAGAATGGTGCAGAAAATGATGCGCCAGGTCGGCCAAGGGAGAGGGAAGGGCCGCCTGTCGCTCCCCGGGCTTCCCGACCTCTCCGAACTCGAGTCCCTGCCCGGGCCTCCCGTCGATCACCGACCGGGATAATCGAAAGGAGCCACAACCGTGGCCGTCAAGATCCGCCTGCTTCGCGTGGGCAAGAAGAAGCAGCCGTACTACCGGGTCGTGGTGGCCGACGCCCGCTCACCCCGCGACGGGCGCGTCATCGAACGCATCGGCCGCTACTCGCCACTCGATGACCCGTCGACGGTCGAGATCGACACCGAGCGCGCCGTCGACTGGCTGGGGAAGGGCGCTCAGCCCACCGAGGCGGTGCAGAAGCTCCTCGAGGTTTCCGGCATCTGGGAGCAGTTCCGGGCGGGGCGCCCGACCGCCGACACCTCCGCCCGCAAGGCCGTCGAGCACCACAAGCTTGCCCTCGCCAATCGCCCGCCCGAACCCGAACCGGAACCCGAACCGGAACCGGCCCCCGCCGAAGCCACCGAGGAACCGGCCGCCCAAGCTGAGGAGGCCACCGAGGAACCGGCCGCCCAAGCTGAGGAGGCCACCGAGGAACCGGCCGCCCAAGCTGAGGAGGCCACCGAGGAACCGGCCGCCGAGGGCGAGGAGCAACGCGATGAGTGAGCACCTTCACGACGAGCCGTTCGACGACTCCCTCGACGAGGACGATGAGCACGAGGTCGCTCCCGAAGGGAACCGGCGGGTCGGGGCCACGGCCCTTTCCGTCCTCGAATACATCGCCCGCAGCATTGTCGACGATCGCGAGAGCGTGTTCGTCGACGCCGAAGAGGGGAACGGGCGGGTCACCTTCCACGTCCACGTGGCCCCCGACGAGATGGGCCGGCTGATCGGCAAGCGCGGTCGCGTTGCACAGGCCATCCGGGCCGTCGTTTCGGCGGCAGCGCACCGCGATGGCGTGAGGGCCGAAGTGGAGTTCGAAGACTGACGTCCTCCCGGCTGGAGATCGGCACGATCGTCCGGCCCCACGGCGTGCGCGGCCAGGTGGTGGTCGAGCCGATCACCAACCGTCGCGAGCGTTTCCAGCCCGGCGCCCGCCACTACGCACCCGACGACCGGGTGCTCGTCGTCGAGCACGCCCGGGCCCAGAAGGGCCGATGGGTCGTCACCTATTCCGGCGTGACCGATCGCGATGGTGCTGAAGCCCTGCGAGGGGTACGGCTCGCGGGTGATCCGATCGACGTCCTGGACGCGGGCGAGATGTGGGTGCACGAGCTGATCGGAGCCGAGGTCGTCGAGTTGTCGGGCACATCCCGGGGTCGTGTTGTCGAGGTCGAGGCCAACCCCGCCCACGACATCCTGGTGCTCGAATCCGGCGCGCTGGTTCCGGTCGTGTTCGTCCGCGCCTCTGAACCGGGTCGGATCGTCGTCGATGTTCCCGATGGGATTTTCGACGAGGAGTTTGTCGCCGCCAACCGGGCGGGCGTCGAGCGCCGCCCGGCCCGGCGCAAGCGTCAGGTCTGATCATGCATGGCGATTCAGCGGCGACGTTCCGAATCGACGTCTTCACCGTGTTTCCCGAGTTCCTCGAGGGGTCGTTCGGCATCTCGATCATCGGGCGGGCGCGGGAGGCGGGGCTGCTCGACATCCGCGTCCACAACCCGAGACAGTGGGCCACCGATCCGCATCGCAGCGTCGACGACGCACCCTTCGGCGGTGGGGCGGGGATGGTGATGATGCCCGAACCGCTCTTCGCCGCCGTTGAGGCGGCGAATCCTGCGCGGCCGCTCTTCCTGCTGTCGGCGGCGGGGGAGCGGTTCGATCAGCGGCGGGCCGCCCAACTCGCGGAGGGAGGCGGATTTTCACTCGTGTGCGGCCGGTACGAAGGGGTCGACGAGCGGGTGGCCGAACACCTCTGCGATGGCGAGCTATCGATCGGAGACTTCGTGCTCGCAGGGGGAGAGGCGGCAGCGCTCGTGGTGGTCGAGGCAGTGGCCAGGCTCGTTCCCGGTGTGGTCGGCAACGAGGAGTCACCGATCGAGGAGTCGTTCAGCGACCGGGTGCTGGAGTACCCCCAGTACACGCGTCCCGCCAGCTTCCGCGGGTGGGACGTGCCGGAGGTCCTCCGCTCGGGAGACCACGCCCGGGTCGCCCGCTGGCGCCGGGCGCAGGCGCTGCGCCGGACACTCGATCGGCGTCCCGATCTGCTTCGCCCTGATGAGCTGTCGGCCGCCGACCGTGCCGTGCTCGACGAGTTTCCCGACCCACACTCCGGTCCCGCTACGATGGCGGGTCCCAGCGATCGGGCCTCAGACGCGTCCCCCGATCCATCCGACAGGCAGGAGTCATGAACCGCACCGACCTCGTCGATCGCGCCTCGCTTCGTGACGACATTCCCAAGTTCGCCCCCGGCGACACCGTCAAGGTGCACGTCCGGGTGGTCGAGGGCAACCGTGAGCGCGTCCAGGTGTTTCAGGGCGCTGTCATCGCCCGCAAGGGAAGCGGCATCCGCGAGACGTTTACCGTTCGCAAGGTGAGCTTCGGTGTTGGCGTGGAGCGCACCTTCCCGCTGCACTCTCCGAGCATCGGCAAGGTCGAATTGATCACCCGGGGCGACGTGCGCCGGGCGAAGCTGTACTACCTGCGCGAGCGAGTCGGGAAGAAGGCGAAGATCAAGGAGAAGCGCGACTGACCGCCTTCGCGGTCCCGGCCTGGGAGCCCATCCTCCCTGGCCTCGACTCGTCGATTGAGCGGCCGGCACGCCGGCGCCGATCCGTCCTGGGTGAGGTTCCGGCCCTCATCGGCGTGGCCCTCGTGATTGCCTTCCTGGTCAAGACCTTCGTGGCCCAGGCCTTCTTCATCCCCTCGGCATCCATGGTGCCCACGCTCCAGATTCATGACCGCGTCGTCGTGTCTCGCCTGGCCTACGACCTCCACGATCCCCGGCGGGGCGACGTGGTCGTGTTCGAACGAGATGGCGACGCGAAGGGTGACGACTCACCGTTCCCCGTGCGCGTCGTGCGGGGGTTCTTCCGCACGGTTGGGTTCCTGCCTCCCTCGACCGAGGACTTCATCAAGCGCGTCGTCGGTCTTCCCGGGGAAACGGTCCAGATTCGGGATGGGGTGGTGTTCATCGACGGCGCGCGCGTGGAGGAGTCCTACCTGACTGCCAGAGACGCCATGGACTACGGGCCCAAGGTCGTCCCCGAGGGGCACGTGTTCGTGATGGGTGACAACCGTCCGAACTCGTACGACTCGCGCTACATCGGCACGATCCCCCAGGACCGCATCGTGGGCCGGGCCATTGCCCGCGTCTGGCCCCTCGACCGGCTCGGATTCCTCTAGCCTTCGACCCGATGAGCGAGCGCAGCGAGCGAACCTGGGAACAGGCGCCCCGCTCGGCGGGGCAGCCGCCGGAGGCGGCAACCCGTTGAGTGCCGAGGACCTCGAGCGGTACGAGACGGAGATTGAGCTCCAGCTCTACAAGGAGTACCGCGACGTCCTGCCCATGTTCCGCTACGTCGTGGAGACGGAGCGGCGGTTCTACCTCGCCAACGAAGTGAAGATGGACGTGCGAAACGAGGGCGGCCGCCCGTTCTTCGACATCAAGCTCGCCGACGCCTGGGTCTGGGACATGTACCGCCCCGCTCGCTTCGTGGCCGACGTGCACATCCTCACCTTCAAGGATGTGAACGTCGAAGAGCTCGCCGGTCGCGAGTACTGATTTGGCGCGGTCGAGCCGCGCCATCGGGGTTGCGGGTGAAGCGTTGGCGTCTCGCCACTACGAGGCCCAGGGCTGGAAGGTGGCGGCGAGGAACTGGCGCCTCGGTCGCGAAGGCGAGCTCGACCTCGTGGTGACCCGCAACGGCGAGGTGGTGTTCTGCGAGGTGAAGACCCGCTCGGGAACGGCCTTCGGCACCCCCGCGGAGGCGGTCGGGGCCCGGAAGCAGGCCCAGATCCGGCGCCTGGCGGCGGCGTGGTTGGCGTCGGCGGGCGTGCGCCCTCGCGGCATCCGCTTCGACGTCGCTTCGGTGATGTGGCCGGCCGGGGCGGATCCGAGCGTGGAGATCATCGAAGGTGCGTTCTGAGGTTTGGGTGCAGAAACCGACGCTGGCCGTCGGTTTCTGCACCCAAAACGGCGTCAACCCAGGACGGCCCACACCATCGCCAGCACGACGATTCGGCTGAGCATGGCAACGTATGCGGGTCCTACCTGTCTGTCAGTGCCGCGGCCGACGTGATGCCAGCCGTGGTTTCGGAGTTGAAGGGTCGATCCAGCCGGGGCAACAGCAAGAAGAATGCCCTCACCCAGTCGATGTTTCAGGGCCTGCGCGACCTCTTCCTGGAGGTCGGTGATCGCGCTGATGACCGGGTCCTCATCATCACGGGCGGGGGGGACGCCTTCTCTTCGGGCGCCGACCTCACCGATCCCGACGCGGCCATGAAGATCGCCGGAGGCAGGGGATCCGCGCTGGCGTGGATGCGGCTCGTGGAGCAGGCGGCGCTCATGCTCCACGAACTCCCGAAGCCGACCATCGCGGCCGTCAACGGCGTCGCGGCGGGGGCGTCGCTCAACATGGCGCTGGGTTGCGACCTCATCCTGGCGTCGGAGGAGGCCCGGTTCAGTGAGATCTTCGTGCACCGCGGGCTGGTCCTCGACTTCGGCGGGCATTGGCTCCTGCCCCGGCTCGTGGGGCTGCATCGGGCGAAGGAGCTGGCGTTCTTCGGCGAGATCCTGTCGGCCGCGGAGGCCGACGACCTCGGGCTGGTGAACCGAGTGGTTCCGCCCGCCGACCTGCTGCCCCTGGCCCGTGAGTGGGCGGCGAGGTTGGCGGCGCTGCCGCCGATCAACCTGTCGATCATGAAGCGAGCCCTCAACCGCGCGCTGGAGACGTCGATGGCGGCCTCGCTCGAGTTCGAGGCCGTCGCCCAGAACGTGTCGTTCTCGTCGGTGGACACGGTGGAGGCGATGGCGGCGTTCGCGGAGAAGCGAGAACCCCAGTTCCGAGGGGAGTAGGGGCGCCGAAGGTCAGCGGGGCCACACCATGCCCCGAGACCGCACGACCCAACCTTCCCGCTCGAGCCCGGCCACGGCGACGGCGATCTTGGGCACGGTCAGGCCGGTTCGCGAGACGAGCTGATCGGTAGTGGCCGGTTCGCCGCCGAGCGCCTGGTGTACGGCGGCGCCGTCACCGGAGGGCGCCACACGCGCCTCTCGCTGGCGGCGCCGAGATCCGTCGCTCATCCCGAGGGCGATGGCGATGTCGGACGGATCGAGCAGGGGGTGAGCGCCGTCGGCGATGAGGGCGTTGCACCCGGCCGCCGACGGGTTGCGCCGCGACCCGGGAATGGCGAACACGTGGCGCCCGAAGCGCATGGCGTGCTCAGCCGTGATGCGCGCGCCCCCGGCCGCCGTCGCCTCGACGACCACGGTCACGTCGGCCAGACCAGCGATGATGCGGTTGCGGACGGGGAACCGAGCCGGGAGCGGCCCGGTCTTGAACGCGGACTCGGAGACGATGAGCCCGGAACGCCGAACTCGCTCGAAGAGGCCGAAGTGGCGGCGGGGATAGACGACGTCGAGGCCGGTGGCGATCACCCCGACGGCGAGGCCGCCGGCGTCGAGCGCGCCCTGATGCGCCGCCCCGTCGATTCCGATCGCCATCCCGCTCACCACCGTGACTTCCGCCTCGGCCAAGGCCGCGCCCACGAGGCGGGCGTCGTCGAGGCCGTGTGGGGTGGCGGCGCGCGTCCCCACGACCGCCACCCGCGGGGCGTCGAGGCAGTCGAGCCGTGAACCCTCCACGAGGAGCACCGCAGGGCACCCTGGGAGCTGCTCGTCGATCGGGAAGCCCGGGTCCGAGGCGACGAGGGCGCGGGTGCCCCGCGCCGCCATGGTGGCCTCGGCCCGTTCCAGGTCGAGTTCGAGGGCCCACTGGCGAGCGATCGGGCCTCGGAGCTCGGGGTCGACCATCTGGATCGCGGCGGCGGCACGGCCGGCCTGGATCGCCGCCACGGCCTCGAGTGGATCGGGCCAGCGCCTCAGGAGCGCCGCCAGTCGAGCCGGTGACATTTCGGCGAGCCCCACCAGTGCCGCCGCCGCGACTTCTCGTTTCGCGGGCGCGCTCATTCGAACACCTCCTGGCGCAGCTCGACGGCGAAGAGCGCATGTTCGAGGCCGACGTCCGGGGCCCCTTCGAGATCGGCGAGGGTGCGCGCCGTGCGTCGCACGGCGCTGAGGCCGCGGCCCGTCAGGCCCGCGAGGTCTGCCGCCTCGAGGAGTGCATCGAGGGCGATGCGGTCGAGGGGGATGTCGACGGCGAGGGCACCAGCGGGAACGTCGGCGTTGCGCCTCCAGGGCCGGTCCCGGTAGCGCCGCGCCTGGCGAGCGCAGGCGTCATGGACGCGAGCCCGCACCTCAGCCGAGCCTTCCCCGCCGGCGTCGCGGTTTTCCGGAGCGGCGACCAGGACGCGCAGGTCGAAGCGATCGAGGAGGGGTGCTGACAGCCGGCGCCGGTAGCGGGCCCGCTTGGCGTCGTCGCACGCGCACGCCGGGGGGCCGAGGCCACATGGGCACGGATTCGACGTCGCCACCAGCGTGAAGGCGGCGGGGAATTCCAGCGCCGTGGGGTGGCGGGCGATGCGAACCACTCTCTCCTCGAGGGGCTGGCGCAGGGCCTCGAGAGCCGTGGGCTTGAACTCGCCCAACTCGTCGAGGAACAGCACCCCGCGGTGAGAACGCGTCACTTCACCCGGCCGCGGCGTGCCACTCCCCCCGCCGACCAGTGCCGGGGTCGACGCTGTGTGGTGCGGCGCCCGAAAGGGCCGGTGACGCTGGAGACCGCGCGGGGCCTCGCCCATCGCCGAGCGGATGCGGGTGACCTCAAATGCCTCGTCGGAGCGAAGGGGAGACAGGATCGAGGGCAGCCGCCGAGAGAGCATGGTCTTGCCGACGCCGGGCGGACCGACGAAGAGGAGATGGTGACCGCCGGCGGCGGCGATCTCGAGCGCCCGCCGGGCGACGGCCAGCCCCCGCACGTCGCCGAGGTCGAGGCCGTCGTCGGCCATGGGGTCGTGCTCCTCCTGGGCGGGCGGTGCCGGCGCCCAGGTGGCCTCTCCCTTCAGGCACTCGCGCACCGAGAGGAGACCGGCGGCCGGGCGGACGGTGACGCCGGGAACGAGCGCGGCCTCGGGCGCGTTGGCGCTTGGCACAACAACGGTCGAGAGTCCGGCGTCGGCGAGGGCGGCGACCAGGGGAAGGATTCCGGGAACGGGGCGCACGGAGCCGTCGAGCCCCAGCTCACCGAGCACGCCGACGCCGTCGAGGCATGCCGCCGGGAGCTGGTCTGAGGCTTCGAGAAGGGCGAGGGCGACGGCGAGGTCGAGACCCGCTCCGCTCTTGCGAACGCCGGACGGCGCCAGGTTGATCGTGACCTTCTTGAGGGGCCACTCCAATTCGCTCGACAGCAGAGCGGCGCGCACGCGGTCTCGCGACTCGCGCACCGCGGTGTCGGGGAGACCGACGACGGTGTAGCCGGGTAACCCTGAGCTGACATGGACTTCGACGGTGACGGGCTGCCCTTCGACGCCGAGCAGCGTGGCGGAGCAGACGGTGGCGAGTGCCACGGCTTCCCTCCCTGTGGATGCCCCGACCGGGGGCCCGGATTGGATGGGAGGGCCGGTGCCGGGCCGCTCTTCGGCCGAGCGCCCATGAAGGACGAAGCTCGGGTGAGGGGGAAGCTGGCGCGACTCTACGGATGGGGTGTGACACTTCCTGTGTCAACCCCCTGGTGCGTCGTTTCCCCCGGGGTTGAGTGCCACAGGCGCTTCTCACGTCGATCTTGGGGCATCGTGGTGG
>JACPCJ010000091.1 GCA_016179865.1 Actinomycetota bacterium | reverse complement strand
AGTCATCCCGGCCTCGAGGAGCCCCTTGATCAGGCCTGCGCCCTCGGCAAATGAGATCAGCACGACGGCGTCAGGCTCGTCGCCCGTGATCTTGTCGACCTCGCTGTCGAAGGTGGACGCGTCGGGGTCATAGGTGACCTTCTGCGTGACCTCGAGGCCAACCTTCTCGGCCTCCGACTCGACGAGATCGGCGAGCGGCTTGCCGTAGTCGTCCGCCCGGGCCACGACCGCCACCGACGCGTGCCCGTCTTCAGCGACCCGGTCGGCGATGACCGGCGCTACGGCGTTGTCGGGCGGCACGGTACGGAAGTAGAAGGTTGCGTTCTCCTGCGCCGCGAACTGGGGCGAGGTGTTCGAGGGCGAGCACTGCGGGATCTCGTTCTCGAACAGCGTCTGGATGATCTCGTCGGTCATCCCCGACGACATCGCCCCGACGATCACCTGGGCTCCCTCGCTCAAAAGACGCTGGGCCGCATCACGGACCTTGGCGGCATCGCCGGCTTCGTCGCCCTTGAGAACGTCGACGTCCTTCCCGAGAACCCCACCGGCGGCGTTGATGTCTTCGATGGCCAGGTTGAGGCCCTCTGACACCGGCGGGCCGAGCGGAGCCAGCGGACCGGACTCAGCCCAGATCTGGCCGATCAGCAGGTTGTCGACCTTCTTCGGCGGAGCCGTGGTTCCCTCCGCCTCGGTCTCCTCGGTCTCCTCGGTTCCCTCTTCGTCTTCATCGGTATCGCACGCCGCCGCCACCAGGGTGAGTGTCAGCAGCATGGCGAACAACTTGAGCCATTTCCTGCGCATCATTGCCTCCTGTGTGAGCACCCAGGGACGCGCGGGACACTATCCCCAGAAATTGGCGCGTGGCGGGGACCGCAGTACGCAGAGACAGACGCGCGCCCGACTCAGCCAGAGGTCGTCGTGCTGCTTCCTGGCGTGGTCGTCGTGGTGGTCGTGCTCGTCGTACCGCCCGGCAGGCCTGTCGTCGTGGTCACCCCGCCCTTCCCCGTGGTGGGGGTGACCCGAGGAGACGTCGTGGTTGCTCCGGGAGCCGTGGTCGTCGTGACGGGCGCTTCACCCTTCTCACCCGCCTCGGCGTCGCCGTCTCGGACCACCTCGACGTCGACGGCCCGCTTTACGCTGATTCGCCCTTCGTCGTCGAATTCGAACTGCTCGTAGACGGCAACCCGGGGCTCACCGAAATCGTTCAGCTCGGCATTGAGCACACCGGTGTAGCGAACGTCGGTGTCTTCGAGGATCGGCGTCGCGCACGCCTCGAAGTTGGCGCAGGCCTTGCCCGATCGGGTGACCTCCACGAGTGTTCCGGCCATGAGCGTGGGGTCGTCACTGTCGGCCGCCAGCGCCGCCAGCGCGATCCACACCACGCATTCGTAGGCGCGCGCCGCCAGGTCGACGTTGTTGACGGCCGTCTCGGCGCGGAGACGATCGTCGAACGACTTCGTCAGCTCGGCGTCGACGCGCGGGCGGACGCCCTGCACCTGGCGCAGGATGGCCGGGCGGTCAGGGTCGACCGCATTGGCGAGGTCTTCGCTCGCCAAGGAGTCGGTCACGTGGACCGCCACCCGCTCATCTTCCGACGACGGGCCCCCTGCCGACGGGAGCAGCTCGGCGTCGAACAACTCGAAGACGACGATCGCCTCCGGTCGGGCCGCCACCACCTTCTCGGAGGCTTCCCGCGTCGAGGCGGCCTTCTCGGCCGGGGCCACGGTCGTGGTGGTCGCTGCCGCGCCGGTCGAGGTCGTCGCGCCCGCCCCCGTGCTCGTGCTCGTCGCCCCACTCGTGGTCGTGACGCCCTCGGCCTCGTCCTCTTCCTTCCCACCGCCAACGGCGACGTGGATCGCGACCTCGAACTTCCCGTCGCCGAACGCCTCGGTGGCTTCGGCCAGGAACTCTCGGAAGAGCGCCGCCCCGTCGGCGTCGTCGTCGCGCACCACTGCGATCCGGTCGTCGCCCTGGGCCTTCAGACGGTTGGCGATCACCTCGACCTGGGCCCAACGATTTTGCGTGGCGGCAAAGAACAGGCCCGCGGTGTCGACGCCGACGAGGCGGGGCGCCGAGGCCGTCGGGGAGCACAGCACGCGCTGACCTCCGAAGGCTTCGCCCAACATCCCGCCCGTCAGCTCCGCTGACGACGCCGGCCCGATGATGGCGTCAACGGCGGCCCCGGCCACGAGCGACTTTGCCTTTTCCGCCGCGGCGTCCGCCGTTGAGGCCGAGTCTTCGACGGTCAGCTCGACCGGCTTTCCGAGCACTCCACCGTCGTCGTTGATCTCGTCGACCGCCAACTCGACCGCCGCCTGCATGCCGGGGCCGAAGTGCTCCAGGTCTCCGGAGAGGGGCAGGACGGCGCCCAGGCGCAACACACCGTCGACGCTCTTCCCGACGGGACTGGGCGGGGTCGTCGTGGGTGGCGGGGCCGTGGTGGTGGGCTCTTCCTCGTCGCCCGCGAACGGATTGCACGCCGAGGCGACGAGGAAACTGGCTACCGCCGCGCCGAAGAGGCTGCGCGACCAACGACGGGTCAGCACGAGCGCCAACGTACCTGAGCGATCCCACAGTCACGGGGATGCCCGTTGCGCTCGTTCAGGAAGGATCGTCGTCGACGAATTCGGCCACTCGCGAAGCGAAAGTGCGGAGCCGCTGCATGCTCTCGGCGTCGACGTAGTTTCCGCAGGAGGCGACCGCAGCCTTGATGCGCTCGAACGCCTCACGCTCGAAGCCACACGGAGGGCACGCCTCGAGGTGGGCCATGATGCGGGGGGCGCTTGATGCTGGAAGCTCGCCGTCGATTAGGTCCTGGAGCTTCGCCAGCGCTTCGGCGCACCCGGGTTCCACGTGTCCGGAACCCGCGACGCCGCCATCGTGTTCCCGCCCGTTCACGCTTCCACCTCGGTCGAACGGTCGACCCCCCGTGACCGATCGAGGGGAGAACCGGCAAGCGCCCGGCGGACCCGGTTCCGAGCGCGGTGGAGTCGGCTCATGATCGTTCCCACAGGCACGTCGAGGAGCTCCGCTGCCTCCTGGTAGCGCATGCCCTCCACGTCGACGAGCTGGAGCACGATGCGGAACGCGGGCGGGAGGGCGTCGAGAGCCGTCTGGAGCTCGGCGTCGAGGATGGGCCCGACCACCTGGGACTCCGGCTCGGCCATGACGTCGCCGGCGCCGTCGATTTCCTCGTCCTCGGAGAGCAGGAGCTCCCGATTGCGCTGGTCGCGGTTGATGGCCGTGTTGCGGGCGATCCGGTAGAGCCAGGCCCGCGGGTGGCGCCCGTCGAAGCCGTCGAGGGCCCGGTATGCCTTCAGCAGCGCGTCCTGGGCGAGGTCCTCAGCCTCGGCAGTCGACCTCGACATCGAGCGGGTGACGCGAGCAAGGAATTCGACCTCGGGAACGATCAGCTCCTCGAACCGCTGTCGCCGGGCGCTGCCATCAGGAGCGGTTGCTGCCTCGCCGCTCACTTGGAGCCTTTGACCAGCGCCGCCAACCGCGAGAGTCCTTCTTCCAGCTCATCGTCAGCCAGGGCGTAGGCCAGCCGGGCAAAGCCGGGAGCGCCGAACGCCTCTCCGGGCACCACGGCGATCTGCGCCTGCTTGAGCAGGAGGTCACCGAGTTCGGCGGTGGTACGCGCCGCTCCGTCGCCGAGATCACGGCCCAGGAGCCCCTCAAACGACGGAAAGGCATAGAACGCTCCGCCGGGTTCGACGACGTCTACACCCGGGACGGCGCGGAGCATCTCCACCATCCTGCGGCGACGCCGGTCGAACGCCTCGCGCATGGATGCGACGCTGTCCTGGGGCCCGGTCAGCGCCGCCAGGGCGGCGAGCTGGGCGACGTTGTTGACGTTGGAGGTGAGGTGCGACTGGAGCCGGCCGGCGGCGGCGATGACGTCGCCCGGCCCGATCATCCAGCCCAACCGCCACCCGGTCATGGCGTAGGTCTTGGAAACGCCGCTGATCACGAGACATCGGTCGGCGACGGCGGGGGCCTCGGCCGGGATCGAGGCGAATTCGTACCCGGGGTAGACGAGGTGCTGATAGATCTCGTCGGTCACGACCCAGAGGCCGCGCTCGGCGGCGAATTCGCCGATCGCCCGCACCTCGGCCGCGGAGTACACCACGCCAGTGGGGTTCGAGGGGGACACGAAGAGCAAGACCTTCGTGCGCTCGCCGACCGCCCGATCAAGCTGGTCGACGCTGACCCGGAACCCGGCTTCAGCCGTCGTCGGCACCGGCACCGGGACCCCGCCCGCGAGGCGGACCGCCTCCGGGTACGTGACCCAGAACGGAGCGGGGATGATCACCTCGTCGCCCGGGTCGAGGAGGGTGGCAAAGGCCTGGTAGACGCCCTGCTTCCCGCCGTTGGTGACGAGCACCTGGGCTGGCTCGACGGCGATCCCGGACTCGCGCTTGGCGGCCTCGGCAATGGCTTCGCGCAGCTCGGGGCGGCCGGCGTTGGGCGTGTACTTGTGGGTCCGCGGGTCGGCACAGGCGACCTGCGCGGCCTCGACGACGTGGGCCGGGGTCGGGAAGTCCGGCTCCCCCGCCCCAAAGTCGATAACGGGGACGCCTTCGCTCTTCAGCCGCTTCGCCTCACTCGAGATCGCCAGCGTGGCCGACTCCTCGATCGCCCCCACCCGCGCGGAGATGCGGGCAGCCGAAATCACCCCGGCGCTCCCGGCCCGTCCCGTAGATTCGCTCGCTGATTCGCCCACCGCTGCCATCGCGGACGATGGTGTCACGCCATGCCTGACCACGTCTCATCCATTCCCCTGCCGGCCGAACTTCTCCCGTCCGACGGGCGCTTCGGCTCCGGGCCCTCGAAGGTGCGGACCGAAGCCGTCCGGCGCCTCGCCGACGCCGCTCCCGCATACCTCGGCACCAGCCACCGCCGGGACGGCGTGAGGTCGGTCGTGGGGCGCGTGCGCCGTGGCCTCTCCGACCTGTTCGGCCTCCCGGATGGCTACGAGGTGCTGCTCGGGAATGGCGGCACGACTGCCTTCTGGGACGCCGCCATTTTCAGCCTCATCGATCAGCGCAGTGAGCACCTCGCCTTCGGCGAGTTCTCCTCCAAGTTCGCCGACGCAGCGCGGGCCGCGCCACACCTCGACGACCCCGTCGTCATCGAGTCGGAGCCCGGAACGCACCCGCAGCCGGTCGTCGACGACTCCGTCGACCTGTACGCCCTGACCCAAAACGAGACCTCGACCGGGGTCACCATGCCGGTGCGGCGGCCTGACGGTGCCACCGGAGCCCTCATGGCCGTTGACGCCACGTCGGCCGCGGGCGGGATCCCCGTCGACCCGACGCAGTTCGACGTCTATTACTTCGCCCCCCAGAAGTGCTTCGGCGGCGACGGTGGGCTGTGGCTGGCGTGCTGCTCCCCCGCGGCCGTCGAGCGCATCTCGACGATCAAGGGTTCGGGCCGTTGGTCCCCACCCTCCCTTGACCTGACAATCGCCCTTGAGAACAGCCGGCTCGACCAGACCTACAACACGCCCGCCCTGGCCACGCTCTTCCTCCTGGCCGACCAGGTCGAATGGATGCTGGGAAACGGCGGGCTGGAGTGGACGGCGGCGCGCTGCGAGCAGTCCGCCGCGCAGCTCTACGGGTGGGCCGAGGCCAGCGATTACGCGGCGCCGTTCGTGGCCGATCCCTTGATGCGCAGCCCCGTCACCGCGACCGTCGACCTGGCGGAGTCGATCAGTGCCGACTCCATCTCCGCCGCCCTCCGGGAGAACGGGATCGTCGACACCGAGTCCTACCGCAAGCTGGGCCGTAATCAGTTGCGGATCGCCATGTTCCCGAACATCGAGCCCGACGACGTGGCCCGGCTCACCGCCGCCATCGACTACATCGTGGAACGCCTGCCCGACTGACTCGTTTTGGGTGCAGAACTGGCCCCGACAGGGCCAGTTCTGCACCCAAAACGGGAGCGTCAGGGGCGGTAGCGCAGGGGATGAGTGTCGGGCACCTGCACGATCACGATTTGGACGCCGTCGGGGTCACGCAGGCGCATCTCCCGGAGCCCCCACGGCTTGTCGACGGGTGCCTCATCGATCGTCACTCCCGCGGCAACCAACTCGTCGTGGGTCGCGTCCACGGTCGGCACCTGGAGCCAGAGTTCCAGCTTGCCGGTCGGTACCTCATCGGAGTGGTTCGACAGTTCCAGGTAGCCACCACCCGTGAAGAAAACGACGCCGTGACCCGGCTCCCCCTCGGCGCCCCACTCCCGGAACACCGCGAGGCCGAGGGTCTCGCGGTAGAAGCGCAGGCTGACCGCGAAGTCGCGCGGGTGCAGCAAGACCCGGCTCGACAGGATCTCCATCAGGCCTCCCCGACCTCGACGACCGTTTCCACGGGCGGAGCGGCGGGCTCGGCGACGAGCGTGGCGACCAGCCGGTACGAGCCGGGCTCGACGTCGAGGGCCGGCTCGTCGAGGAGGATCTCCTCCGTTGATCCCGCGTCGATGGGAAGGAGCGTGATCGCCTGCGTGAAGGCCCGACCCCGGCTCCAGCGGTACACCTCGTCCTCCCCCCGGAGCAAGGTCAGCTCGGCCTGCTGTCCCGACGACGACTTCAGGGCGATGCGGCCGTCGGAGATATTCGCCACGGACAGGCGGAACGTCGCCGCCGCGCCCGCCACGAGCGGCTCGGGCTCCCATCTGAGGGTCAACGCCAGCCCGTTCCCCTCGGACGTTGGCGGACTCGTGGTGGTGGACGGCGACTCCACCCGCACC
>JACPCJ010000090.1 GCA_016179865.1 Actinomycetota bacterium | reverse complement strand
CGACAGGACCAGCACCCGCCGCCCGTGGGCGGCGGCACGCACGGCGGTCGCCGCCGCCACGGTGGTCTTGCCAACCCCCCCTTTGCCCGTAAAGAGGAGGATGCGCACGGCCCGGCAGGCTAGCTGGGGGTGCTCGGTTGACCCGATTCCACCCGCTTCTTCAACTCCTTCAGCGCGCTCCCCACGATGCGCGACTCGGCCCGGCGCTTCACGAGGCCCGGAAGCGGAAGGGCGAGGTCGACCGACAGCTCGTAGGTGACACGGGTTCCGTCCCCGTCAGCATCGAAGCGGTAGGTGCCGTCGAGGCGCTTCATCAGGTCTCCCTTGACCAGAGTCCACGAGAACCCGGCCGGCGCTTGGGCGTAGTCGTATTCCAAGGTGTAGGTGACGGAGCGACCCATGGCGGCGGCTCGATACTCGACGTGACGGCCCCTGCCCTCGGCGTCGCGTTCGACGACCTTGACGTCCTTGATGTCCTTGGCCCACTCGGGATAAAGCTCGAAGTCGACGGCGACCTCGTAGCACCGCTCCGGTGGCGCCCCCACCGTGATCCGTTCGGTCGTCTGTTCGGCCATGTCGTCAGCCCCTTTTTATGCCCTTCCGAGGGGTGTGTTCCGCTTCACCACACCCCAGTAATAGCCCAGCACGATCGCATTTCCCACGAGCAGCCAGCACGTGCCCACGGCGACCCACAGCCAGCGGAGCCACGACCGGCGATCTTCGGCCCCCCCGGCAAACTCGGCCGGGCGCCGGTGATAGCAGTCGAGCAGCGCCATGATGGCCGGGAACTCCAGCGCCAAGATCACGAGGAAGAACGTCATCGGGCCCGTTTCCCGCTCTGAGCGGCCGCTCGGGCCGGGAACACGCCGTGGCGGGCGCCCCAAAGTTCCGTCAGCGCCAAGGGGAGGACGGGCTCCATCACGCCAAAGGGAGCCGCGGTGGCCGTGGCGCCTGCGACCGCGACGGCGACGACAAGCGAGCCGAGGAGTTGCACCTGCACGGGCCGCGGCGCCGTTCCCACCAGGAAGAAGAGGCCGCTCAGCGTGATCTCCTCCTCGCGGGACCGACCCACCGCCCGCCAAAACCCGACGAGCCACAGCACGACGCCGGCAAAGAAGAAGGCCAGGGCGGCGGCGGTCGCCACCGGCTCGAGTGCCTCGACGCCAGCCCGGTCCGCAATCGCGAGCTGGGCAGCCAGCCGGTCGTAGCTGAACTCGGCCTGGGCGCGACGTCGGGCGTTCTCGCCCAGCGTCCGCCGGAGGTCGGGGGCTGCGAGCAGGGCGGCCAGGCGCTCGCGGACCTCCTCGACATTTGTGGGATCGACGACGAAGCCGGTCTCGCCGTCGGCGACCGCCTCGTGCGAGCCTCCGCTGCGCCCGGCCACGGCCGGGACACCGCAGGCGGCGGCCTCGAGGAACACGATGCCGAAGCCCTCGGCCTCGAGCCCGCCCCACCGGTCGCGGCAGAGCATGGCGAAGACGTCGGCCGCCGCGTACAACCCCGGAAGATCATCGTCGTTGACGCGCCCGAGGAAGTGCGTGCGGTCGGCGATGCCGTGGCGCTCGGCCAGACTCGCCAGGCGGCCCCGATCGCGCCCGCCACCGCCGATCGCCAGCTGCACCTCGGGTGCGAGACCGGCCACGGCCCTGATCAGCACGTCGAAGCCCTTTCGCGGAACGAGGCGGCTGAGGCCCAGCACCATCGGTCGGGCGGGGTCGAGGCCGTAGCGGGCTCGGACCTCGTCCCTTCGATCCGACGGCTCAGGGTGGAAGCGATCGGTGTCGACCCCCGGAGGTATGACGAGCCCCCGGAGCGGGCGCCGAGCGGCCTGGCAGGCTTGACGGGCGGGGTACGAGCCGGCGGCGACGATCCCTTCCGCCCGGCGCAGCACCCGGCTCATGACAGCGGCGGGCCCCGGGAAGCGGCGATAGACGGTCACCTCGGCGCCGTGAACGATCACCACGTAGGGGCGGTGTAGCCGGGGCCCGATGGCGCCAAGGGGTAGGACGGGGTCAAGAAACACCAGCCCCGCGCGCCACTCCGACGCCAGATCCCGCACGCGACGCGCCAGCCCCGGGGTGGGAAGCAGGACTCGCTCCCGGGTGCGCTCGATGCGAAAGGTCTGCCCGTCATCCCAGGCCTCGGCGTCCTCCCAGTGAGTCGTGAGGACGCCGACGGCGTCGCGACTGCCCTCTCCACCCGCCCCGGCAAGCGGGGATGGCAGGCGCCGCCACAACTCCCACAGGTACGACTGGATGCCGCCCACCTTGGGGGGAAAGTCGTTGGTAACGAGGAGCGAGTGCAATCGGCCCGACGGGTCGTCGTGGGCGCTACCGAGCGCGCAGCGGACGCTGGCGGCGGCGGGGCGATCGGCGGATCGCCGGGATGGCCTCCGCAGCATCGGCGGCCCGAGCCGGAGGCGGGGTTACGGGCTCCGCAGGCCGCGAACTCGAGCCCACCCAGTCGGGTGCCTCGAGCGCCGAGTCGTCGGCGCCGGCCCGGCCGACCTCTTCACGCCAGTGTCGCCGGGCGTACGGAGCCGAGATGTCCTCGGTCCGGCGACGCACCAGTTGCTCACGCCAGGGTTCACGTGCCTGCGCCTGGGCCGCGGTGGGAACCGTCTCGACCACGTCGGGCGGGGCCTCGACGATGCGCAGGTGCCGGCCCCGTGCGGGCTGGGACCGGGACGACCCGCCCCGAGTCCCACCTGTCGTTGCCTTCTTGCCCGGGGGCTTCTTGGCGGGAGCCTTCTTGGCGGCGGGCTTCTTTCCCGCCGGCTTCTTCCCCGCCGGCTTCTTGGCCGGAGCCTTCTTGGCGGGTGCCTTCTTGGCGGCGGGCTTCTTTCCCACCGGCTTCTTGGTCGGAGCCTTCTTGGCCGACGCCCGCTTGCTCGCTGCCCTGGCGGGAGCCTTCTTGGCGGATGCGCGGGCGCTCGGTGGCTTGACGGCGGCCTTCTTTCCCGAAGGCCTCGCCCTACGAGTCGCAGGTCGCCTCGTCGATGGGGCTCCGGCGTCGGGCAGGGCCGGGGTCTTCCCCGTGCGCCTCGGATCGCGCCATCCGATCATGCTCGCCAGGCGGTTCGTGGCCGTCACCGTCCCGTTCTCGGGGTCGGACCGCCACTCCGCCGTCTGCGTATGACCTCGGGACACGTACTGGAAGCGCACCACCCACCGGTCGGGGTCGGGTTCGGCGGCGCTCCACGCCGCCTCGAACGAGTCGACGTCCATGGGGACACGCTTTTCGACGACGCTGCCTTGCACCGACTCGCCGAGGGTGCGCCCGGAGGGCCCTGCCGAGCGCTTCTCCATCACCAGTTCTCGCGCCCGGGACACGACCCGCGCCTGCTCCGCTGCGATCGGCGCCGCGTAGACCTCGATGCGCCATTCTTCGACCCCCGCTCGCCGAGCCACCGACTGGATCGAATCGCCTCGGCGGAGGCGGGCCTGGATCTCACGCGGACTCAGGGCCGACGGGCTCGAAACCTCGCCCGCCGTGCTGCGCCGAGATGGCAGGGCCGGAGACGACACCGACGGACGGCCGGAGCCCTCGGCCCGGTATCGACGGATCTCCGCGATGGCGTCGAGGACCTCGTGATCGATCTCGAGAACGCTCTCGCCCTTCTTGGAACGGCGGCTCTTGCCGAGAACAATCCCGGACCGGTCCTCGGTGACTCCGACCAGGTACACCCTTGGCATTGGGCGAGTGTACCGACGCCCTTACGAGACGGCGCGGAGCGCCCGCAGCGGCGGAATCAAGCCGGCCTCGGCGAGGACGCCGATGGCCCGCACGTCTTCAGCGTCGAGTGCGACCGCCTCTCGCTCGATCAGAAACGACACGATGCAGTCGTGGCAGCGCTCGGTCGCCTCCCACACGCAGCCCGAGCAGTCAAGAACGTAGGTCGTTGTCATGCCCCCATCTTGTCGGCCGGGTGTGACAGAAACCCCGCGGAACCCCTCGAGGGCTACTTCCGGAGGAACTCGAGGAAGACGTCCGAGGGCACGGCGAGGGCACCGGCGTTCTCCACCTCTGCCTCGACCCGACGATCGGAGGACACGGCGATCACCGGCCGATCGTTCGGCAGTGCCCGCACCTCACGAACCACCACGTCGTCGGCCTCCTCCCCGGGGACAGAGAAGATCACCCGGACGCCGGGCCGGCGCGGCGGCCGGATCCCCTCGACGTCGGCGCCGTCGAACACCACGGTCACCGAACGGTTGGTACGCAGGTGGAGCCGCTCGAGAAGAGCGCACAGGCGTTGGCGCTGGGTGTCGGGGGCCTCCTCCCCCCAGGCCAGCATCGACACGTTGTACCCGTCGACGATGACCGCGGGGTCATCACCCGACAGCGCCGCTCGCAGGCCCTCGATCGAAGGGCCGATGATCCCCGGAGGGAGGTCGACCTTGCGCCGCCGGCCACGACCTCGCGGGAGGCTGCCGTCTTCTTCGAGCGCCTGGGGGACGACCGGCGTCGGCGGTCCTTCTCCGGCCGCGGCCTCGGAGGGTCGGGCCTCGGATGCCGAAGGAGACGGAGCGGCGGCCTCCGGCTCAACGAGGCGGTGTGCGATCTCGCTGGCCCGGGCCAGGAGATCGGCCTCTTCGGCGGAGAGTGCCCGAGCCTCGGCCCGTTCCGATTCCAGGCGCGCTTCGAGGGCCCGGGCGCGGGCGGCTTCGGCCCTCACCTCGCGCGCGGTTCGCTCAGCAGCAGCCGCCCGCTCCGCCTCGCGGTCGGCCCGCACCACCGCCTGGGCCCCGGCCCGTTCGACGGCCGCCAGCTCCGCCTCCAGTTCCTCCACCCGGCGCCGGGCCTCGCCGGCCGCCGCTTCAGCCGCATCCTCCCGGTCGCGGCGGGAGGCACGCTCGGCTCGGAGCTCCTCTCCGACGCGATCGACCTCGGCCGCCAGCCGCGCCGCCTCCTCCTCCGCCCGCCGCTGCGCCTCCTCGGCCCTGCGGACTTGGGTCTCGAACGCTCTCCGATCGTCGTCGGCGGAGCGCTCGCGGAGGCGCCGCTCGGCGAGGGCCATGACGACGCCGACGCCGACCTCCCATCCCTCGGGGCGGCCGACCACCAACGCCGACGCCATGAGCGGCAGGTCGTCTCGCCCCTCCGCCTGCTCCGCAAGCTCGACGGCTCGGCCGGGCGTCCAGTCCGACAGCATCGCCGCCAGCTCCGCACGATCGCCGATCGCCGCCAGCACCTCGGCGAGGAATCCCGGCTCGGCCTCGAGGGCGCGGCGGAGCTGGCCCCGCGCGGCGGCGCTGGAAAACCCTCGGCGATCGAAGCCGAGCAGGGGGCGAAGCGCCGGCGGCACGTCCTGGGCCTTGAATTCCCGCAGCGCCTCCCCCGCCCACTGCAGGAAGGGGACGAGCAATGAGTCCGGGATCGGTGGAAGCCGGGGGGGCTCCGGTGCATCGGTCGTGCGTTTCCCTCCCGGGCGACCCCCCGTACCGCCTCGTTGTGTCACGCCCGGCCCCTCACCGTAGACTGCGTGGCGCCGGCCGCATCTGCCCGCGCTGGCTTCCGGAGGATCAGCATGCACGCACGATACGAGGAGTTGACCCTCGACACCCAGGGCGACGGCGACATCATCGACGTCACCCCCTACGCCCAGAAGGCGGTCGACAACGCCGAGCTGGCCGACGGCCTGTGCACGGTGTTTGTGGCCCACTCCACGTGCGCCGTGACGACGATGGAGTTCGAGCCGGGCGCCAACGCCGACCTCAACGAAGTTCTCGAAGCTGTCGCTCCCCAAGACCGTTCCTGGCAGCACAACGTCCTGAACAACGACACCAACGGCCACAGCCACGCGCGGGCGGCACTCCTCGGCCCCTCGGTCACCGTCCCTGTTCGCGACGGTGAGCTGGTGACGGGCATCTGGCAGAAGGTCGTGATGATCGACTTCGACGACCGGCCTCGCGCTCGCAAGGTGGTCATCCAGCTCCTGGGCTGATCAGGGGTCGCCGGCGCCGCTGACCGGCACCTCTTCGATGGCCGCGCCCCCGGCGTTGCACCAGCGGCACGTCACCTCCTCGATGGTGGTGCCGAGTTCCTCTTCCTCTTCGATGGTGAGCTCGCCGGCGACCGTGTAGTGATGAAAGGCCCGCGTCCGGCGGGTGGCAACGACGTCGAAGCGGGTCAGGTTCCCGCACGCCGAACACCGAAACCGCACTCCCATTGGCCGCAGCCTACGGCCAGCCCCTTCTTCATCCGCGTACCTGTCATTGGTCCACCCTCTGGTCCAGGAGGCCGGTGAATGTGGTGCCCGGGGTCTCGGTGAGGGTCGCGGGAAAGGCTGATGTACCGTCGCCCCGCGAGG
>JACPCJ010000089.1 GCA_016179865.1 Actinomycetota bacterium | reverse complement strand
GTTCGGCGTCCTGCCCCTCCTCGCCGGGACCGCCTTGATCACGGCGGGGGCAATCCTCGTGGGGCTCCCGCTGGGCCTGGCCACTGCCGTCTACCTCTCGGAGTACGCCACGCGCCGGGTACGCGCCGTGCTCAAGCCCGTCCTCGAGGTGCTGGCGGGGATCCCCACCGTCGTCTTCGGCTACTTCGCCCTCAACCTTGTGACGCCCACCATCCTGCGGCCCGTCTTCGGCGACTCGGTGTTCATCTTCAACGCCGCGTCGGGCGGCATCGTGGTCGGACTGATGGTGCTGCCGACCATCACCTCGCTCTCGGAAGACGCCATGGCCGCGGTCCCGCGGTCGCTCCGGGCCGCCGCCTACGCGCTCGGCGCCCGCCGCCGCACCGTCGCCCTCCGCGTGGTCATCCCCGCCGCGCTGTCGGGGATCGCTTCGGCGACGATCCTCGGGATCGCCCGCGCCGTCGGCGAGACGATGGCCGTGACCATCGCCGCCGGAGCGACGCCCAACCTGACCTGGAACCCCCTGGAGTCGATCCAGACCATGACGGCATTCATAGCCCAGGTCGCCAGTGGCGACGCGCCCACGGGCTCGGTCGAGTACCAGGCGATCTTCGCCGTCGGCCTCGCCCTGTTCGTGATCACCCTGGCGCTGAACTCGGTCAGCCACCGGCTGGTGCGCCGCTACCGGCAGGCCTACGCATGATCTCGGGCACCTCACGTCGCGAACGCGCCGCCGAGGTCGCCGCCCACGCCGTCGTCGCCCTGGCCGCCCTCGTCGGGGTGGCGGCCCTGGTGGCGCTGCTCGGCACCGTGCTCCAGGACGGGCTGGGCCGGTTGAGCCTCGACTTCCTGCGCGACCCCCCGAGCCGCCTCCCCGGGCGAGCCGGGTTTGCGACCGCCATCCTCGGAACCTTGTGGCTGATGGGAATCGTGATCGTGGCAGCGCTCCCGGTCGGGATCGGGGCCGCGATCTACCTGGAGGAGTTCGCCGCCACGGGCCGGCTCACCACCCTCATCGAGACCAACATCGCCAACCTCGCCGGCGTCCCCTCCATCGTCTACGGGATCCTCGGCCTCGCCTTCTTCGTCCGCGGTCTCGGGCTCGGCTTCTCGGTGCTGGCTGGCGGGCTGACCATGAGCCTTCTCGTTCTTCCCGTCGTGGTGATCGCATCACGCGAGGCGATCCGCGCCGTCCCGCCGACCATCCGCAACGCCGCCCTGGCCTTGGGGGCGACGCGGTGGCAGGCGGTGCGCGGTCAGATCCTCCCGGCCGCGCTACCGGGCATCCTCACTGGGTGCATCCTCGCTGTGAGCCGGGCCATCGGCGAGACCGCCCCGCTGCTCCTCGTCGGTGCCGTCGCCTTCGTGCGTTTCCCTCCCGACGGCCTCGGCAGCCGCTACACCGCCATGCCCGTGCAGATCTTCTCGTGGATCGGGCGCCCCCAGGCAGGCTTCCGGTCTCTCGCGGCCGCCGGGATCATCGTGCTTCTGGCGATCCTGCTCCTCATGAACGCCGCCGCCGTCGTCGTCCGCAACCGCTACGAGAGGAGGCGCTGGTCATGACGGGTTCGCCGCTCGGCGCGGCCGTGGAACAGGATGGCGCCATGACCGTGGCCACCGCCTCGGGTCTCACTACGAGCGAGATCGTGTATCGCGTCAACGATCTCGAAGTTCGCTACGGGGGCGAACCCGCCGTCACCGACCTCACCCTCGACATCGCCCCCCGGGAAATCACCGCCATCATCGGCCCGTCCGGCTCGGGGAAGAGCACGTTCCTTCGCTGCCTGAACCGCATGAATGACCTCGTCTCCGGCGCCGAGGTCGTGGGTCGCGTCGAATACCACGGGCACGATCTCTACGCTCCCGAGGTGGACGCCGTCGAGGTCCGGCGGCGGATCGGGATGGTGTTCCAGCAGCCGAACCCGTTCCCGAAGTCGATCTACGACAACGTCGCCTTCGGGCCGCGCCTTCGCGAGCGTCGCCCCGCGGGCCTCGCCGACCGGGTAGAGGCGGCGCTCACCCGCGCCGCCCTGTGGGACGAGGTCAAGGACAAGCTCAAGTCCAACGCGCTGTCACTCTCCGGGGGTCAGCAGCAGCGCCTCTGCATTGCCCGGGCGCTCGCGGTCGAGCCCGACGTGATCCTGATGGACGAGCCCGCCTCGGCCCTCGACCCCATTGCCACTGCGCGGATCGAAGACCTCATGGCCGAGCTGAAGCGCGACTACACCATCGTCATCGTGACCCACAACATGCAGCAGGCGGCCCGGGTGTCCGACCGCACGGCCTTTCTGACGACGGACGTCTCGCCGGGCGGGGGTCGCGTCGGGCGGCTGGTCGAGTTCGACTCGACCGATGTCATCTTCACCGCACCATCCGACGCTCGCACCGAGGGCTACATCACCGGACGGTACGGATGACCCGCTCTCGACGGGCCCTCGCCGAGGCGCAGCGCCGCGCCGGCGCCGCCGAGAACGAAGCGAGCCGCGCCGCCAACGAGGCGGCGATCTTGCGGGCCGCGCTCGACGCCCTCCCCATGGGGGTCGTGATCTCCGAGCCCCGCTCGGCGCTTGTGGTGCGCAACCGCGAGGCGGTCGCTGTGACCTCCGAGCCCGGCCCGGGGGCGATCGTCACCCACGCCGTGGATGAGCTCCTCGCCGCCGCGACCGGCGGCAAGTCGGGCAAGCGGTTGCTCGAGTTCGACGGCCCCCCTCCCCGCAGCCTGGCGCTCTCCGCACAGCCGGTTGACGCCGCTCGCACACCCTCCCCGGCCGTCGTCACGATTCAGGATCTCACCGACTTCCACCGTCTCGAGACGGTTCGGCGCGACTTCGTGGGCAACGTGAGCCACGAACTACGCACGCCGATCGGAGCCCTCACCGTGCTCGCCGAGGCCCTCACCGGGGAGTCCAACCCCGCGGTCATCGACCGCCTCGTCGAGCGCGTGTCGATCGAAGTCGAGCGGGCCGGGCGGATCGTGGACGACCTCCTCGACCTCAGCCGGATCGAGGCCGAGGGCGGCAGTTCGCACGAGCAGGTGAAACTCGCCGTGGTTGTCGACGGCGCGATCGAGCGGATCGAACCTGCCGCGCAGCGGGGGAATGTCCGCGTGGACGTCGTGGACTCCGGTGCCGGCGCCACGGTGCTCGGAAGCGAACGCCAGCTCGTGTCGGCCCTCGCCAACCTTCTCGACAACGCCATCAAGTACTCCGAACCGGGTTCGGCCGTCACCGTGCACGCGCGCTCCGACGGGCACTGGACCCAGGTCGCGGTCCGCGACCTGGGAATCGGGATCCCGACCCGCGACCTCGACCGGGTCTTCGAGCGCTTCTACCGCGTTGACCGGGCGCGCAGCCGCGACACGGGCGGCACCGGCCTTGGGCTCGCCATCGTCCGCCACGTCGCCCGCAACCACGGCGGCGACGTGCTCGTGGAATCGCAGGAAGGCGTGGGGTCGACCTTCACTCTCCGGCTCCCGACCTGGGACTGAGTGCGGTGGGCGAACGACCGGTGGTGTTCGTTGTGGAGGACGAGGAGTCGTACGTCGACGCGCTCTCCGTCGGACTCGAGCGAGAGGGCTTCACGGTGCGGGTGGCTCGCGACGGAACTCAAGCCCTGGATCTCTTCGACGTCATCAACCCCGACGTCGTGTTGCTGGATCTCATGCTCCCCGGGATCTCGGGCATTGACGTTTGCCGGGAGCTCCGGAGCCGCTCGGGCGTCCCGATCATCATGGTGACCGCGCGCGACGCCGAGGTCGACACCGTGGTGGGGCTCGAGGTTGGGGCCGACGACTACGTGGCCAAGCCGTACCGGATGCGCGAGCTGGTCGCCCGCATCCGCGCCGCCCTCCGCGCTAGGCGGTGCAACTCCCACGCAAGGAGTTCGACCTCCTCGCGCTGCTGCTTGATCACGCCGGGCGAGTCGTCAGCCGCGACGCCATCATCGACCGTGTCTGGGGCGACTACGTGGGTGACACCAAGACCCTCGACGTCCACATCAAGCGGCTGCGCTCCAAGATCGAGGACGACCCGTCGAACCCGACGCGCATCACGACCATCCGTGGCGTCGGCTACCGCTACGAGCGCCCACCACCCCCACCCCACCCGGGGTCTGCAAAGGAGGCCAATTGACCGACGACGAGACCCGCCGCGCCTTCCACGAGGAGCTCGACGACCTCTGCGCTGACCTGGCTCGCCTCGGTGCCCTCGCAACGGAGGCCGTCGAGGCGGGCACCGCCGCCCTCCTGAACGCCGACCTCGAAGCCGCCGAACGGGTGGTGGCCGGTGACGCCGCCCTCGACGAGCTGACCCATTCCATCGAGGAGCGCTCGCTCCAACTTCTCGCCCGCCAGCAGCCCATGGCCGTCGACCTGCGCGTCCTGGTCACTCTCCTTCGGGCCATCCATGAACTGGAGCGGGTGGGTGACTTGATGGTGCGGGTGGCCAAGGCGGCGCGCCGGCTTTACCCAGCCCAGCTCGACCCGAAGATCCGGGGCCTCATCGACCGGATGCGCGAGCAGGCCGGGGCACAACTCCGACTCGCCATCGAGACCTTCGCCGCCCGCGACCCGGCTCGAGCGGCGGCGCTCGTCGACATGGACGACGTGATGGACGAGCTTCAGCGGGACCTCTTCTCGGCCATCTTCGCCACCGGCACGACCGACGAGGCCGGGTTGCGCCTCGCGGTGCAGACGGCGCTGGTGGGCCGCTACTTCGAGCGCATCGGCGACCACGCCCTCAACGTCGCCGACCGCGTGGGCTTCATGGTCACCGGCCACCGGGAACCCGGCCGCGCCTCCTGAACCTGCCTGCGGTGGCGGGCCCACCACGCTCTGCGTAGCCTTCCGTTGGGGTCGCCGGTTGAGGGAGCGCTCCTGCACCGTCAGGACGCATGACTCGACCAACAGGAGGACCACCGTGAAGAAGGCACTCGTCGCCGCGCTCGCTCTGGGCGCGGCTTCCGCCGGGCTCTGGCTCGCACCTGCCACCGCCGCCAACGACTGCCCGGCCCAGGACCTCGACCCGAGCGACAACTCGGTGTCGGTACAGACCCCGCTCGGCGGCATCTGCGCCTCGGGCGACGCCACGACCCAGACCGGGCACCTGTGGATCGACGGCGAGGACTCCAACCCCGGCCCCGCGTCTGGCTACGTCGCGGCCAGCAACGACGGCCAGGGGATCCAGGGCGTCTGCGCCGACGACCACGGCGGGCCGGCGTCTGGGAGCACCTCACCGACCTGCGCACCACAGCCGTAGACATCCCGCAGCAACCGACGAAGGGGCGGTCCGTCGTCTGACATCAGGCCGCCCCTTCGCCGCGTCATGCCGGGCTCGCGGGTCGGCGTTCAGAACGCGTCAAGACTTCACCCGCGCCCGTAAAGACCACGTAAAGACACGTGAATCCGGATGCGCCGGGTACCGGCTGAAGCAGCGCTTCCTTGGGCCGCCGCTCCACAGCGAGCAACTTGAGCACGAACGGCTCGGGAAGCCGACAGCCCTCGCCGTCTTCGCCTCTGACAACCTCTCGTCGTCGGCCTACGCCACCGAGGAGATCCTGCGGGTTCTCGTCCCCGTGATCGGCATCGCCGCCTTCTCTCTCGTCGTGCCCATCACCGTCGCCCTCCTGGTGGTGCTCGCCTTCCTCATCCTCTCGTACCGCGAGACGATCAAGGCCTACCCGACCGCCGGCGGCGCCTACATGGTCACCCGCGACAACTTCGGGCTCCTGCCCGCCCAGGTCGCCGGCGTCGCCCTCCTCACCGACTACGTCCTCACGGTGTCGGTGTCGGTGGCCGCCGGCACCGCCGCGCTGGCGTCGGCGTTCTCGGGCCTCGCCGGCTCCGTCGTCCCCATATCGGTCGCCTTCGTGATCATCATCTCGTACGGCAACCTGCGTGGGGTGCGGGAATCGGGTCGCATCTTCGCCGTGCCGACGTACTTCTTCATCCTCAACATGGTCGTCCTCCTCGGCTGGGGCCTGTCGAGGATGGTGCTCGGGGAGCTCGCCACCGCCGTGCACGGAGAGGAGGGGATGCTCGGGTTCGGGAGTGCGGGGAACGGGGTGCTGCTGGGAGCGACGATGTTCGTGGTCCTCAAGGCCTTCGCCTCCGGCGGTGCCGCCGTGACTGGTGTCGAGGCCATCTCGAATGGCGTCCCCGCCTTCAAGCAGCCCGCGTGGAAGAACGCCCGCACCACGCTCGTGATCATGGGAAGCCTCCTTGGAACCATGTTTCTCGGCCTTTCGATCCTCGCCGGCCACATGAAGGTGGCTCCGTTCGAGGAGGGCACGCCGACGGTGATCGCCCAGATCGGCCAGCTCGTGTACGGGAAGACCGCGCTCGGTCAGGCGCTCTTCTATTCCCTCCAGGCCGGGACGATGCTCATCCTCGTGCTGGCCGCCAACACGAGCTTCGCCGACTTTCCCCGGCTGGCCTCGTTCCACGCCGGCGACAACTTCCTGCCTCGCTGGCTGACCAAACGGGGGCACCGTCTCGTCTTCTCCAACGGCGTTTTCTTCCTCGCCTTCTTCTCCATCGTCCTGCTCATCGCCACCGGGGCCAAGGTCGACCGTCTGATCCCCCTCTACGCCATCGGGGTCTTCACCTCCTTCACGCTCTCGCAGGCCGGCATGGCGAGGCACCACATCCGCGAGAAGGAACCCCACTGGCGCCGGGGGCTGGCCATCAACGGCATCGGCGCCCGAGACGGCGGTGCGCGCGCCCATCATGCGGCGACACGTGGTTCTGGTCTTCGTGGACCGCCTCGACGTGGCGGCGGCGAGGGCGGTGCAGTACGCCCGCACCCTCACGCCCGACGAGCTGCGCGCCGTGCATTTTGTGATCGACGAGCAGCGCGCTCACGAGCTGGCAGAGGCGTGGCGGGTACACGGGCTGACCCACGTTCCCCTCGAACTCGTGCACTGCCCGGACCGCCGGCTGACCCGAGCTGCGGTGGAGACCGTGGCCCGCGACCTCAACGGCGGCCAGACCGAGGTGAGCGTGCTCATGCCCGAGCGCAAGTACAAGGGCGTCTGGCACCGGGTCCTGCACGACCAGACCGCCGACGCCATGGTGCGGGCCGTGTCGCAGCTTCCCCATGCCAACGTGACGACGGTGCCGTTCCACTTCGGCAGCCCGACACCGTCCTTCGTCCCCGCGCAGGAGGCGGCTCGCCCGGGCAATGGCGAAGCGAGGGCAGCAGAGCCCGAACTCTCCTTTGACCACGAACCGCCGCCGCCGCCGCCGCCGCCGCCCACGCCCGCCGACGGGTCGGCCGTCCGCATCGGCGACCTCCGACTCCGCCAGCGGGCGACCATCGACGGACAGGTCCGGAGCCTGCGCGTGCACCCGCATCGGGACGTGCCGATTCTCGAGTGCACGCTCGAGGACAACTCTGGGTCCGTCCTCGTCGTCTTCTTCGGCCGGCGCGAGATCCCGGGCATCGAGGTGGGCACGCGCCTCCGGGCCACCGGCATCGCATCGGAACACCGGGGCCGCCTTGCCCTCCTCAATCCGGCCTACGACCTCGTCGTGTAATGCCGGAGCCGGTACCCGGCTGCCGTCGCTCTTTTCGCCGAGCCCTACGCTGAATCTCGTGGACGCGAATTCTCCGGAGCGCGTCGTCGTGGCGCTGACCGGGGCGCCCAGCGGCGAACGGCTCATTCGCCGGGCGGCGAAGATCGCCCAGGGCCAGGGCGCCGACCTGCTGGGCGTGCACATCCGCGGCGGCGACGAGCACGCCGGGGCCTCAGAAGTGCTCGAGCGATACCGCACGGTCCTCGCCGAGGTCGGCGGCGTGTACCACGAGATCGTGGCCGACGACGCCGGGGCCGGCCTGGTCGCCTTCGCCCAGGCCGAGGGCGCCACCCACCTCGTTCTCGGCGCTTCTCGCCGCTCGTCGTGGACCGCAATCACGCGGGGCTCGCTCATCAACAGCGTCATCCGCAACGCCGGTGTCATCGACGTCCACGTGGTCGGTGGCACCGAGCCGGAGTTGGCCTCGGCCATCCCGCCACCGCGCCGATCCGCCTCGCCCCTCTCGCGGCGCCGCCGGAGCTTCGGCTGGACCACCGCCCTGGCGGGAACGCTGGCCCTCACCTTGGCGTTCGCTTCCACGCGCGATCTCTTCTCCGAGGGCAGCCGGCTTCTCGTCTACCTCGTGCTCGTGCTCATGGCCGCCGCCGTCGGCGGGACCGGCCCGGCAGTCGCCGCCGCCGTCCTCTCCGCCGCCGCCATCAACTGGTACTTCACGCCCCCCCTGTACCGCTGGACCATCGCCGACGTCGAGGACGTCCTGGCCCTCGTCATCTTCGTGGCCGCCGGACTGGGGGTCGGGCTCCTCGTCACCCAGATGGCGCGGCGGTCCGCCGACGCTGCCCGCGCTCGCGCTGAGGCCGAGGTGTTGGCACGCGCTGCGGCCAGCGTTGCCGGCGGCGACGACCCGCTCCCCTCGATCCTCGAGACGCTCTGCACGGCCCTCGACCTCGAAGGCGTCAGCCTCCTGACACAGGGCGCCGACGGGTACCACGTCCTCACGGCGGTCGGGCCAGAGGCACCCCGGCACGTCAACGAAGCCACCCTCCGCCTCGACCTGCCTGATCGAACCGTGCTTGCGCTGCGCGGTTCTCTTCACACCGACGAGGGGCGCGTGCTGCGCGTCTTCGCTGATCAGCTTGCCGCCGCCCTGGAACGCCAGGCCCTGCGGGAGGAGGCGGCCCGAGCCCAGGCGCTGGCCGCCGCCGACGCCCTCCGCACGGCTCTCCTCCGCGCCGTGTCTCACGACCTGCGAACGCCTCTCGCGTCCATCAAGGCCTCGGTCAGCAGCCTCCTGCAAGGGGACGTCCGCTGGTCGGCAGCCGTCGAGAAGGAGTTCCTGACCGCCATCGATGAGGAGACCGACCGGCTCAATCGCCTGGTGGGGAACCTCCTCGACATGAGCCGCCTCCAAGCGGGCGCCGTCGTCCCGGAGCCGGAGCCGGTGGCGCTGGATGACGTGGTGGCAACCGCCCTCGCAGACCTCACCGGCCATTTCGAGGTCGACATTCCTGACGACATTCCGCTCGCCCTTGCCGACGCCGCCCTCCTCGAACGATCGCTCGCCAACCTGATCACAAACGCCGCTGAGGTGTCTCAGGGCCAGACCGTGCGGATCGAAGCGCGGCGCCACGCTCCGGGCGTCGCCCTCCGCGTCGTCGACTCCGGCCCCGGGATCCCGATCGAGGACCGAGCCGCCGTCTTCGAACCGTTTCACCGCGGGGGCGATCGCGGCGACGGCGGCGTGGGGCTCGGGCTTGCCGTCGCTCGCGGTCTCGTCACCGCCATGGGAGGGACGATTACGGCCCTCGATACGCCCGGCGGCGGGCTGACCATGGAGATCCACCTTCCGGCCACCGAGGTGCCCTATGAGCGCTGACCCGGCCGGCGCAAGGATCCTCATCGTCGACGACGAGGTCCAGATCCTGCGAGCCCTCGCCGTCAACCTGAAGGCTCGGGGCTACAAGGTCGACGTCGCGCCCACCGGAGAGGAGGCCCTCCGCCTGGCGGCCGAACACCATCCCGACGCCGTGGTTCTCGATCTCGGCCTTCCCGGCATCGACGGCGTCGAGGTCGTACGGGGGCTCCGAGGCTGGTCGACGGCCCCGATCATCGTGCTGTCGGTCCGCGACGGCGAGCGAGACAAGGTCGAGGCGCTCGACGCCGGCGCTGACGACTACGTCACCAAGCCGTTCGGCATGAACGAAGTGCTCGCTCGCCTGCGGGCCGCCCTCCGTCGCGAGCGACCTCCAGATGAACAGCCGGTTCTCGAGACGGCGGCGTTCACCATCGACTTGGCCGCTCGGCGTGTGGTCCGCGACGGGGCCGCAGTCTCGCTGACCCCGACCGAGTGGGGCCTCGTTGACCTGCTTGTGCGCAACCCCGGACGTCTCGTCACCCAGCGACAGCTGCTTCAAGAGGTTTGGGGCCCGCAATACGGGACCGAGACCAACTACCTGCGGGTGCACATGGCGCACGTTCGCCGCAAGCTTGAACCCGAACCCTCACGGCCCCGCTACTTCCTCACCGAGCCCGGCATGGGCTACCGCTTCGAGCCGAGCCCCAACGACTAGGCGGGAACCGGCTCCGCAGCCCAGGCGGCCGCCTCACGACGCTGGGCGGCCACCACTTTCCCCACCGAGTAGGCCCAAAAGGCGGTGAAGCCGAGCGCCGCCACCTGCACCGCGCCCGGTCGGAGATCGAAGACTGTCGCCAACGTCCGGGCATTGATGAAGACGATGAAGCCGCCGACAACCGTGCCGAGCGTGCGGGCCCTGACATGGTGAACGAGCCAGGCAGCCAGCGGCGCTGCCACGAGGCCGCCGGCGAGCAGCGCTCCCACCAGGGCAAAGTCGATCTCGCCAGCCGAGATGTTCAGCAGGAAGCCCGCGCTGGCGCCGAGCGCTACCAAGAACTCGCTCGCCGACACGGTGCCGATGATGCGGCGAGGCTCCATGCGACCGGCCACGAGGAGGGCCGGCGTTGACACCGGTCCCCATCCGCCGCCGCCAGCGGCGTCGAGGAATCCCCCGCTGAGTCCGAGGAGCACGAAGAAACGGCGCCGGTGGGGGCGCTCGGTCAGCACCTGGTCGAGACCCCTCCCGTAGCGGAACCGCACCAGGACGTAGGCCCCGAGGACCAGGAGCGCGACCGCCACCCAAGGCTTGGCCGCCTGGGCGGAAATGTTGCTGAGGACCGTGGCCCCGAGGAATCCGCCAACCGCGCCGGGGACCGCCATCCACCGGAAGGCTCGCCAGTTCACGTTGCCGAACCGGTGGTGGGCGACGCCCGACGCCAGCGTGGTTCCAAGTTCGGCAAGGTGCACACTGGCCGACGCCACGGCCGGCGCCGATCCTGCCGCGACCAAGAACGAGGTGGAGGTAACGCCGTAGCCCATGCCGAGAGCCCCGTCGACCATCTGGGCGACGAACCCGGCAATCACAAACGTGATCAGACGGTGCACCACGACTCCAAGCGAGTCACATGGGGAGGGGAAAACCTGACTTGTTGTATCGGGTTTTAATTCCGACTGTCAAGGTCGGGTTTTCGTGACCCTGGTCACCCGTCGGCAAGCCGGGAATGGGCTAGCGCTTCAAGTCCTGGCCCTCACGTCCGTTTCTCGAGGGAGTCCTCCACCTCTGACGTGGGCAACTCACTCGAGAACGGATGGTGGCTGCTGGGACGGCGAGATCTTGTGGGCGCTGAGGGTTTTGAACCCACGACCTCTGCCGACGTGAGGGTGGGTGGCAGCGCTCCGAGCGCTGCTGGGACGGCGAGATCTTGTGGGCGCTGAGGGTTTTGAACCCACGACCTCTGCCGTGTGAAGGCAGCGCTCTCCCGCTGAGCTAAGCGCCCGTCGGCGTGAGGATACTCTCGGCGCTCAGAACTTCTGCCGCCGAGATCCCATCGCCAGGTCCGGTGCGGCAGAATGGGGGGTATCGACGGAAGGGGTTGCCCGTGGCAGGCAGTGGACGTGCTCGACGTTTCCGGGCCGCGCGTCGGCTCAAGGAAGGTCCTGGCGAACGCTTCTGCGACTTCTGCCACGCCAACCTGACCCTCGGCGAAGACCACGACCCCGACTGCGACTTCGCCCAGCAAGACGACCCCTACGCCCAGGACGTTCCCGACCCGTACGCGGAGTTCGAGGAGCCCGAAGAGGACACGTAAAGGTCACGAACCGGGGCTGGGACGGGGGTTCGTGACCTTTAGCCTGGATCCACCGATCTGAGCCTCGAGATGGGCCGAGGTCGGCCTCCCGCTGTTCTGGAGCAAGTTCTCGACCCGGCCACGCATGCGGACTTGCT
>JACPCJ010000058.1 GCA_016179865.1 Actinomycetota bacterium | reverse complement strand
GGCGGCCAGGGCTTCGAGCCGGGTGCTGACCGCATCAGGGACGTTGCGGAGGTAGAGGGTCATCATGTTGCAGAATGCTAGCGCCTCCCCCTCAGACTGCGACACACGGTTCACGGTGCCCTCGCCCGCTCGGGGCGGCTGGCCCGGGGCTTCGACGCTCGGGCGCCCCGGGGCCGGGGCGGCCTCGCAAGCGGGCCCAGCAGCCCCGCCTCGCGGTCCTCCTCGGTCTTCTTCCGATGGCACGGGGGACACCGGGGCTCCATGTTGAGATAGCTCGTGGCCCCGCCGTTGGCCCGCGGGTTGGCGTGGTCGCGCTCGAAGGCGAAGATCGCCCCGCAGTCGGCACAGCGCGCGCCCTCGAAGTGCGGCGGAGGCCCGATCTCCAAGAGGATCTCCAGCCACCGGGGGATGTAGGTGCCGAAGCGCTTGATGTCCTGCACGTGCACCCCGTCGTGGAGCACCACCGACACCAGCGCGTCGACGGCGATGTCTTTCAACGTCTCGGGATCGATGGGCCCCATCCCCGGGATGTGGGCGGAGCGCTCGTTGAGGTCGTAGACCGCCACCAGCTCGGGGCGTCTCCCCGCCTTGCCCCCGGTTCCATCCAGCATGCGGGCGAGGGCGTCGTGGGCCCGCTGTTCGGGGGAACAGTCGCGGTTCCCGTCCCGCCACTCGCGCTCGGACTCCTCGCGCAACCGGGCCACGAAGCGCGCCCCCAACTCGGGGAGGAGCGAGCCCCGCACCTGGGTCATGCCCAAATCGTCGGTGTAGGTGCGGATCCCCCGGGCCTTCTGGCGCCGCTCTTTCAGGTCGCCCTTCTGGTTCTCGAGTGCACGACGCCTCGCCCGGTCCTTCAACGCCCGGTGGTCGTGGGTCTTGGCCAGGGCCAGGAGCTCATCCTCGGCCTCGGGGCACTTGGCGACCTCGGACGCCTCGGCGAGGGACACCTCGCCGGCATTGAGCGCGTCCTTGGTGTCGGGGAGGTCGTCCAGCGCCTGGGCCGTGTCGAGCTCTCGCTTCGCCTGGCCCGGATCGGTGCCGGTGACCTTGGACAGCCAGTCGATCGGGCGGGCGTAGCCCCGCCCCCGGTGCGCCCCGCACTCGGCCGCCCACGCCGCCGCCCGGGCCCGCGCCGTGGCGCACACCCGCTCGGTGAGGGCCAGCTTCTCGGCCAGGGCGGCGGCGTCGTCTCCCGAGTACAGCTTGGGCTCGAAGCCGTCGAGCGCGTCGCACAGCGCGTCGCAGGCCAGCGTGATCGACACGGAACACCTCCTCTCCCGGAGTTGGCATCACAGAGGCACGGGGAAGCGAGGAGGGCCCGAAGAACTGACACCCGCCGCCTGGGGCCTTCGAACCGGCGGCTCCCACCATCCAACCACGTGTTCGCACCAATGTCAAGGATTGGACGAAAAGATTTTTGAAGAACTGCTTCGAGCAGGATTCGGGCGGGTTGATGACGAATTGTTGAGACTGGGGGAGCGCAGGGCGGGTCGTGCCACCGTCGGCCCGTGACGCCTCGAAGCGAAGGAGGCTCGACCGGTGCCCACGCGGCCCCAGGGGAACAGACGGCGTTGGTCGCGGGTGGCTTTGGCCCTCGTGCTCGGCCTGGCGTTCGTTGCGATGCATTCCTCCCTTGTGCCACCACGCGGACAGGCGGCGACCCTTACGGGCATGGAGGCCGTGTCATGGCCTCCCGGTGGGGTCGCCAACGGGCAGGGGAGCGACCCGTGCGTCACGCAGAACGGCCGCTTCGTCTCCTTTCAGAGCTTCGCCACCAACCTGGTCCCCGGTGACGCCAACGCCAAGGGCGACATCTTCGTGAAAGACACCGCCGCCGGGGTGATCGAGAACGTCAGCGTGGCAACCGACGGCACGCAGGCCAACGCATCGAGCTTCGCTCCATACGGGGAGTGCCTTTCTGACTCCGGGGCCATTGTTGTGTTCTATTCGTCCGCCACCAATCTGGTGCCCGGCGACACCAACGGGAAGACGGACGTCTTCGTGCGCGATCGCGTGACCGGTGCCACGGAGCGGGTGTCCGTCGCATCCGACGGCTCCCAAGGAAACCGTCACTCCTTTCACGCGAGCGTGTCAGGAAACGGTCGCTACGTAGGCTTCTTCTCGCAGTCGTCGAACCTCGTTTCCGACGGCGAGGGGCAGGGTCTCTTCGTGCGTGACCGCGAGACCGACACCACGGTGCGGATCGGACCTTCCGGCGGAGTCACAAACCCCGTGCTCTCACCCGACGGTCGTTTTGTCACCTTCGCGTCCGACGCGAGCGTGATCGGTGGCGAGACACACCCCAACACGGTCACCGATGTCTTCGTGCATGACCGCGACACTGACGGCGACGGGGTGTTCGACGAGCCGGGCGCGGTCCTCACTGTGCGGGTCTCGAAACCCCAAGGTGGGGGTTACGCCGACGCGTGGAGCGCGGCCTCCAAGATGTCGGCCGACGGGCGCGTTGTCGCCTTTCATTCGACTGCAACCAACCTGGTCCCAGGCGATACCAACGGGACGACCGACGTGTTTGTGCACGACCGCGACGCTGACGGCGATGGGATCTTCGACGAGCCGGGGGCGGTCGAGACGAGCCGCGTCTCGGTCAGCGAGTCCGGGGGGCAGGCGAACGGCACGTCCGACTCACCGACGTTGACCCGCTCGGGCAGCTTCGTTGCCTTCCAGAGCCACGCGACCAACCTGGTGCCCGGCGATTCAGGGACGGAGGACGTTTTCATGGTCGAGCGGGCGTCGGGTCGCGTTCGCCGCGTGAGTGAGCTCGACGGGCTGGTCGGGAACGGGGGTAGCTCGGACGCCCAGCTCGGGGCCGACGACGGGGTCATCGTCTTCACCAGCCACGCCACCAACCTGGTGGCCGGTGACACCAATGGGACGAGCGATGTGCTGATTTGGCGACCCGCGACCCACAAGCCAGCTCCAGCTCCGGTGCCGCGAGGCCAGCTCCTCGGCCGCGGTGGCCGCCACGCCCGCAATCAGACCGCGCTGCGGGCCGACCCGGTGAATACGGCCACCGGCTCGTACGTCCACCAGACAGAGGACCTGTCCGTCCCCGGCCCTGGGGCCGCCTTCTCGTTCTCCCGCTTCTACAACTCGGCCGACACCAACGACGGGCCCCTGGGCGTCGGCTGGACCCACGACTACAACGCCACCCTCATCGTCGACGAGACGACAGGCGACGTGACGCTGCGAGGAGAGGACGGCCAGCAGGTCGCGTTCACCAAACAGCCCGACGGCTCCTTCGCCGGGCCGCCCGGCGGCCTCTCCACCCTCGAGGCCGTGGGCTCCGGCTACACCCTCACCACCCTTGACCGGCTCGCCTACGGCTTCGATCCCGAGGGCCTCCTCACCTCGCTCACCGACGAGGCCGGGAACCTCACCACCCTCGCCTACGACCCGGCGGGCAACCTCGACACCGTGACCGACGCTGCGGGGCGTGCCTTCTCGTTCACCCACGACGTGGACGGCCACCTCGTCAAGGTCCAGGCCCCCGACGGGCGATCGGTCACCTTCGCCTACACCGGCGACGTCCTCACCTCGGCCACCGACGTGCGCGGGAAGACCACCACCTACCAATACGACGCCTCCAACCGCCTCACCAAGGTGATCGACCCCCTGGGCCACGCCGAGATCGAGAACGTCTACGGGCAAGACGGCCGGGTCGTCGAACAGACCGACCCGCTCGGCAACGTGGCCACCTTCGCCTTCGACCCCGCCACCGACACCTCGGTCCTCACCGACGCCCTGGGCCACGAGTACGTCGACGAGTACGCCGGCGACGCCCTGGCCACGCCCACCGACCCCAACGGGAACCAAAGCGAGAACACCTACGACGCCGACCTGAACCTCATCCGGACGCAGGACGCCCTGGGCCGGGTCACCGAGATGACCTACGACGGGGCCGGGAACCTGCTCTCACGGCGCGGCCCTGGGCCCTCCTTCATCACCGAGTCGTACACCTACGACGCCGGCAACCATCTCACAAGCGTCACCGACCCCGCCGGCAACATCACCAGCTACAGCTACGACGCCGACGGCAACCTCGCCTCCGAGACCGACCCCCTCGGGAACGTCACCGCCTACGCCTACGACGGGGCCGGGAACCTCGTCTCGACCACCGACCCGAGGGCCAACACCACGACCTACGAGTACGACACCCTGGGGAACCTGACCGCCGAGACCGACCCCCTGGGCAACACGACCACGTACGCCTACGACTCCGCCGGGCGCCAGACGTCGATGACCGACCCGAGAGGGGGGATCTGGCGCACCGAGTACGACGCGGCGGGCAACGTCACCGCCGAGATCGACCCCCTGGGAAACCGCACCGAGCACTCCTACGACGCCGCCGGCAACCGCGTCGCTACCAAGGACCCCCGAGGCAAGACCACGACCTTCGAGTACAACGCCGCCGACGAGCTGGTGGCCGAAGTCGACCCCCTGGGGAACCGCACGCAGTACGCATACGACGAAGTGGGGAACCAGGTCTCGGTCACCGACCCCGAGGGCGGCGTGACGAGGAGCGAGTACGACGGCAACCGCAACCTCGTGACCACCGTCAGCCCCCTCGGGAACCGCACCGAGTACCGCTTCGACGCCGCCAACCGCCAGGTGGCCATGATCGACCCGAGGGGCGAGACCTGGGCGAGCGCCTACGACGAGAACGACCGGGCGGTTGCCCAGACCGACCCCCTGGGCAACGTGACCCGTTCGGCCTACGACGCCAACGGCAACGAGGTCGGAAAGACCGACGCCAACGGGCGCACCACCCGATGGGAGTACGACGCTGCCAGCCGGCTCACCGCCGTGGTCGCCCCCGACGGTACCCGCACCGAGTACGAATACGACGCCATGGGTAACCAGACCCGACGCCGCGACGCCAACGGGCACCTCACGCGCTGGGAATACGACGCCGCCAGCCGCAGGACCGCCAAGGTCCTGCCCCGGGGCGAGCGCTGGACCTATGAGTACGACCGGAACGGCAACCTCGTCCGCCAGACCGACGCCGACGGCAACGCCACACCCGCAGCCGGCGACGGGGTCACCACGTTCACCTTCGACGCCGCCAACCGCCAGACCAAGATCGACTACGCCGACGACCTCACCTACTCGGTGCCCGTCGTCCCCGGCGTGGTCGAGATCCCGCACTCCGAGCCCACCCCCGACGTGGAGAGCGCCTACGACGCGGCCGGCAACCGCGTCGAGATGCGCGACGGGGCGGGCACTGAGACCTACGCCTACGACAACGCCTCCCGGCTCACCTCGGTGACCCGGGGGCCCAAGACCCTCTCCTACCTCTACGACAGGGCGGGGCGGGTCACCAAGCGCACCTACCCCTCGGGCACCCAGGTGAGCGCCGCCTACGACGCCGCCGGGCGCATCACGCAGGTCAGCGATGGCGCCCACACGATCGACCAGGCCTACGACCCCGCCGGGGCGCTCAGCGCCCGCACGTTCTCCAACGGCGTCGCCGAGACCCGTACCTACGACGCGGCCTCCCGCCTCACCGAGATCGCCTCGGCCAACGCCTCCGGGCCCCTCGACCGCTTCACGTACGCCTACGACCCGGTGGGGAACCCGCTCTCCGTCTCGGGCACCCGCCCCACCGAGACCTATGCCTACGACGCCCTCGACCGGCTCACCCGCGTCTGCTTCGCCGAGTGCGCCACCGACTTCATCGAGTGGGACTACGACCCCGTGGGCAACCGGCTCTCCGAGAACCGCCTCCTCGGGTCGACCACGTACGCCTACGACGCCTCCGACCGCCTGGTCGAGGAACGCCCCGCCGTGGGTCTGCCCGTCACCTATGGGTTCGACGAGAACGGCAACCAGATCCGCCGGGGCGACGAGCGCTTCGCCTACGACGCCGCCGACCGCCACGCCGCCCACATCCGAGGCCCGGTCGTCGACCGCTACCGCTACGACGGCGAGGGCAAGCGCCTCTCCGCCGAGACCCTGCCCGTCGATCAGTCGGCCGCCCAGGTGCGAACGGACTACCTCTGGGACCCCAACGCCGCCTACCACCTGCTCGTCGAGGAGACCGAGAAGGCCGGCCCCGTCGCCACCGACACCCGCACGTATGCCTACGCCGGCACGGACCTGCTCGCCCTCACCAACGACCCCGCCACCGCCGACCCCGCCACCCGCTTCGTCACCCACGACGCCATCGGCTCGGTACGCACCCTCACCGACACCGAAGGCGCCGTGAACGCCACCTACGGCTACGAGCCCTTCGGTGTGGCCCGCGAGGCCGACGAGGCCCCGGGTTCATCCTCCAACCCCGCCCGCTTCACCGGCGAGTACCTGGACGCACGCTCCGGGCTGTATCACCTGCGGGCGCGGGACTACGACGCGCGGGCGGGAAGGTTCCTCAGACCCGATCCGCTCTCTCAAGATGACGCGGCCGCCGTGACGGCGTCGTTCGGGTACGTCAGCAACCGGCCGACAATACACGTGGATCCATCCGGGCTTCGGGGAGTACAGGTCGGGTCGACCCCGTCCGCATTCGGTGGTGGCCGCTCTTGTCAAGCTCATGGCAAGTACACGATGCTCAATACTGGATTCGTTTGGGATGTCACGGCAGCCGAGCTTCGTTTGAGGATTTCCTACACCGTTCCAGGTGGTAGGCCGTGTTCGAAAACCCAAAGAGCGTCTATCACTGAATCCTATGCGGTGAGCTACTACAATCCGGTCGCTGGTGATTTCATTACAGGCCAACAGCCAACGATACGACGTGCTGGCAAATCGGTGACAACTACCGGCCTGTTCTCATGGACGACGCCCGCTGGCGGTCAGACCAGCGGTGGGAGCTTTCGACTCGAGGTAACTGTCAAGCTCGGCAAGAGCGCGGCGAGTAGCTGCGCGAAGAGCGGCGTCTTCCCGAACGGGTATCGCTACGACTGTCACTCCGTAAAGGTGGATGAGCACTAATGGTGAATTCCTCTACACGGAACTTGGATCCTCTGAAGCTCGTGACGCAGATGGCACTTCTTGCTACGGGGGTCCGACTCGTTGATTGGATCCCAACGCTGGTGTTCCTGCTTGATCAGGGAAGGCCCTTAGCGGTTACCCTGCTCCTGAGTACACCGGCCTTGGCGTATTTGATCGCGGCAGGTCTAGTGGCCTTTGGAAGAGTTCGGATAGGAGCCAAGACGCTAATTGCCATTTCGAGCCTTGATGGCACACTCATGCTCATCTTGCTTGCACTTCATATCGAGGACCTGGTTGCCCTGTACTACTTGTCCGCCCTCCTGGTTGATGTGCTGATTCTCGTTACGTGCCGGCGACTCTTGCGAGAAACGAGCTGGCGCCGTTCGGTCAGTGCGACCGAGAGGGGTTGACGGCAGGCTTCGGAACGCGCCCACTCATCACACCCCCGTGAGGAGCCTCCGGCGCAGGCGGGGGGTTTTGGGTTCGTCCTCGTCCAGCACAGCGATGGCGTCGCGGGCGGTGGCCCAGGCGGTGGCGGCGCCGTCGGGCTCGAGGTCGACCGGGGAGTACGCGGAGGCATCGACGAGCGTCCTGGGTTCCGACAGGCCCACGAACGCGTCAGGTTCGGCGACGCCGCGCACCAGGGGCCGTCCCCTCTTCGGAGGTGCGCCCGAACACCGTGCGCCCCTACCTCTCCCGCCACAGCGCCATCCGCAACCGCAGGAGCCCCAGGATCGACCGCGGGATGCGGCGGACGATGGACGTGCGCGACGGGCGTCGCTCGGTGACCTCCACGCCGATCTCGTCCACCGGCAACCCCGCCCGTTCGGCTCGGAGGATCAGCTCGGTGTCGAACAGGTCGGTCCCGAACTGGCACTGCTCCACGAGGGGCAACAGGGGCTCACGGCGCATGCCCTTCATCCCGTGGGTGTCGGACACCTTCAGCCGGAAGAGCGTCCGCAGCACGAGCGAGAACGCGGCCGTCACCACCCGCCGCAGCGGGCTCCGGCGGTCCACGGCGCCCTTCCCCCGCTTCGACCCCACCACGATCACGGGAGGCGCCACCGGGTTCTCCAACATGATGGCGGCGTCGGCCAGGAACTCCAGGTCGAAGTAGTCGACGTCGAAGTTGACGACCACATCCCCGTCGGCGGCGAGAAACCCGGCCCGCAGGGCCAGGCCGTAGTCGGCCCGGGGAAGGTCGACCACCACGACCTCGGGGATTTCGCCCGCCAACCGCCGGGCCACATCGAGCGTGCCGTCGGTCGACCCGTTCTCGACGATCACCACCTCGAAGTCGCGCTTGGCCACCCGCAGCCCGTGCACGACCTCGTTCACCGAGTCGGCCAGGGTGGACGCCTCGTTGAAGGCGGGCATGATCACCGAAATGCGACTCACGGCCTGGTCCCCGCTCTGACGGGCCCGTCGGGCCCGGCCCCCGCGAGCGCGAGCCGGCACAGCCGGTCGACGGCGTTCTGGTCCTCCACGAGCGACAGCCCGGCATCGACCCGCACCGAGCCAGCCGAGTCGACGACGATCCCCGGGTAGCAGGCGAAGCGCGGCCCGAACACCACCTGCGAGCCGGAGGCCCGCACCCCCTGCCACTGGATCAGCATCCCCATGACCGACAGCGCCGACGACCACGGGTCGCCCGAGCCGGGGGAGTCCTCCAGTACGCGCAACGCGGTCAGCCCCAGCGACGCCTCGGCCGCCGCCTGGCGGGCCCACGGCCCGACCTCGTCGACCAACCCGTCGGCCAGCCCCGCCGGGAGCGACGCCGCCCCTTCCAACTCCTCCCGCAACGCCTTCGCCGCCTCGGGCTCGCCCGCCACGACGGCGTCGACCAACCCGTGCAGGGGCGCGCGTGTGGAGAGCCGGGACGTCGCGCACGCCCGGGCGAGCCCGCGGAGCGCCGGCACCGACGAACCGCCGAGGTCGGCGATGGCCCGTTCCCAAGCGGCCTCGGGGTCGTAGCCCTCTGGGTCGGCCAGGTACTCCATCGCCGTGGCCAGCGGCAGGAGCGACGCCCCCGCCTGGGTCATCGGGTTGGCGAGCAGCCCCGCGCACACCCCCGCCAGGCCCGGGTCACGCCCCCGCAGCGGCCCCAGGTGCAGCGAACCCGCCATGAAAGCGTCGTTGACCGGGTAGTTGTCCCAGATCAGGAGCGGCCGGCCCCCGGTCACCTCCCGCCGGGCCGCCGCCTCCGCCGAGGTGATCTCCGCCGGTACGACGGTCGACCCCGTCCAAAACAGATCGACATCCTCGGCCAGCCCGGCGGTCAACTCGTCGAGGTACGCGTTGGCGACCGAGCCCACGTAGTCGGTCGGCACCAGCGACAGCCTCACCCCGCCCGCCCGCTCCCGGACCCAACCAACCAGGTCGGCCTGCCCCGCCCCCGCACCATCCCGGAGGGGTACGTCGTCGAAGGCGAGGACGATCCAGTCGACTCCGCCGTCCACGAGCGGGGCCAGCTTGTCCCACAGCGCCGCCCGGTCGGCGTCGTTCCCGGGGTCGATGTCGAGGCCGGGGGAGATGGCGTACCCGAAGCGCACACCCATCTCGGCGCAGTGACCGGCGAAGTCGACCAGCCCGGCAAGCTCGTCGTCGGGGTACGGGTCCCGCCAGCGGGCCCGGTGGAAGGGGTCGTCCTTGGGCGCGTACACGTAGGCGTTCATTCCCCGGGGAGCGAGGAACTCGACGGCCCGTACCCGGCTCGGGAACGACCAGGGCGGCCCGTAGAAGCCCTCGATGACGCCCCGCACCTCGAACCCGCTCGCCACGCGGGTACGATAACGGCCCCGCCGCTTCCCTCCGCGGAGCGCCCACGCGGGTCCCGAGCCGCCCGCCCCCTCAGGACATGCCCCCCACCGACCGCCGGATCCAGGTGCCCCCGAACTGCGACCTCACCCTGGGAATGGTCTGCCTCGACAAGGCCACCCCAGGCCACACCGTGTGGCGCATGACGGCCGACGAGAGGTTCTCCAACCCGGCCGGGATCATGCAGGGCGGGTTCATCGCCGCCTTCGCCGACTCCTCGATGGGCGCCTCGGCCGTTACCTACCTCGACGGCCGCAAGGCCTTCGTCGCCAACGCCGAGCTGAAGGTGAGCTTCCTCCGACCCGTCAAGATCGGCTCCACCCTCACCTGCACGGCCAAGGTCATCAGCGGCGGAAAGCGGGTCTCGTTCCTCGAGGCCGAGGTCGTAGACGACGACGAGCGCCTCGTGCTGAAGGCGTCGTCCACCTACGTCTACACCGACCGCGAGTCGTAGTGCACCAGCCCGGGGCCCACTGGTGAAGCCCCGTCCCGCGGCCCTGCTCCTCGGCGTGGGGGCCATCGCCAGCGTCGCCCTGGGGCTCCGCCCGATCAGCACCCCAGCGGAGGGGGGGGCCGCCGCCGTGCCCGTCGTGCCCCTGTGGTCGGCCCGCCGGCTCCCCGAGGCCCTCGCCGACGCCGTGGGAGCGGCCAAGCTCCCCATCCGCCTCCACGAGACCCTCGACGCCGCCGACGCCTGCTTCGTCATGCGCGAGGGCGCCAGCCTCACCTTCTCCCTCGAGCCCCACCAACCCCTGATCCCGGCGTCCACCCAGAAGCTGCTCACGGCCGCCGCCGCCCTCTCCGTCCTCGGCGCCGACCACCGGTTCGAGACGAAGGTCGTGGCCGAGAACATCGCCGGAGGCACGGCGCCCCGCCTCTACCTCGTCGGGGGGGCCGACCCGCTCCTCATGGTGGCCGGCTACAAGGCGTCACCCGACGAAGACCCGCTCACCAAGGGCCACCCGGTGACCTCACTCGAAGGCCTGGCCGACGCCGTCGTCGCCGCCGGCGTGCGCAACGTCGCCGCCGGCGTGGTGGGCGACGCCTCCCGCCACCAGGGGGCCCGCACCGTGCCCACCTGGCGCGACACCTACATCTCCGACCACGACGTGCCCTTCCTCTCTGCCCTCACCGCCAACGGCGGGTGGAGCCAGTGGGAGCCCTCGAAGGTCACTGCCGCCGACCCGCCCGCTTACGCCGCCAGCGAGCTGGCCCGCCTCCTCGGCGAACGGGGCGTCACCGTCGACCCCGCTGGCTCCAGCGGGACGGCCCCCGGCGGCGCGGAGGTCATCGCCAAGGTCACCTCGCCACCCCTCGCCGACATCGTCGAGGCCATGATCCGCGAGAGCGACAACTTCATCGCCGAGATCCTCGTCCGCGAGGTCGGCCTCGCCACCTCGGGTCAGGGCACGACCGAGGCGGGGACGGCCGCGGTCGTCGACGCCCTGGCCGAGAGGGGCATCGACGTGGAGGGCGTCGACCTCGTCGACGGTTCCGGCCTCGACCGGGGCAACCGGGCCACGTGCGGGGCCGTGCTCGGCGCCCTCGACCTGCGCACCGACGACAAGTTCCGGGCCATCGACCAGGGCCTGGCCGTCGCCGGCCAAACGGGAACCCTCCACCGCCGGTTCAAGGACACGCCGCTCGATGGCCGCCTCCGAGCGAAGACGGGCTCGCTGAAGGACGTGGTGGGCCTCGTCGGCACGCTCCAAGACCGGGCCGAGGGGCGGCCCGACCTCACGTTCGCGCTCCTGGCGAACGGGCAGGCCGTGGCGACGGGAGCCCTCGCCATCCAGGAAGCGATCGCCACAACCCTCGACGCCTATCCCTTCCCCTCCGCCGATCCCGACGTGCTGGGCCCGCCCCCAGCCCGCTCCCTCCACACGCCCGCCGACCCGCCGGCCCGGTAACCTCCACCCCCGCATGGCTGTCGAACCGGCCCGCACGGGCTCTGACCCGTCCCTTCCCACGCTCATCGCCGAGCTGTGGGAGCTGATCAAGACCTACGTCCGCCAAGAGACGGTCGACCCCATCAGAGGCGTCGGTCGCTTCGTGATCTTCGGCGTCGCCGGGGCCCTGTTGGTGGGCACGGGTGCGGTGCTCCTGGCCGTCGGCGTCCTGCGCCTCCTCCAGACCGAGACCGACACCACGTTCACCGGAAACTGGAGCTGGGCGCCCTACGGCATCGTCGTCGTCGCCCTCGTGGCCGGCGGCGCGTGGTCGCTCTCCGCGATCGGCGGTCGACGGGACCGCCGGGAAGGAGCCTGATGACGTCGCACCCCGCACCCTCTGAGCGGGTCACGCGGGCCGACATCGAGGCCAAGCTGGCCGAGATCCGGGGCGAGATGGATCAGGACGTCGAGCGGGCCAAGGGGGTCAGCCTCGCCGTCGGGGCGGTGGTCGTCACCGCCGTCGTGCTCGGTGCCTACCTCCTCGGCCGCCGGCGCGGGCGCAAGCGCCAGGCGGTCATCGAGATCCAGCGGGTCTGAGCCCGGTGCTGGGGACCCTCGTCCGCCGCGGGCTGCGCAAGGGGATCGTCGAAGGGTCACGCCCCTGGCTCGCCGTCGGCGTGGCCGCCGGGCTGGTGGCCATCGTCCGCCGGGTGACCTCGCAGCCACCGGAGACCGTGTGGCGGGCCCCGCTGAAGCCCGGCGAGGGCGTTTTGATCTCGGTGCGGGAGCCGGAGCCGACCTAGCCTTACGCCCTTGAAAGTCCTGCTCAGGAACCCAGAACGAGAGGTCGAGGTGCCCGGGCCCCGATCCGTGCGAGCCCTGCTGGAGCACCTGGCGATCAATCCCGAGACCGTGCTCGTCATCCGGGGCGACACGCTCGTGGTCAAGGACGCCCAGCTCGACGACGACGATGTGATCGAGATCCGCCCCGTGACGTCCGGCGGGGCCTGAGCGGCCCCTCAGAGCGGAAGGAGGCATCTGAGCGTGAAGTGCCGGCGCTGCCGTGAGCCCGCGGTCATCGAGGTGCGTCGCCACAACGCGGCCTTCTGCGGGCCGTGCTTCGTGCACCACTGTCGTGAACAGGTGCGGAGGGCGATCGACCACTTCCACATGCTCGGCGAGGGTGAGCGGGTGCTGGTGGCCGTCTCGGGCGGCAAGGACTCGCTCATGGCGTGGGAGGTGCTTTCCGACCTCGGCTACGACGCCGACGGGCTCTACCTCGGCCTGGGCATTGGCGAATACTCGGACGAGTCGGCCCGCTACGCCCGGGCCTTCGCCGACGAGCGGGGGCTGAAGCTCCACGAGATCGACCTGCCCGCCGACTACGGCTACGACATCCCGACCGGCTCGAGCGCGGCCCGGCGGACGCCGTGCAGCGCCTGCGGGCTGTCGAAGCGCCACCTCTTCAACCAGGCGGCCCTCGACGGCGGCTACCCCGTACTGGCCACCGGCCACAACCTCGACGACGAGGCCGCCGTCCTCCTCGGCAACGTCCTCCGCTGGGAGGAGGAATACCTCGGCCGCCAGTACCCGGTGCTGCCCGCCGGGCCCGGCTTCGCCCGCAAGATCAAGCCCCTGGTGCGTCTGACCGAAAGAGAGACGGCGGCCTACTGCGTGATCCGCGGCATCGACTACATCGTCGAGGAGTGCCCGATGGCGGGGGGGAATCGCCACCTCGGATACAAGGAGGACCTCAACGCCCTCGAAGACCGTTCTCCGGGGTCGAAGGCGGCGTTCGTCCTCCGCTTCTTCGAGCGGGCCCAGCCCCGGTTCGCCGAGACCGTGGTGGAGGAGCGCGAAGCGCTCCGCCCGTGCGTCACCTGCGGCGCACCGACACCCGCCGAGGTGTGCGCCTTCTGCCGCCTGCGCGAACGAGCGCGTTCTGGAGCAAGCAATGGGTGAGGAACACCCGGAACCTGCTCCGGAAACCCTGAGCGCGGGGGAGCGCGTGCTGCTCATCGACGGGAGACGGCGCCGCCGCCTCATCACCCTCACGCCGGGTGACGTGCAGCACCTGCACACGGGCACGCTGCCTCACGACCAGATCATCGGCCAGGTCGAAGGATCCACCGTGCGCACCTCGCTCGGCGCGGCGCTGGTCGTCCTGCGGCCAACCCTCTCCGAGTACGTCCTCAAGATGCGCCGCGGGGCTCAGGTCATCTACCCCAAGGATCTCGGGCCCATCCTGATGCTCGCCGACATCCGTCCCGGCGACCGCGTCTTCGAATCCGGCGTCGGGTCGGGTGCCCTTACCATGGCCCTCCTTCGCGCCGTCGGGCCGACGGGCCACGTGCTCGGCTACGAGCGACGGGAGGATTTCGCGGCCCGGGCGCGCCACAACGTCGAGGAGTACTTCGCCGGTGCCGCGCTCCCACCCCCCGCTCAGGGGGCCGCTCGGGCCCTGCCGCTGACGATCGAGATCCGCGACTCGTATGAGGGGATCGACGTCGTCAACCTCGACAAGGTGGTGCTCGACCTGCCGGAGCCGTGGCAGCTGGTCAAGCATGCGCAGGACGCGCTCCGGCCGGGCGGTATCTTCCTTTCCTACCTGCCGACGATCGGTCAGGTCGCACGCCTGTGCGACGAACTGGAGGGGTCCCGCTTCGCCATGGTCGAGACGCTCGAGGTGCTTCACCGCACCTGGCACGTGAAGGCGCCGTCGGTGCGCCCCGACCACCGCATGGTCGCCCACACCGGGTTCCTCACCCACGCCCGGCTCCTGGCGCCCTCGGACTAGGAATGCAGGCGGCAACCCGGTGAGTGTGATTGACGTCCTCTTGGCGCTGAGCATCGTCTCGGCCATCGTCGGCGGGTACCGCCTCGGGTTCCTGGCCCGGTTCACGTCGTGGGCGGGTCTGGTCCTCGGCATCGTCGTCGGCGTGTTCTTCGTCGACGAGGTGGCGGAGTACTTCGAGGAGGCCGAGCAGGGGGTGGCCCTCCTCGCCATCGTGGCGTTCCTGCTGGCGGCGGGGATGCTGGGCCAGGGCCTCGGCCTCGCCCTCGGGGCGGCGCTGCACGCGTCGATCCGGGTGGGCCCGCAGTTCCGCCAGTACGACCGGGTGGCGGGGAGCGTGCTCGGGGTCGTCGGCATCGTCATCCTGGCGTGGCTCATCACGCCCATCCTCTCCATCGTGCAGGGCTGGGTGTCAGCGGCGGCCCGGGACTCGATCGTCCTCCGGGCCATCGCCGAGGTGATGCCCGACCCGCCCGACACCCTCAACACCATCAAGCGGCTCATCGGCGACGTGGGCCCCGACGTCTTCAGCGGCCTCCAGCCCAGCACCGCCGCCGGGCCGCCGCCCGTCGAGTCCGGGATCACTCCGGAGGTCCACAGGACGGTCGTCGCTTCCACGGTGAAGGTGGCGGGCCAGGCGTGCCGCAAGATCCAGGAGGGCAGCGGCTTCGTGGTCGGGCCCGACCTCGTGGTGACCAACGCCCACGTGGTGGCCGGCGAGGGGGAGACCACGGTCGAGCGGGCCGACGGCCACACCCTCACGGCGACGGTGGTGGCGTTCGATCCCGACCGCGACCTGGCGGTCTTGAGCGTCCCCGACGTCGGCCGCCCGCCGCTGGCGGTGGCGTCGGCCGAGGAGGGATCGCTCGGTGCGGTCTACGGGCACCCGGGAGGCGGGCCCCTGCGCGCCGCCCCGGCTCGGGTTCAGGATCGAGTGACGGCGCTGGGGCGCGACATCTACGACTCCCACCGCACGAGGCGCGACGTGTTCATCCTGGCGTCGTCGCTGGCGCCGGGAGACTCGGGCGGGGCACTCGTGAACCAGGCGGGTGCGGTGACCGGGGTGGCGTTCGCCATCGCGCCCGACCGCGACGACACCGCCTACGCGCTCACCGACAAGGAACTGGCGCCGATGCTCGACGCCGTGAGCAGCAGCCCGGTCGATACCGGGCCGTGCCTCGTCTGAGACGGCTCAGACCTCGATGAAGATGCACTCGCCGGGGCACTCCTCGGCGGACTCGATGACCGCTTCGTCCTGACCGGCGGGCACGTTGGCGAGCCCCTCCGCACCCTGAGGGTTGCCCTGGGCGTCGGCGAAGATCTTGTCGCCTTCCTTGACGTAGGCGAGTCCGTCGTCGAGCAGCGTGAAGACGTCGGGGGCGATCTCCTCGCAGAGCCCGTCACCCGTGCAGAGATCCTGGTCGATCCAGACCTTCATGCGTGTTCTCCTGTTCCTGTTCCTCGTCCCGGTCGTCCTGCTGATCGGCGCTGGTACTGCTTGTGCCTGGCAATCGAAGTCCTGAACATTGCTGAGTTTACACGGTCATCGCCGTGGAAATCCAAACCACTCTCGTGGGTTGTCACTCGTGCCGATAGGAACGCCAGGCGTACAGGCCATGACGCGGACCGTCACGGGTAGCGGTGTATTGTGCGCCGAGCGGGTCCGTCGGCCCCAACCGAGGGGGTGATGGCGACGGCTGAACAGAGCGGCGAGTACCAGAAGCGCCTCGAGGAGTACGAGTTCGAGGTCGCCGACCTGCAAGAGCAGGTCAAGACGCTGGAGGAAGAGGTCGTCGTCCTCCGTCGCCGGCTGCAAGACGCTCCCAAGCGCGTCCGCACCCTCGAGGAGCGCCTCCTCGAGACGAAGGGCCAGCTCGCCCAGGCCCTCTCCCAGAACGAGAAGCTGTCGGCGACGCTCCGAGAGGCCCGCGAGCACATCGCCGCCCTCCGAGAAGAAGTCGAGAAGCTCACCACGCCGCCGTCGGGATACGGCACCTTCCTCGGCGCCAACGAGGATGGCACCGTCGACGTGTTCACCGCCGGCCGCAAGATGCGGGTGGCGGTGCACCCCGAGCTCGAGGTCGACGGGCTGGAGCGGGGCCACGAGGTCGTGCTCAACGACTCCTTCAACGTCATCCTGGCCCGCAGCAGCGAGCTTTCGGGCGAGGTGGTCACGCTTAAGGAGACCATGGAAGACGGCCGCCGGGTCATGATCGTGGGCCGCGCCGACGAGGAGCGCGTGGCCGAGCTCTCGGAGGCCCTGACCGGTCAGAAGCTCCGCGCCGGCGACTCCCTCCTGGTCGACACTCGGTCCGGGCTCGTCATCGAGCGCCTGCCCCGCCCCGAGGTCGAAGAGCTCGTCCTCGAGGAGGTCCCCGACGTCACCTACGACGACGTCGGCGGCCTCGACGAGCAGATCGAGCAGATTCAGGACGCCATCGAGCTGCCCTACCTCTATGGCGACCTCTTCATCGAGCACCAGCTCCAGCCGCCCAAGGGGATCCTCCTCTACGGGCCTCCGGGCTGCGGCAAGACCCTGATCGCCAAGGCGGTCGCCAATTCGCTCGCCAAGCGGGTGGCCGAGAAGTCGGGCGACGCCAACATCCGCTCCTACTTCCTCAACGTCAAGGGCCCCGAACTCCTCAACAAGTACGTGGGTGAGACCGAGCGCCAGATCCGCCTCATCTTCCAGCGCGCCCGGGAGAAGAGCGAGGAGGGTGTCCCGGTCATCGTCTTCTTCGACGAGATGGATTCGCTATTCCGGACCCGGGGGAGCGGGATCAGCTCCGACATCGAGTCCACGATCGTCCCGCAGCTGCTGGCCGAGATCGACGGCGTCGAAAGCCTGAAGAACGTGATCGTGATCGGGGCGTCGAACCGTGAGGACCTGATCGACCCGGCGATCCTTCGCCCCGGGCGCCTCGACGTGAAGATCAAGATCGAGCGGCCCGACGAGCACTCGGCGAAGCAGATCTTCAGCCGTTACCTGACGGCGGACCTGCCCATCGCCGAAGACGAACTGAAGAAGCACGACGATGACGCCGGCTCCGCGTGCGCGGCGATGATCGTGGTCGCGGTCGACACCATGTACTCCACCGAGGAGGACAGCCGTTTCCTGGAGGTCACCTACCAGAACGGCGACAAGGAGATCCTCTACTTCAAGGACTTCTCCTCCGGGGCCATGATCGAGAACATCGTGCGTCGGGCCAAGAAGGCCGCCATCAAGCGCCAGATCGCCGGCGGCGCCAAGGGCATCATCACCGAGGATCTCATCAGTTCGGTGCAGCAGGAGTTCCGGGAGCACGAAGACCTCCCCAACACCACCAACCCCGACGACTGGGCCAAGATCTCGGGGAAGAAGGGCGAGCGCATCACCTACGTGCGCACGCTCATCTCCAAGGGCGAGGACGCCCAGGGCGGGCGCTCGATCGAGCGCGTGACCACCGGCCAGTACCTGTAGCTACGCTTGCGCATGTCGGCCGGGCGGGGACCCCTCAGGGGTGCCCGGCGACAGGCGAGCGAGGCCGGAACGGCCGAGGGAGCAAAGGGAATGGCGCTGCCCAAAGTCTGCGGGATCGAGACCGAATACGGAATCGTGCTCCGGGGCGCCGATCCCAACCCGGTGCTCGCCTCGTCGGTGCTGATCAACGCCTACGTCGACGACCGGCGGGTGGGGTGGGACTTCGAGGACGAGTCACCCGGTCGCGACGCCCGGGGTTACGCCGGCGACGACGCCATGGCCCCCGAGGTCGAGACCCACCTCGTCAACGCCGTCCTCACCAACGGGGCCCGCTACTACGTCGATCACGCCCACCCCGAGCTGTCGACCCCCGAGTGCTCCGACCCCCTCCAGTGCACCCTCTACGACAAGGCGGGGGAGCGCATCCTCGCCCGTTCGATGGAGGCGGCACCCCGGCTCCTCGAGGCCGGCCAGTCGGTGGTCGTCTACAAGAACAACTCCGACGGCAAGGGCAACTCCTACGGCACCCACGAGAACTACCTCCTCGACCGGGAGCTGCCCTTCGGGGAACTCGTCCGTCACCTGTTGCCGTGGTTCGTCACCCGCCAGGTGTTCACGGGAGCGGGGAAGGTGGGCAGCGAGCACGGCGCCGAGCCGGTCGAGTTCCAGCTCAGCCAGCGGGCCGACTTCTTCGAGGAGGAGGTGGGCCTGGAGACGACCCTGAAGCGCCCCCTCGTCAACACGAGGGACGAGCCGCACGCCGACGCCCAGCGCTATCGCCGCCTCCATGTGATCGTGGGCGACGCCAACCTCTGCGAGGTGGCCACGTTCTTGAAGGTGGGCACCACGGCCCTCGTGCTCTGCATGATCGAAGACGGCTTCATCGACAAGGACTACTCACTCCGCATGCCCGTGGCCGCCGTCCGCCAGGTCTCCCACGACCCGACGCTGCGTCGCACCATCGAGATGGCCGACGGCTCCACCATGACCGCGCTCGACCTGCAATGGGAGTTCTTCCGCCTCGCCGAGAAGTACGCCGATGAGAGCGGCTTCGACCCGGTGGGGGGGGATCACATCGGCGGGATGGTGCTCTCGCGCTGGGAGGAGGCGCTCACGGCGCTCGAGACCGATCCGAAGGCCATGGAGGGCAGGATCGACTGGGTCACGAAGCTCGCGCTCTTGGAGGCGTTCGCCGACCGCAATGGGGGATGGGACGACCCGAAGATCGCCCTCATGGACCTCCAGTACCACGACGTCCGCCCCGAACGGTCGCTCTACGAGCGACTGGTCCGAGCGGGACGGGTGGAGCGGCTGCTGGACGACGCGGCCGTGACGGCGGCCATGGATCACCCGCCCGAGACCACCCGGGCCTACTTCCGCGGCAACTGCCTCTCGCGCTGGCCCGAAGCCGTCGTTGCCGCCAACTGGGACAGCGTGATCCTCGACACCGGCGGCGACCCCCTGCAGCGCATCCCGATGATGGAGCCGCTCAGGGGCACGAAGGCGCATGTCGATGCACTCTTCAAGGAGTGCACCACCCCGGCGGAGCTGGTAGCCAAACTGGTGTCTCCGCAGTAGCTTCCCTTGGGTAGGGTGAGCCCGGGTAGGTCTCCGGTTCGCTCCGGGGGTTCCAGGAGGATTACGCAGCACCATGACCGAGCGTGAGCGCAAGCAGAAGCCGGCGCCCAAGAAGCGCGACGAGGTTGTCGAGGAGCTCCCGCCGCAGTCCGAGAGCGGCGAGAAGATCAAGGAAGAACTCGACGAGATTCTGGATGAAATAGACAATGTGCTCGAAGAGAATGCTGAGGACTTTGTGCGCAACTACGTGCAAAAGGGTGGAGAATAGCCGGCGGATAGCAGGATCGCTCCTCCTGCCCTCTCGTTCTGGAGCAAGTTTTCCCCCCGACACGTGGACAACTTGCTCGAGAAAGAGGAGCGCCGGGCGCCTTCCTTCTGGTTCGCTCCGCTTGGCTACGCTCACGGCCAATGAGTGATTGGCCGCTTCCCTGGTTTGGCGCCGGGCAGGACCCGGGGTCGTCGTTCTCGGAGCTCTGGACCCGGACCATGGGGTCGCCCTTCCCCGACGCCGTGCCCGCCGAACGGGCGGCCGCGGGGTTTGGGTCGGCACCCGGTGAGATCCCGCACGGCACGACGGTGGTCGCCATCCGGTACGCCGACGGGGTGGTCATGGCGGGCGACCGCCGGGCCACCAGTGGGCTCCAGATCGCCGGACGGCGAATGGAAAAGGTCCAGGCCGCCGACGCCTACTCGGGCGTCGCCATCGCCGGCGCGGCGGGGCCGGCCATGGAGATGGTGCGCCTGTTCCAGACCGAACTCGAGCACTACGAGAAGGTGGAGGGAGAGCCCCTCAGCCTCGAAGGGAAGGCCAACCGGCTCTCGCAGATGATCCGGAACAACCTCCCCGCCGCCCTGCAGGGGATGGTTGTGGTGCCGCTCTTCGCCGGCTACGACCTGCGCGCCGGCACCGGCCGCCTGTTCCAGTACGACGTCACGGGCGGCCGCTACGAGGAGCTCGACTTCCACGCCACCGGGTCGGGGAGCGTGCACGCCCGCAACTGGATCAAGGCCCAGTGGCGCGAGGGAATGAGCCGGGACGAGACGGTGGAGCTGGCGGTCAACGCCCTGTTCAACGCCGCC
>JACPCJ010000137.1 GCA_016179865.1 Actinomycetota bacterium | reverse complement strand
CGGCCGGATCTGCTGGTCCTCGGTGTCGGCCATCGGTGGCTGCGCGGTCGCTTCCTGCGCCCGAGCGTCGTGGGTGCCGTGCTCGCACACGCCGACGGCGACGTGCTGATCGTTCGGACGGAGCGTGCGAGAGCCGCAAAGGACGGATCCATGAGAGCTGCCGCGTAACGCGCGGCGAGCCCGGCCCGCGCCCATCATTGGGACGCGCGTCCCGTACTCCGCCACAAAGGTGGTCCGATGAAGAACATGCCAGATCCGGGCCGGCCGAGGCGCCTGCCGGTGATCAGCCCGCTCGCCGAATTCCTCGCGGCAGAGACGACCGGTGCGTTGTTCCTGCTCGGGGCGACCGCGGCTGCGCTGATCTGGGTCAACTCGCCGGCCGCGCCGTCGTATCACGACCTTTGGGCCACGGAGGTGGCGCTGCGGCTCGGCGACCGCGCCGTCGCGTCGCTCGATCTCCGTCACTGGGTGAACGAGGGTCTGATGGCGCTCTTCTTCTTCGTGGTCGGCCTCGAGGTGAAGCGCCAGCTGGTCGACGGCGAGCTCGCGGACCGGCGAAAGGCGGCACTGCCGATCGTCGCCGCCGTCGGAGGGATGATCGCCCCCGCGCTCATCTACCTCGCCTTCAACGGCGGAGGTCCGGGCCATCGGGGGTGGGGGATCCCGATCGCGACCGACATCGCGTTCGCGCTCGGCGTCCTCGCGCTCGTGGCGCCCGGGGCGCCGGCCGCGCTCCGCGTCTTCCTGCTGAGCGTGGCGATCGCGGACGACATCGGCTCGATCATCGTGATCGCGGCGTTCTACGCGGGTGACCTGGACCTGGTCGCCCTCGCGCTCGCTCTGGCGTTCCTCGCCGCGATCGTCGCTCTGTGGCGAGTGCAGGCCTTCTGGAGCGATCCGCCTCTCGTCCTCCTCATGGTCGGCGTCTGGGGCGCCGTCCTCGCCTCCGGCGTCCATCCGACGATCGCGGGAGTAGCGCTCGGGCTCGTCACTCCCGCCGGGCCGATGCCGCCAACGTCTCCCGCCGAACGCCTCGAGCACAGCCTGCACCCCTGGACGAGCCGCGTGGTCATTCCACTCTTCGCGCTCGCGAACGCCGGGATCGCGGTGGACCTCACCGCCGTCAGCGCGGCCATCTCGTCCCCGGTCACCATCGGGATCGTGCTCGGCCTGGTGCTGGGCAAGCTGCTCGGCGTGACC
>JACPCJ010000138.1 GCA_016179865.1 Actinomycetota bacterium | reverse complement strand
CGGTCCGCGTGGTGGTGGCCCCGATCAGCTCGACGACGACCTCGTGGCTGACGAGCGGTCGCCCCCGCCAGTTCATCGAGATGTGCGCGAAGAGGCGATGCTCGATCTTGTTCCACTTGCTGGTCCCGGGCGGGAAGTGGCAGACCGTGATCGCCAGGCCAGCGCGTTCGGCGAGCTTGGCCAGCTCGACCTTCCAAAGCCGGACGCGGTAGCCGTTGGAACCGCCGGCGTCGGCGCAGACCAAGAGGCGCCGGGCGCTGCGGTAGCGAGCTCGGCCGACCCCCGTCCACCAGCGCCGCAGCGTCTCGGCCGCGAACTCCGCGGTGTCGCCGTCGCTGCCCACCGCGACCCAGCCGGCATTCGCCGCCAGGTCGTAGACGCCGTAGGGGATCGCTTTGGGCACCTGCGGATCGGGAAAGTCATGCACCCCCACCTCGACCGGACGGCCCTTGGGTTCCCACTCCCGACCCGCGTTCTTGAAGGCGGAATCGGCTCCGACGAGCTCCTTCTTCTTGGTGTCGACGCTGATCACGGGGTCCTTGGCCTTCAGGAACCGGCGCACCTGCTCGTTGATGTAGCGGAACTGGGCGTCGCGGTCGGGATGCTGGCGGCCCTCGCGGGTCTTGGCATTGGCCTGGAGCGAGTAGCCCTGCTGACGCAGGAGCGCCGCCGTGGTGCGTTCTCCCACCGGGTGCCCGGCCTCGCCGAGCGCGTCGGCCAGCTGCCGCGTCGACTTGCTGGTCCAGCGCAGCGGCGACTCCGGATCGCCGCGCGTGGCCGGATCGACCAGGCTTTCGAGCGCCCGCACCAGGCCCGGATCTTTGGTCGCGGCCGGCTTGCGCCCCGCGCCCGCTCGTCGCGACCGCTCCAGCGGCAAGTCCAGTGGCTGTTCGATCTCGTCGCGGCCGCGCTGCACGGTCGAGCGCGCCACGTTGCTCACCGCCGCCACCGCGCTCACGCCGCCGTAGCCCAGTTCCCTCGCCTCCGCGCCGAGCAGGAGCCGCTGGCCGCGCTCGCTCAGCTGCGGCAGGACCACCGCGATCCGTCGCCCCGCCGCCACGACCGCTTCGGCCGGAAGCGCGCACACTGCTCCTTGAGCATAGCCGACCGCATCGTTAGTTGCTCTATTTATTTATGCGCAGCCCCTTAGCGGCGGACCCAGGTCGAGGCGGTGTTGGGCGTGACGCCGACGCGCTCGGCGGCCGCTCGCGCC
>JACPCJ010000057.1 GCA_016179865.1 Actinomycetota bacterium | reverse complement strand
CCATGACCGGCGTGCTCGGCCTGGAGAACGTCTGGGTGTACCTGGGGCTGCTCGCCCTCTCGGCCGGCGAGTCGAGCGCGTTCCTCGGCCTGCTGGTCCCCGGCGAGACCTTCGTCCTCGCTGCGGGGGCCGCCGCCGGGGCCGGGAGTCTGAGCCTGCCGTGGACGATCTTCGTGGTCGTCCTCGGCGCGGTCGCCGGTGACACGATCGGCTACGCCCTTGGAGCCCACTTCGGTGGGTGCCGCGACCACGGCCTCCTCGGCCGGGTGTGGTCATGCGCTCGGATGCACAAGATCCGGGGCTTCCTGGCCCGCCGGGGTGCCCCCACGATCTTCCTGGCTCGCTTCGTGGGGCTGCTCCGTCCCCTGGCTCCGTTTGCCGCCGGGGCGGTGCAGATGCCCTATCGCCCGTTCCTCGCCTACAACCTCGCCGGCGGCGTGGTGTGGGGCGCCGGAACGGTACTGGCCGGATACTTCGTCGGGGCAGCTTTCGAGCACGCACTGCGGGCTGTCTCATTGGGGATCGTCGCAGTGGCGGCCGTGACCGGCCTCGCCATCATCGCACGGCAACGTGTTCGTCGTCGGCACGCTCGACCTCGCCCGGTCTGGCGGCCGGCTGGATCCGTCGGCCGACGCCACCGAGGGCGTGCCGGTCCTGCGGTTGCGGGACGGACAGGTGACGGTCGTGGACACCGTCGCCTCGGCCGAGGAGGCGGCCTCGGTCATGGCCACCGAGATCCTCGCCGCCGGGAAGTGGCTGCGGATCGGCATCGGCGTCTCCGACACATCGTCGGTGCCCGTCGGGAACCAGCTCTTCGGTCTGCTGGTCGCCGAGGTTCCCGACGTCGAGGTCATCTCCTATCGGGTCGGCCCGAGCGTCGGTGTCCACACCGGGCCCGGCACCGCCGGAGCCGTGTACCACCTACGCGGTTGACCAGGGCGCGTCCCGCTCGCAAGCCGGAGCCCGGCGTCACATCGCCGGTTGAGTATTGAGATCACGTCCACGCGCACGTGGTCGATCCGCCAGTCTTCGACGCAGCCCCGGAACTGACGCCGGTCCGACCGGTCGAGCCCGGGCCGGAACACCATCTGGTACCGGTGGTTGCCCAGGTGCTGTAGCCCGCCCAACGCAACGACCGGAAGTTGCCTGGCACCGCAGCGCCTCGGTTCTGTGGACCCACTCGCCTCTCCGTCCCGGTGTGTCCGATCGCGAACGGTGCTGGAACCGACTGGCGCGAGCAGATGTTCCCTTGGTGGAAGGGCGGGATCGTCCCGCTCACGAGGTGGGTCGCTCGCCGATGGTTCGCCGACACGGCGAGCGGCGCACCGACCAGCAGCGAACGTGTCAGAGGGACGCAACCCCCAGCGACCTCGGACGCCGCGCACCGCCGGTCCGGCTGAATCTTCGAGGACTGACGGATGAGAGGAGGAGCGCTTCCCCGCAGCGCTCCTCCTTGCGCGCGCGGGGACTTCTGGCTCACGGAGCAGGCTCGAAGCCGATTTCCTCGAGCGCCTCCCTCAGGCGCTCGACCCCGGTCGTCTCGGGGTCGTAGACGACCCGGACCGTCTTGGCGTGGTGGTCAGCCTCCACCGTCTCGACCCCGGGGAGGGCGGAGAGGGCGAAGCGGACGTTGTTCTCGCACCCGATGCAGGTCATGCCCTCCACCCGCACCGTCGTCTCCTGTGCCGTCACTTCACCTCCTGTTTCCTGGAGCGTGCTGCCTACCGGCGCACGCTCTCGCTGGCTCACCCGGCGGGCTGGAGCACGAAGGGCACCAGCCCGCCCCAGAGCACGAGCATGAGGGCGGCGAAGGCGGCGAGCCCAGTCCCGCTGACGAGCTTCGCCCGACGGGAATTGCCCACCAGCCAGCGAGTCACCGCTCGCTGGTCGGCCCCCCGGTACGCGAGGCCCCCGATCAGGTACAGGGGGGCGGCGCGTCCCAGGGCGTTCGCCCCCAACACCAGGGCCCCGTAGAAGGGGTTGCCGACGAGCGCCGCCCAGGCCAGCACGGCCTGGTACGTGGGAAAGGGGCAGCCGATCCCGAAGCCCCCGCCCAGCGCCGCTCCCATGCCCAGCGACTTCGGGTAGGGGTTGAGCTTGGCCAGCCACCCGGGCATGGCCCGGTGGCCTACGAGCCGGGGGAGTTCGACCCAGCCGAACTCCCACAGCGCCATGAGGAGCGCCAGGATGCCGAGGAGCGAGTAGAGCACCTCGGTCACGGTGAAGCGTCGGGAGGGATCGGCGAGGAAGTCGACGATGCCGCCGCCGGCCAGCCCGACGACCGCGCCCCAGACCCCCATCGTCACCACGATGCCGACGGTGAACAGCATGAAGGGCGGGAGCCACGACCGGCCTTGTTCCCGCCCCTCGCGTGCCATCCAGTTGAGCGTGAAGATGAGTGGCATCCCGCAGGGGGTGAAGACCATCGTCACGCCCGACACGAAGGCGAGCGCCACGCCGACGGAGAGGGCTGTGGGGTTCGTGGTGCCGACCGTCGTCTCGCTCAACCGGAGGGCGAAGAGGTTCACCGGATCGAAGAACTCGTAGAGCGCGTAGGCGACGAGCGCGCCGGCCGCCAGGCCGCCGGCGAACAGGCCCCGCCGGAGCCCCTGTTGGCCGGGCGCATCGATGGTCTGCTCGGCCACGGGCGTCACCCCCGGCGGACCACGCCCAGCAGCCGACCCTCGGGCGTGGTGACCACCATCTCGGCGACGCCGCGCCGTTCCATGCGCGCCAGCAGCGGATCCAGGGGCTCGTTGGCTCGCACCGTGGCGGGCCCCGGCTCCATCACGTCCTCCGCGATCCGGTCGAGCTCGCCGCTTCGGTCCGCCCGAACCCGGCCGAGGACGATCCCCTCGTCGTTGAGCACGATCGCCGTCTGGCCCACGGGGACGTCACGCAGTTGGTTCCCGGGGCTGCACGTGACGGGGTCGCGGTCGGCGACGTCGATGGCGCGGGGCTCCCCACCCGGGGCGCGCACGGTCGGGAGGCCCGCCGCAATCCAGTCGACCTTGCCGAACACGTAGTCATAGACCCGATCGAATCCCAGGCGCTCGAGCCGCCACGCGGCCCGCGGGCTCATGTCTCAGAGGGCGTCCCAGCAGTAGACGATCACCGGGCGTCCCCGGTCGAGGACGGCGGCGGTCTCGGCGTCGAGTTGTTTCAACGGAAGGTGGATCGCTCCCTCGAGGTGCTCCTCGTCGTACTCGCCCCGCGGCAATGCCTCAGCGAGCTGGGCGCCTTCCTCGTCGAGCAGGCGCAGTACTTCGGTCCGGTCTACAGGTGTCGGCATGAGCAGTCGCCCTCCTCTGCGCTTCTCCTCCTGGAACGGTACGGGCTCCAGCGCACTGGAAGGTCAAGGGAGTTTCGTGGGAGTGGCCGCCCGGGTCTTTCCTGCCGTGAAGTCGTCGTGATTCCGGTGGCCGAGGGCTCGATCACGACGCGTTCGCGGCAGGAAACCACTCGAGCCACCACTGGCGGCACGCCGCGCCGGTCAGGAGAGGAGTTCGACCTCGCAGCGACAGCCGGGCGCGCTGGCCAGACGAGTGTCAGCGGTGAGGAGCCTCACGTCCATGACTTCGGCGAGGGCGACGTAGGCAGCGTCGTACACGGTGAGGTTGTCCCGAAGCTCCCAACAGCGATCCAGCAGCGGCCCGTGTGGCACCCGATCGAGGCGAAGGGCGCGGAGGCCGGCGAGGGCGAACCCGACCCGTCGCCCGTCGAGATCGCCCGCGGCGGCCATCCGTCGCCAGGCAGAGGCCACCTCGAGGTCGAGCAGATGCGGTGCGGCGAGTCGCTCGCCTCGCAGGCGCATCCTGGCCTGGTCTCCGTCTTCGCCGTCATCGGCGAGGGCGGTGACGACCACGCCGGCGTCAACGACGATCACCGACGGTCGCGATCCGCCCGGACTGCCTTTGCCGCCGCCTTGAACCCCGCCCGGCCCCCGGCCCGGCCCCCGGCCCGGCCCCCCGCCCGGTCTAGGAGCTCATCGAGGGTCGGGGTGTGAGCGTCGGCCACGAGCTGGGCCAGGAGGTACTCCTGGAGAGACTGACCGGCGGCGGCGGCGCGCCGGCGCAGCGTCGCGTGCACGTCGTCCGGAACGTCCTTGACCTGGATGCTGGGCATATGCGGGCCACGCTAGCGCCAAAATGGCGCCAACGCCTGTGTTTTGGCGCTATTCCCCTCCGACCCGTCAAGGGAATCAGACGGCGAGATCGCGCCTCGCCGGAGTTCCTCCGACGATCGCCTCGAGGGCCGGCCGATCGAGGATCCGGGCCACGCGGTAGCCGAGCTCGATCAGGCCGTCGGCCTCGAATTTCTTGAGCACCTGGTTGACGGCGGGGCGACCGGCGCCGACGAGCGTCGCCATGCGGGCTTGGCTCATGCCCACTGCGTCGCCGTCGGCCTCGTGGAGCAGGAGTGAGGCCACCCGAGCGTTGAGCGGTCCGGCGAGGAGGTCGAGGAGGCGCTGCTGGATGCTCGCCGTCCGCTCGGCCAGCGACACGAGCCAACGCTGGGCAAACCGGGGGCGTTGCGCGAGCAGTGCGAACACCGTCTCGGCGTCGATCGAGAGCACGACGCTGTCCTCGACGGCCCGGGCGTCGAACAGCTCGTTCTCCCGCAAGAGGAGCCGGACGTCGCCGAAGACGTCTCCGGGCCGGAGCACCTCGAGCGAGACCCTCCGGCCGTGGAGCACCGTCGTGAGTTCGACCGAGCCCTCGCGGACGATGTGGATCTGGGCCGGGCGCTCGCCGCGGCGGAAGATCGTGGTTCCCCCCGCGTAGCGCCGCTCGCCGATCTCTTCGGCGAGGCGGTCGATCTCGTCGGTCCCGAGCGGGGCGAGGCGACCCCGCCCGAGGCAGCAGGCGATCCATTCCCGGAGCTGTAACTGGGGCATGCGCATGCGCACGGAACCCGGGCCGGGGCGAATTGTTTCCCACGCAACAGTGGCGGCATGGCCGCCACCTCCCGCCCGGTTCGAGCAGGCGTCGAAGCAACACACGAAGGAGGGAAGGCATGGCAGCAACACTCCAGATCCGGCGACCGCCGCCGACCGTCGATCCGCACGCCCGTTCGGGTTATCGCAACGCGGGTGCGCTCATCGGCCTGGTCGGGGTGGCCCTCGCCATGGTCGCTCTGGTCGCCAACGTGGTGGCCGCCGACCGCATCACCGACTCGCCGGTCGACGCCGGGGAGATCCTGGCGTGGTCGTTCGGCCTGGCCACGACGGCATTCGGCGTCCTGAAGTTCGGGATCGCCGTGGTGCTCATCGGGATCGTGCTCAGGCTCTGGGTGAGGGTCGACACCGTAAAGGCGGCGCTCGCGCGGCTGAAGCCCGAGCCAGCGAAGGCGGTGGCGCCGGAGGTCGGCGACATCGACACCGACTTCGGTCCCGCCACGGCATCGACCGTCGCCGCCGAGCCGCTGTTCATCCACCGGGTCGCCAAGGTGGCCTGGGCGCCGATGCTGGCGATGGGGACCATGGCGGTGGTGGCCGGGCTCGTCCTTTCGATCGCCTGGAGCGGCAATGTCGCCGACGACGCGAGCACGGCCCGTGACCTCCAGGCCTGGACCGAGGGGCTCCAGTTTCTGGGCGAGGCGTTCCTCCTCGGGGGGATCTCCTTCCTACTGGGCACCATCCTCGCCGGTCTCCGCGAAGGCGGCGGCGAGGTGCAGGAATCGCTCGGGGTCACCGTCAAGACGCTGAAGATGCCGCTCACCGCCAAGCTCTTCGTCGGCCTCATGGCCGCCGGGATGATGGTCTCGATGGCGCAGTTCGTGCTGTACCTCGTGGCCGCGTCGTCGTCTCAGACGGCGACGAGCTTCGCCGCTTGGACGGCCTGGCTCGGGCCGGTTCGGGGATTTGGCCTCGGCCTGCTCCTGAGCGGGATCGTCCTGGCCCTCGTCACCATCGGCACCGTGCTCCGGTTCCAGTTCGACCGGATCGCCACGATCCTCCGAACCGGCCTGTAGGCCCGGGGAGGACAGGAGGAAATGACCATGACCACCACACTCGACAGGGCGCCAGCCGCCGAGAAGCCGCACGTGCACGGGCGGCCGGACGAGTTCGTGGCCCTGGGGTCGGACCACTCGCTCGGCGAGAACCTGCCCCAGCGTCTCGGCCGCCGGCTGTGGCTGCCGATGCTGCTGATGGCCCTGATGGCGTTCCCAGTGGGCGTCGTCCTCGGGGCCGTCCGGGGCGACGAGATCGCCACCGGCGGCAACGCCGACACCATCGCCGTCCTCGGGCACCTCGAACCGGCCTTCATATTCCTCGGGTTCGCGTCGGTGTTCGGGGCGATCAGCTTCGCCATCGCCCGGATCCTGGGTGCGTTCCGGAAGGGCGGGGGCGAAGTCCAAGAGGCGGCCGGAGTCCGGGAGGTGCAGACGTTGCGGATGCCTTGGACCGCCAAGGCCTTCATCGCCGGAATGATGATGGCGATGATGACCCTCCTGGCTGCCGTGGTGCTGCACTTCGTCGCCGCCGCGGCCGTCGCCGGGGGCAGCGCCTCGACTCTCGCCGACAGCGAGCAGTGGGCCATCTGGCTCGAGGGGGCGCGACGTATCGGAGTCGCCGTCTACCTCTTCTCGATCCTGCTCGGCCTCGCGTCGATCGTGACCGTGCTGCGATTCCAGTCGGTCCGCATCGGGGAGCTCGCCGCCGAGCGCTCCTAAGCCACCACACCCCCCCGCCTGATGCCCCGGGACCCCGCCGCCCCGGGGCATCGGCGCGCGTGCGGTGTTGTGGGCGTGCGTATCACGAAGTGTGATACAAATGACGCATGCCGAAGGCGATTTCCGTGAGGTTGGACGACCAGGCACTGCACGCCCTGCGTCGGCTCGAGGCCATGGGCCTCAGCCGCTCCGAGGCCATCCGCCGAGCGCTCGTCGACAGCGCGGCTCGCCTGCGGGACAGGAACGCCCTCCGCGCCGAGGTGCGGGCCCTCGAGGCTGACGAGCACGACCGGCGGGAGATGGTCGAGGTGGCGGAGCTGATGGAGAGTCTGCGTGCACCGGGGTGACGTCTACGACCTTCGGCTGCCCAAGGGTCGGGGCCACGAGCAAAGGGGCAAGCGCTTCGGGGTGATCGTTCAGGCGGACGAGATGCTGCCCCGGTCCGTCGTACTCGTCGCTCCCACATCGCGGAGCGCTCGACCGGCTTCTTTCCGCCCCGAGATCACACTGGACGACGAGGTCACGAGAGTTCTGGTGGAACAGGTTGGTGCCGTGGACGCCGGCCGGCTCGGAAACCTTGCCGGCCACGTCAGCGCCGCTGAACTGTGGGGTATCGACGACGCGCTCCTCACCGTCCTGGGTCTTCGCTGAGCGCGGTGTCTCCGAGTGGGACGCCGGAAAGTCCGGCATTCTGAGCCTCTCGCCCCACACATCCCGTGCACGCAGGGCCCAGTTTGCTCGACGTCGGCATACAACGAAGCTCAATGGGATACAATGACCTCAGACGGATGCCGTTGGGGCTGGCAGGGCCCAGGCACGCGAATGAGGCTGCCTTCCGAGGTACGGGAGATGCCGCCGCGGAGACAACATGACGTCTGTGAGCCACGTGATGAAGATCTCGGCCAACGGTCAGGTCTCGATTCCGGCCGACGCCCGAGCCCGATGGAACACCCGCCGCGTGGTCGTCGTCGACCTCGGCGACCGAGTGGTGCTCCGGCCAGTCTCGGATGAACCGACCGAAGCCCTTCGAGGCAAGTATCGAAGGCGGGGTCCCGAACTGGACCGAGCCCGTCGAGCCGCCCGGCACAACGAGGTGGTCGATGAGCGTCGGCGTCGGTGACGATCCTCGACGCGTACGCAGTTCTCGCCCTCCTCAAGGATGAGCCGTCGGCCGAGGCGGTCGGCCGGCTCGTACGCGCCGGCGGTCGCCTCACGGCGGTCGGCGTAAGCGAGGTTCTCGATCATCTCGTCCGCATCGCCGGCGCCGATGAGGAGGAAGCGCTCCTCGACCTGGCAGAACTCGGTCTCCTCGGCCCCGAAGCGGTCGATGCCGACCTCGGAGCGCGCGCCGGGATCCTGCGGGCTCGCCACTACCACCGGACGAACCGAGCGGTGAGCCTCGCCGATTGCGTCGCCGCCGAGGCCGCGCGCCGAGTCGACCTCCCGGTGGCCACCTCCGACCCCCACCTGCTCGACCTCTGCCAGGAAGAGGGAATCGGCGTCCTCCCGCTTCCCGACTCGAGCGGCTCGACCTGGTCTCCTACCTGACCGCGGGCACCGCCCGTCCTGGGGTACGCCGGCGCCGTAGCCTGGGCACGTCATGGCCCAGGAGTTCGTGCTGTCCGGAGGGGGCCGGCCTCGGTGCCGTCTACGTCGGCATGTTGCAAGCGCTGACTTCCGCCAGTCGGCGGACCTGATCGGTCTGATCGCTCCGCATACCCACTGATCTGACGTCGGCTTTGGCGGAATGGCGCTCGACGCCCCTGGGTTCCCCCTCCGATCGCGACCACCACCGAGGAGACGGAGTTGAGCGACGCCGACATGCGAGCCCTGGTGGCGGAGATTCCCGTTCCCGAATTCGACACCACCCCGTTCACGGCCCCGCCGGCGTTGGCCGACGCCACCGTGGCCATCGTGACCACCGCCGCCCTGCGCCGACCCGACGACCCGGCGTGGGGCGTCGGCGACGAGAGCTTCCGGGTGATTCCGGGGGAGGCGCGTGACCTGACGGTCGGCCACGTCAGCCCCAACTGGGACCGGAGCGGCCTGGCCGCCGACCTCAACGTGGCGTTCCCGGTCGATCGCTTGGCCAAGCTGGCTGCGGAGGGCGTCATCGGCGCGGTTGCCCCGCGGCACGTGTCCTTCCACGGCGTGATCGAGGGCACCCTGTCGACGATCATGCTCGACACCGGCCCGGCGGCGGCCAAGGTGCTGCTCGACGACGGCGTCGACGTGGTGCTGCTCACCCCCGTCTGACCGCTGTGCACGCGTACGGTCGGTACGCTCGCCCACGTCCTCGAGGCCCAGGGCCTCGCCACCGTCGCCCTCTCGCTCGTCCGCCCCCAGATCGAGCGCATCCATCCGCCCCGGGCGCTCCATTGCGAGTTCCCCCTGGGGCGCCCGCTCGGTCGACCCGGAGACCCCGGGTTCCAGCGCCAGGTCTTGCTCCGAGCGTTCTCCCTTCTGGATTCGGTCGCGGTGCCCGTGTTGGAGGATTACCCGGAGGTCATCGCCGACGAGGCCGGTGCGCCCCTGGCGTGTCCGTTGCCACCGCGGATCGACGCCTCGGCGCATCCCGCCATCGACGAGGTCCTGGCCCTGCGCCCGGCCTGGGATCGGACCCGCTCCGCCACGGGGCGGACGATGGTGGGCCGCGTGGTCGACGCCGACGGCGTGGCGGAGGCCGTCAGCGCCTTCGCTCGCGTTGTCGACGGCACGCCGTGGGAGGAGGCGGGGTTCCCGGCCCCACCGAACGAGGTGGCGCTCGACGTCCGCGCCTACTACGAGGAGTCGGCGCTGGCGCTCGTGGATCACGTCCCCGCCGCCCGCGCCGCCGAGGCGTGGCTATACCGCGAGACCGAGACCGGCCGCCTGCTCCACCGCGCCCAGGCGGCCCTGCGCGACGCCGGCGCGCCGTTCCCGGTCTGGTTCTACGTCGTCCCCGTCAGCCAGCAGGGAGCCTCGCCCGGCTGAACACCGGGTCACCTGCCCCCACGCGCCTGCTGCCCCGGGACTCCGCCGCCCCGTGGCATCGGCGCGCGGTCCGAAAATTTGATGGAATCAGTTCGGCAAATCCTGAGGTTCCCTTCGTGAAGAACTTCACAATCTTTCCGGAGGGAGATCCCGATGAGACGAGGATGGCGACTCGTGGCGCTGGCGGGCCTGATCACACTCACCGCCGCTGCATGCGGCGGGGGAGACGGCGACGGCGACGGCGAGCTGGCGAGGGCCGACCGGGACGCCGGCGCCGAAGCCAATCCCAACTCGGGGCTCGTGGGGGGCTCGGCGGAGTTCGACATCGACGCCGTGTCGTGGAACTCCTACTGGTACTCCCGGTACAACCTCGGGAACCTGGTGATGATGTCGGGCCTCGGGGTCACCTTCATGCCCGCCATGGAAGACGTTCAGGCCATGGCGGCGGCGGTCGATCAGGGGCCTGAGGCCGGCGAGCACGTCACCCTGCCCGAGAACCCGGCGCTGCTGAAGGCCGTGTTCGCGGGCGGCAACCCCGAGTTCGCCACCGCCTTCAACGGGAACCCGGGCGACTTCACCAACTGGCGCTGGGATCCGACCGGCACCGACGACCGCATCACGCCGAGCGCCATGGCTCAGACCATCACCAAGGAAGTGGAGTGGGCCAAGCTCTTCAACAACGCCGCGTGGGCCGGGAGCCCGACCGACGACTTCGGTGCCATGGACCGCTTCAAGGGAATGGCGCTCTTCGCCGAGGCGAAGATGCAGGCCACGTTCGCCCTCGACATGCTCCGGAACGCCGACGGGTTCTTCGTGGCGTTGGCGCGGCCCGAGGGCGAGGGCGTGACCGTTGAAGACGACTCGATCGACGTCGCCGACCAGTACCAGATGCTCCAGGCCCTGGCCGACGTGCGGACCGTGCTCGACCACCCCGACGCCTTCAACAACGTGTACGGCGATGAGCAGGCCAAGGCCATGATCGGCGCCGCTGCCGACGAGCTGTTCACCCTGGTGGCGGAGCTCGAGCCGAAGACCGTGTCGGAGCTCTCGCTCGGTGCCCAGGCCATGACCTGGTTCGCCGCCGCCACCGGCGACGACGGTCTCAGAGCGCAGGCGCGGACGGAGTTGCGGTCGCTGGGCGACGCCCTGGTCGGGGCTCGACGTGACGGTGTGGTCGAGCGCGCCGTCGCCATCCGCGGGTTGGTGGAGTCGGGCCGCGTCCTCGGCGAAGAGAAGCACCTGGACGCGGCGGCGGCCGACTTCGAGGCGATCCAGGACGCGTACGATCCGGCGACCGGGTCGTTCGACGGGGTCACCGAGCTGTCCAACTGGGAGGTGGGCGACGTCCTCGGGGCGCTGAACACCCTCCGGGTGAACGCCGCCGAGGTGGTCGACAAGGCCGACGTCGAACGCATGCTGGTCGGCTTCTTCGAGGCCGTCGTGAATCGGGGCGGGCTCATGCGGGCCGCGCCGCCCAAGGAGATGGAGGCCAGCCCGTTCGAGATCGAGCGCATGGACGACGCCCACTTCGCATATCAGGGGATCCCCACCCCCGACAAGGCAGGGGGGAAGTACGGAACCGCCGCCGTCGACGCCGCCTCGGTCCGCTTCGACGCCGAGAGTGGGCGCTGGAAGGTCGCCGACAAGGGGTTCGACACGGCCGGGTCCATGCACGCGTCCAACGAGCAGATCTGGACCTTCGGCTTCGTCGACGGGTACCCCGACCCCTCGTGACCCCCGCGCGACTCCGGAGGCGTCGTTGACGAGCCGGGCTTCCACCGCTCCCGAGCGCCGGTGGCGGCCCGGCATCTGCGGCGTCTGTCCGGCCGGGTGCTGGGTGGAGGTCGAGGTCGTCGACGGGGAGCTGAGGGACATCCGAGCTGACGAGGGCCAGCCCCTCGGCATGCTGTGCCCGCGCGGCGCGCACGCGCCCGAGATCGTGCACTCCGAACACCGCCTCCGGTCTCCGCTGCGCCGCCGCGGCCCCAAAGGGACGTTCGAGTTCGAGGACATCAGCTGGGACGAGGCCTACGACGTGATCGTCGAACGCCTCGAGGGCATCCGGGCGGAGTCGGGCCCGGAGGCGGTGGCGATCTACACGGGGCGGGGCGCCTTCGAGCTGTCCCTATGCGACATGTACCAACCCGAGGGCGTCGCCGTGTCGTCGGCGTCCAACGTCCTGTTCCCCTTCGGCTCGCCGAACACCATGGGCGTCGGGGCGCTCTGCTACGTCGCCTTCGCCATGATCGCCCCGCACGTGACGATGGGGCGGATGCTCGTCGACATGTTCGCCGACATCGAGAACGCCGACCTGCTCGTGGTGTGGGGCGCCAACCCGGCGACCGACTCCCCGCCCCTCGACATGCACCGGCTCGAAGCGGCGGCGGCCCGGGGCGCGGAGGTGGTCGTCATCGACCCCCGCCGCACCGAGACCGTCGAGCGCACGGGCGCCGATTGGATCCCGATCCGGCCGGGGACCGACGGTGCCCTGGCGCTCAGCCTCATCCACGTACTCGTCGACGAGGACCGGCACGACGAGGCCTTCACTCGCCACTGGTGCCGGGGTTTCGACGAGCTGGTCTCGTACGTGCAGCACTTCGCGCCCGAGGTGGCCGAGACGATCACCGGGGTACCCGCCGAGCGCGTGCGCGCCCTCGCCCGGTCCGTCGCCGGGGCGGGCGGGGCCTGCCCGATCATGTACACGGGGCTCGAGTACTCGAACAGCGGGGTCCAGGCCATCCGGGCCGTCCTCACCCTCTTCGCCCTCGCCGGGCACCTCGACGTGCCCGGGGGGCTCGGGCTGGCGATGCCGGGTACCCACTTCCCGGTCAACCGGTCGTGCAACGTCGCCAACCCGGCGCCGAGGCGGGCGGCGGGGGCCGACCGGTTCCCCGTCTACACCCGCTACCGCGGCGAGATGCACGCCAGCGGCCTCGTCGCCGCCGTGCTCGGCGGAGAGCCGTACCCCATCCGCGCCCTCATCGCCCACGGCGCCTCGATTCTCACCTCGTGGCCGGAGACGCCGGTCTGGCGCAAGACGCTCGATCAGCTCGACTTTCTCGTCTGCATCGACCGCCAGCTCACCGCCGACGCCGCCTACGCCGACCTCGTGCTCCCGGCCACCACGATGTTCGAGATCGACTCGTACATGGTGTACGGCCCGATCTTCCGGCTCCGCGAGAAGGTCGTCGAGCCCGTCGGGGAGGCGCGCAACGACTACCTGATCATGGCCGAGCTGGCTCGCCGGCTCGGCTACGGCGACCGGTTTCCGCAGACCGAGGAGGACCTCGTCCGCTTCGCCCTCGACGGGTCGGGGTTCACGCTCGACGAGGTGCGGGATGCCGGCGGTTGGGTGCGGATTCCCGCCCCCATGATGGAGTACCGCAAGTGGGAGAAGGGCCGACGGCGGGCCGGGATTCGACACGCCGAGCGGGTTGTTCGAGATCGCCTCGTCGGTCCTCGAAGAGGAGGGCTACGAGCCGCTCCCCAAGTACACCGAGCCCGCCGAGGGGCCGATCGCCCGGCCCGACCTCACCGGCGAGTTCCCCCTCGTCTTCAACTCGGGGGCGCGCCCGCAGAGCGACTTCCGTTCGCAGCACCACGGGATCGAGGGGTTGGCGCGCGACCACCCCGAGCCCCTGGTCGAGGTCAATACCGCCGACGCCGAGGCGAGGGGCATCCGCACCGGCGACCTCGTCGAGGTCCGGACGCTTCGCGGAGCCGTCCCGTTCCGGGCCCTGGTCACCGACGACATCGTGGCCGGCGCCGTCGAGTGCAACATGGGCGGCGGCGGTCCGGTCGGCCCGGCGGCGTGGCGCGAACGAAACGTCAACGAACTGACCGACCTCGGTAACTTCGACCCCATCTCCGGATTCCCCGTGTACAAGGCGCTCCTGTGCGACGTCGTGAAGGTCGGCGAGGGAACCGACGCCGGGCGTGCTGCTGCTACCGCCGAAGGGCACGCCACCCGAGCGCGGCCGCTCGGGGGTTCCCGGGCTTCGCAGCCCCGGCGCTTGGTGTACCTCGACAACAACGCCACCACGGGCGTGGCGCCGGAGGTTCGGGACGCCATGCGGCCCTTCCTTGAAGGAGGTTTCGGCAACCCGTCGAGCATCCACGGCGTGGGGCGTGCGGCCCGGGAGGCCCTCGACACCGCCCGCCGGCAGGTGGCGGGGCTCCTTGGGTGCCGCCCCCGGCGCGTCACTTTCACGGGCGGGGGTTCGGAGGCCGACAACCTCGCCCTCAAGGGGGTGGCGCTCGCCCGCCGCCGCCGTGGGAGCCACATCGTCACCACCACGATCGAGCACCCGGCGGTGCTGGCGACGTGCCGGTATCTCGAGGGGGCGGGCTTCCGTGTCACCTATCTCGGCGTCGACGCCGACGGGCTCGTGGACCCCGGGGCGCTCGATGAGGCCGTCACCGACGACACCGCCCTCGTCTCGGTGATGCTGGCCAACAACGAGGTCGGCACCATCCAACCCATCGGCGAGATGTGCGCGCTGGCCCACGAGCGGGGCGCCCTGTTCCACACCGACGCCGTGCAGGCGGCGGGCAAGATCCCCGTCGACGTCGACGACCTCGGCGTCGACCTGTTGGCCGTGTCGGCTCACAAGTTCCATGGCCCCAAGGGAGTCGGCGCCCTGTTCGTGCGGGAGGGGATCGAGCTGGTGCCGCTCGTCCACGGTGGTGGTCAGGAGCGGGCGCTGCGCGCCGGGACGGAGAACGTCCCCGGCGTGGTCGGGATGGGCCGGGCCGCCGAGCTGGCGGTGGGTCTCATTCCCGACGCGCCGCGCATGCGCGGCCTGCGGGACCGACTCGAGGCGCGGATCCGGGCGCTGGTTCCCGAGGCGCGGCTCAACGGACACCCGGACCTGCGGTTGCCGAACACACTCAACATGACCCTGCCCGGCCTCCGGGGGGAGTCGTTGGTCATGGCGTTGGATCGGTTCGGCATCGCCATCTCGTCCGGCTCGGCTTGCAAGTCGGGGTCCCCCGAACCCACGCACGTGTTGACGGCCATGGGCCGAGATGACGCCGAGGCCCACTGCTCGGTGCGGTTCTCCTTGTCGTCCGAGACGTCGGAGGACGACATCGACGCCACGGTCGCCGCCCTCGAACGGGTGCTGATCGAGATGGAAACGACCGTGCGCTTCCTTCCCTGCAAGTGACCGTCCATCGGGGCAGGTGACCAGGGGAATCTGGCGGGGGCGAGCCGGGGTTCTCACCCGTGACCAACGATTTGGGAGGAACGATCATGATCCCCGAGAGTCACGCCGACCTGCTGTCCGTCAAGGGCTTCGCCCACGCCGCCACCCTCGGCCCCGACGGCGCGCCGCAGAGCAACCCTGTCTGGTACGACTGGGACGGCGCACATCTCAAGTTCAGCCAGACCCGCACCCGCCAGAAGCTCCACAACCTCGAGCGCGACCCCCGCATCGCCCTCTCCATCACCGATCCCGAGAACCCGTACCGGTACCTCGAGATCCGCGGGCGGGTGGTGGCCATCGACGATGACCCCGACAACGCCTTTATTGACTCGCTGGCCCAGAAGTACATCGACCAGGAGCACTACCCGTGGCACCAGCCCGGCGACGAGCGGGTCGTGGTGAAGGTGCTGCCCGAGCACGCCACCACCATGGGATGACCCAGGCGTTCGTCCTCTCCGGCGGTGCCAGCCTCGGCGCCGTCGAGGTGGGGATGCTCCAAGCCTTGTCCCGGGCCGGCGTCGTGCCCAACCTCCTCGTGGGGACGTCGGTCGGTGCCTTGAACGCCGGCTGGGTGGCGGGCCGCCCCGATGCCGCCGGCGTCGATGCGCTCGCCGAGGTGTGGCGGGGCTTGCGCCGCGACGACGTGTTCCCGTTCCAGCCGCTCCGGGGCCTGCTCGGTTTCGCCGGCCGCCGCCAGTCGCTGCTCGACGCTTCCGGCGTGCGACGGCTCCTCTCGAAGCACCTCACCTTCGAGCGACTGGAAGACGCCCCGGTCCCCTTGCACGTCGTCGCCGTCGACGTGCTCTCGGGCCAGGACGTGCTCCTGTCGAGGGGGGACGCCGTGGAGGCGATCACCGCCAGCGCCGCCATCCCCGGGATCTTTCCGCCGGTCGAGTTCGACGGGACCGCCCTCATGGACGGCGGCGCCGTCAACAACGCCCCGATCTCGCACGCGGTGGCCCTGGGCGCTGACACGGTCTGGGTGCTCCCCGCCGGATACGCCTGTGCCTTGCCCGAGCCCCCGCGGGCGGCGCTGGCCATGGCGCTCCATGGCCTGTCGGTGCTCATGCAGCACCGCCTGGCGCTGGACGTGGAGCGCTACGAGTCCGAAGTCGACCTCCGGGTAGTGCCCCCGCTGTGTCCGGTCACCATCTCGCCGGCCGACTTTCGTCACTCCGCCGACCTGATCGAGCGGGCCCGCCGCTCCACCGAGGCCTGGCTCGAGTCGCGGCCGGTCGGGCGCGAGCACCAAGCCGCCCTGGTCGCACCGCACGACCACTGAAATGATCGAGACGGCGGTCTCACGGCTGCTGCGGCTGCGCCCGCGGCTTGACAGAATTTATACGCTGTATAAAAATATCGACTGATGTCTAAATCCAGCGCCGCGGATGGTGCCTGGCGGGAGGCCCGTCGCCTGGCCTCAAGAGCGGAGATTGTGGCCGCGGCGTGGGAGGCGGTGCGGGAACACGGCCTGGCGGGTTTGGCCATCCGCGATCTGGCTCGCCGCGCCGGCATCACGACGCCGACCGTCTATGCCTACTTCGACTCCAAGAACGACATCTACGACGGCATGTTCGGGGACGCGGCCAGCGAGTTCGTCAACTGGATGTCGGCGCCGTACGACGAGGACGATCCGATCGCCGTCCTGGTCGAGGAGCTCCGGCGCTTCGCCGCCTTCTGCACCGCCGACGTCCCGCGCTACCAACTTCTGTTCCAACGCACGATCCCGGGCTTCGAACCCTCGCCCAGTGCGTACGCCATCGCCGAAGACGCCCTGGCCGCGCTCGTGAGGCGCCTGGAGGCGCTCGGGATCCGAGGCCGGCGCAACCTCGACCTCTGGACGGCGCTGTGTACCGGGCTGGTGGACCAACAGATCTCGAACGACCCGCGTGGCGAACGTTGGACGCGGCTGATCGACGACGCTGTGACGATGTTCGTGGGGTTCTGTGTGACCCCAGATCGCCGACCAAGCCGGGGGCCGAGGCCGCCGGTCCGAAGTGGAAGGAGAACGAAATGACCACCAAGGTGGAAGAGATCGCAGCGGACATCTACCGGCTGTCGACCTTGGCGCCCGACATCGGCCCCAACGGCTTCACGTTCAACCAGTTCCTCGTCGTGGACGACCAACCGCTGCTCTTTCACACCGGTCACCGGTCGATGTTCCCGAGCGTCCGAGCCGCCGTCGAGACGGTGATGCCGGTGGAGCGCCTCCGATGGATCACGTTCGGGCATGTGGAGTCTGACGAGTGTGGCGCCATGAACGAGTTCCTCTCCGTCTCGCCCGACGCTCAGGTGGCGCACGGGGTCGTCGGCTGCCAGGTGTCGATTGGAGAGATGGCCGACCGGGCGCCGCGCCCGCTCGCCGATGGCGAAGTCATCGAGTTGGGGACCAAACGTGTGCGCCACATCGACACTCCGCACGTGCCGCACGCCTGGGAAGCCCGGGTGTTGTTCGAGGAGACCACCAGAACGCTCCTCTGTGGAGATCTCTTCACGCACCTGGGCGACGGACCCGCGATCACCGACACCGACATCGTCGGTCCGGCCATCGAGGCCGAGGCAATGTTCTCCTACAGCTCACTCTGTCCGGACACGCCCGGAATCATCGAGGCCCTCGCCGATCTCCGACCCACGACCCTCGCCCTCATGCACGGGTCGTCGTTTGGCGGTGACGGCTCGGCGGCGCTGCGCGACCTGGCGGCGAGTTACCGGGCCCGAATCGCACCGGCGGCCAGGTGACCTGGTCGCTCATCGAGAAAGGACTCGATCCATGAACGTCGCCCGTCCGCATCTCCACCATGTCGCCCTAACCGTCACCGACGTCGACGCGAGCGTCCCGTGGTACGAGTCGGTCTTCGGGGTGCGCCATCAGATGGATGTTCCCCACGAGGGGGGCGTCGGAAAGCTGCTGGCCGACGAGCAGTTCGAGTTGGTGCTCGTGCTTCATCGGCACGACGCCAACGACGCCGGGTTGTTCGCCGAACAGGCGACGGGGCTTGATCACGTCGGCTTCTCCGTGCCGACCCGGGCCGACCTCGAGGCGTGGCAGGACCACCTCGAGGCCGCGGGCGTCGTGCGCAGTGACGCGGCGGACAAGCCGCTGACCCAGTCACCCATCGCCGACGAGGCGTACGGCTCCGTGCTCGTGTTCCGTGACCCCGACAACATCCAACTCGAGTTCTTCTCACCGCCCGGGACGTGACGCAGCGGACCCAACCCTGTCGGGTACATCGATGTCGGGCGCGAGCACCAGGCCGCCCTTGTCGCACCGCACGAACACTGATCGCCGGCCGCTTCGCGGCGTTCTGGGGCAAGTTCTCCCCCTCAGAGGTGGGTAACTTGCCCGAGAACGGGCCGCGCCTTCAGACCTCGACGCCGTAGAGGGTTCGTAGGCGTGCGCGCAGGTCGTCTTCCGGGAGTGCTCCTCCGACGAAGTCGACGAGGTTGCCCTGGGCGTCGTAGAAGGCGGTGATGGGCATGCCCCGCCCTCCCAGGTTGTCGTGGAGGCCACTGCCGTCGCGCCCGCCGACGTCGCGGGCCAGGGTCCACCAGGTGATGTCGTGGCGCTCGGGCATGGTCATCGGGTCGCCCGCCTCCAGGGAGGCGATGCCCACGAAGGTCACTTCGTCCTTCAGCTCCTCCGAGACCCGGCGGAAGCCCGGCAGCTCGAAGTCGCACGACGTGCACCAGGAGGCGAAGAAGTTGGCCACCACGGGCTTGCCCCGAAAGTCGGCGAGCTGCACCCGGCCCTCGCCTCCGAGGCGGGGGAGATCCCACGCTTCGATCTCGGTCGAGCCCGTGCCACCACCACCGCCCCCACCGCCGGAGGCGAGGGCCAGGGTGGTGAGGAGGGCGACGAGAAGCCCGCCCGCGGCCCAGACGAGGCGGCGCTGGCGGGCGACCTTGCGGCGCTTGGCCCGGGCGAGCTCGCGGCGGTTCACGGCGTCGCCCCCGCGCCCAGGCGCTGGGCGAAATGCGCCAGACGAGCAGAGGCCACGGCGACCGGGCGCCGCCGGCCGAGACGGTCGAGCGAGACCTTCACGGCTCGGATCACTTCGAGGTCGTTCCGGCACCCGGGGCAGTCGGCGAGGTGCCGACCGACCCGGGTGCGGTCGAGGCGCGGGAGTTCGGCGTCGGCGAAGGCGCTCACCGATCGGCGCAGGCGGCGGTGGGCCACGGCGTTCACGGCCCGGGAACCCGCCCCAATCCGAGGGCCATTCCATCATCCCCGTTCATGGCGCGGACAGCGGGTCGTCGCCGTGGGCGGACAGGTGCTCACCGAAGCGCCGGAGGCGTTCGACGGCGTCGGGAGCAAGCTCGCCGGCCTGGCGCCGCAGGGCCGCCTTGATCTCCGAGTACACGTCGGCTTCGAGGCCGCAGCCGGCGCAGCCGTTCAGGTGGGTGGCCACCGCCTGTGCCTTCTGGTGCTCGATCTCTCCGTCGAGGTGGGCCTGGAGTACCCGCCCGACCTCCCGGCACGTGAGCATGGTGCGGCGGCGGCGGAACCGGATCACGTCGACACCTGGCCCCGATGGGAGACGCCCCGGTCGTCGAGGTAGCGGCGAATTCGCTGCCGGGCGCGGTGGAGTCGGCTCATGACCGTGCCGGGGGGGACGCCGAGGGCGTCGGCGGCCTCCCGGTAGCTCAGGCCGTCGAAGTCGACCAGCTCGACGACTTCCCGCATGTGACGGGGGAGCTTGGCGAACGCCTCGGCGACCACGGCGTCAAACTCGGCCGCCAGGGCCTCGCCCTCGGCGCTGGGCGACGGGTTGGCTTCCTCGATCCGGTGACCCTCGGTGTCGGGGTCGCGCAGCAGCTCCGGTCGGCGCCCCCGCACGCGGTTGCGCTGGGCGTTGCGCAGGATGGTCAGCAGCCAGGCCCGCGGGTGGCGCCCGTCGAAGCGATCGGCGGCCCGGTAGGCGCGGATGAGCGTGTCCTGGACGAGATCTTCGGCGTCGGCCAGGTTGCCGGTCAGCGATGTCGCCACCCGGAGTAGGACGTCGATCTCGGGCACCACGTACTGCGCGAAGGCGCGCTCGCGCTCGACGCGTTGAACCTGCTCGCCGCTGGGCACTCGAAGGGAACCGCTCCCGTCGCCCCCGGCATTCCAAGGAATCGTGCGGAGGTGGACTCGGGTTCCCGGTTCGTGGCCGGCGCTGACGTGTCCTTGGTCGCCGCCTTCGGGGGCGGGCTGGTGTCGTTCCTGTCGCCGTGCGTGCTTCCGATCGTGCCCGCCTACGTCTCCATGCTCACTGGCCTGGAGGTCTCGGAGCTGCGCGAGGGTGGCCGGGGCCATCGAGCCCGGCTGCTTCGCGACATCGGGCTCTTCATCGCCGGATTCTCGGCGGTCTTCGTTCTTCTCGGGCTCTCGGCCACCACGATCGGGCGCTCGCTGTTCGAGAACCAGTCGCTCCTCACCCGAATTGGCGGCGTGATGGTGGTGCTCATGGCGTTCCTCATGGCGGCGTCGCTGTTCGTCGACGTTCCCTTCCTGTCGGGCGAACATCGCTTCCAGACGCGCCCGTCGCGGCTGGGGCATTTCGCGCCTCCGGTGATGGGTGTCGCCTTCGGCTTCGGGTGGACGCCGTGCATCGGCCCGGTACTCACCTCGGTGCTCGCCATCGCTGCTACACAGGGGGACGCCGCTCGAGGGGCACTTCTGCTCGGCGTGTATTCGGCCGGGCTGGGCGTGCCGTTCCTCGTGACGGGCCTGGCACTCGGCCGGCTGACGGGCGCCCTCGACTGGGTCAAGCGCCGGACCCGGGTCCTCACTCTGACCAGCTCGGCCGTACTGGCGAGCCTCGGCCTCCTGCTCGTGCTCGACCGGCTGGCCTGGGCGACGGCCCGGATGCAGTCGGCGCTCGACGCCGTGGGCCTCGACGGGTTGGTGCGGCTCGGCTGACGGGGAGCGCCGACGACGCGCCCCGCCTCGTTGCCCTCGGGGTCGAAGAGCACGAGCGTCGGGATGCTCATGATCTGGAGGAGGGCGGCGATCTCGGGGCTGTCGTCGACGTTGCACGATCCGAACCGGAGCTGGTCGGAGTAGCGCGACGCCACGTCGTGGAAGGCGGGGCGGAAGCGAGTGCACGGGCCGCACCACGGTGCCCAGAAGTCGACGATGGTGAACGTGCCCGCCGTCAGGTCGGTGAAGTTGCCGCCGTCGATGACGACGACGTGGCCGTCGTCGGCGGCCACAGGTTGGTCCTGGCGCTCGACGGTGTGGGTCGCTTCTCGATCACGGGCCCGGCGGCGGCGCAACATGGCTCGGGAACCCGCACGCCGGTTGGATTGATTCCACGGGCTGGCGGAAGAAGGCCGGAGTGGTGGGGGTTCCGGCCAGGAATTCTCCGGGAGGTTGACGATGACTGAGCGAGCCGACGTGATCGTGATTGGTATGGGCATCGGCGGCGAGGCCGTCGCCGGCCAGCTCGCCGAGGCGGGCCTGCGGGTGGTGGGGATCGAGCGCCAGCTCGTCGGTGGCGAGTGCCCGTACTGGGGGTGCATCCCCTCGAAGATGATGATCCGGGCTGCCAACGCGCTCGCCGAGGCGCGCCGCATCGCCGGCCTGGCGGGCAAGGCCGACGTGCACCCCGACTGGGCTCCGGTGGCGGAGCGGATTCGGGCCGAAGCCACCGACAACTGGGACGACGCCGTCGCCGTGGAGCGCTTCGAGGGGAAGGGCGGGGTCTTCGTGCGCGGCGAGGGTCGGATATTGGGCCCCGGCACGGTCGGCGCCGGCGGTCGCGAGTTCGAGGCGTCCCGGGCCATCGTCGTGGCCAGCGGCACCCGGGCGGCGGTGCCACCGATTCCGGGGCTGGCCGACACGCCGTTCTGGACCAACCGGGAGATCATCGAGGCCAAGGAGCTCCCGTCCTCGCTGGCTGTCCTCGGAGGCGGGGCGATCGGCGCCGAGCTGGCCCAGGCTGTGGCGCGCTTTGGCGTCGAGGTGACCGTCATCGAGGCCCTCGACCGGCTCCTTCCGCTCGAAGAGCCGGAGGCGAGCGAGGTTGTGACCGGGGTGTTCGAGGCAGAGGGCATCGCCGTGCGGGCGGGTGTGGTGGCGAGCGCTGTCTCCTTCGAGGGCCGCACCTTCACCGTGGAGCTGGGCGACCAGGGCCGGGTTCAGGCCGAGCGGCTGCTGGTGGCGACGGGTCGCCGTGCCGATCCGGCCGCCGTCGGGCTCGACACCCTGGGGGTCGACGGATCCCAGCGGTGGATTCCGGTCGACGAGCGCCTCCGCGTGGTGCCGGGCGTGTGGGCGGTGGGAGACGTCACCGGGGTGGGGGCGTTCACCCACGTCGCCGCGTACCAGGCCGGCATCGCCGCCGCCGACATCCTGGGCCTCGACCCCGACCCCGCCGACTACCGGGCCCTGCCCCGGGTCACGTTCACCGACCCCGAGGTCGGCTCGGTTGGGCTGGGCGAGCAGGCGGCCGGCGGGTCGGGTGTGTCGGTGCGGGTCGGGTCGACCGCCGTGCCGTCCACGGCGCGGGGCTGGCTCCACAAGGCGGGAAACGAAGGGGTCATCAAGGTGGTCGAGGACGCCGACCGCGGGGTGCTCGTGGGGGCGACCTCGGTGGGGCCGCACGGCGGGGAAGTGCTCGGGCTCTTGGCCCTCGCCGTCCACGCCGAAGTTCCCGTCGACCGCATGCGGTCGATGATCTACGCCTACCCCACCTTCCACCGGGGCGTCGAGGACGCCCTGCGCGACCTGAGGTCCTGACCCCCGAGGAGACGACAGGCGGAATCGCCCTCAGCCGCGCCGGGTTTCCGTCCCATGCCCGGGCTCCTGAGGAGACAGGCCGCCGGCGTGGCTCTGGGCCTCCTGTTCCAGGCGTGCGCCGGGGGAGGGGGCGACGGATTCGGAGGGGAAGCGGCGCGCTCAGCCCCGCCGAAGGTCGCAGAGGCGACCTGTTCCGATCGCTCTCCGGTGCAGGTCGAGCGCACCGAGTCGAGCCCGGAAGAGGGCGGGGCGTCGGCGCTCCTGAACCCGAGCGACTCGGACTTCCCGCCGCCTCTCGTCGACCCGGACGACCTCCTCTCGGGCGGCCCCGCGCCCGACGGCATCCCTCCCATCGACGAACCGAAGTTCGTGCGCCAGTGCTCGGTCGACTGGCTGACCACCGACGAGCCCGTCCTCGCCCTCGAAATTGGGGCCGACGCCCGGGCCTACCCGCTCCGGATCATGACGTGGCACGAGCTGGTCAACGACACCGTGGGCAGCGCTCCCGTGACCGTTTCGTACTGCCCGCTGTGCAACACCGGCATCGCCTATGACCGGCGAGCCGCGGACCGGGTCCTCGACTTCGGCACCTCGGGCAAGCTCTACAACTCGGCGCTTGTCATGTACGACCGCCAGACCCAGTCCCTCTGGAGTCACTTCACCGCCCAGTCCATCGCCGGCGCGCTGACGGGGACGAAGCTGAAGACCATCCCCGTGTCGACCGTGGGGTTCGCCGACTTTCGCCGTGCCCATCCCGACGGGCTCGTCCTCAGCACCGATACCGGGCACGACCGCGACTACGGCGCCAATCCCTACGAGGGCTACGACGACCCCGCTGCGTCACCGTTCCTCTTCGACGGCGAGGCCGATCCGGCCCTCCCCGAAATGACGCGGGTGGTCGGTGTCTCGAACGAGGACGATCCCGTGGCCCTGGTGAGCGAGAAGCTGCTCGAGGAGCGAGTGTTCGAGTTCGAGGCCGGCGGTGAGCCGCTCGTCGCCCTGGCCAAGCCCGGGACGACGTCGGCGCTCGAGCGCTCCCGTGTGGACCAGGGGCGCGACGTGGGCTCGACCGGGGTCTTCGTCCCTGTCGTCGATGGCAGGCGCCTCTCCTTCGAGGCGACGGAGCGCGGCTTCACCGATGCCGAGACCGGCTCCGGCTGGGACATCTTCGGGCGAGCGGTCTCCGGGCCGCTCGAGGGGAGCCAGCTCGAGCGGCTCCAGCACGTCGACACCTTCTGGTTCGCCTGGAGCTCGTTCCATCCCGACACGCGGGTGGCGCTCAAGTAGCGGAGAGGTTCCGCAGCTCGTCGAGCACGGTGGCGATCGGGGGATAGTCGCCGAGGGCCCGGCCCCGGTGGATCCTCCGCGCCACCGCGTGCTCGTCGAGGAGGGCGAGGCCAGGGATCTGGATGGGGTCGACGATCCGGCCCTGCCGGTTGCCGCGGAAGATCGCTCGCAGGTACTTCCACCATCCCTTCGGGTGCAACGCCACCCACCAGCGCCGGGGGAGGGCGAGCGCCTCATGGGTGTGGCGCTCGGGGTCGACCAGGAGGGGGAAGGCCACACCCTGTTCTTCCATCAGCCATCGGGCCTGGAAGTCGGCCCCCGACGACACGGCGAGCGCCCCGGCGCCGAGTTCGGCCAGCTCGGGCAGCGCCGCGGTGACGTCGCGCAGGTAGCCGCGGCAGGGGAGGCACCCGTAGTAGCGGGGGACGACGAGCACGGTCGGGCGGTCGACCAGGTCGCCGATGCGCACGACTTCCCCGCTGGCGGTCTGCGCCTTGACGTCGGCGAGCGGGATCTCGACGGATTTCAGTGCCATGTGGAGAAGCTTGCCCCGGCGGCGATGCCGACGGCGAAGACGACGAAGGGCACCACCGACGCGGCGATGAGGAGCGGGTGCCGACGGATCCCGGCCCGGCGTTCGGCGTGGCGAAAGGCCGCCGCCGCGCCGGCGACCGCCAGCCACCACACGACCCGGGCTGCCTGGGGCCAGGCGAGGGGAACGAGCCACTCGGCGCCGCTCACCTGACTGTTCGAGTACTGGCCGCCGAGGACCTCGAGGCCCACGGCGAGAAACACGAAGGCCATGGCGGCCCACGCCCACGGGGCGAGCCGGATTGTGGGCGGTTCGCCTATGGCAGTGGGCATGTGGCGATGACCCAGGCGGCGAGGCCGACGAAGACCGCGTCTTGAACGAGCACCCTCGGCCGGAGGGACTGAGAGAGGTAGGACCCGAAGCAGCCGCAGTTGGCGACCTCTCGGCGGCGGCGGAGGGCGACCGCCGCCACCGACGTCCACCCCACGGCCACGCCGAGGGCGAGGACGGCGCCGGGCCAGTGGGCCCACTCGGCGCCGAGGATGAGCCCCACGCCGGCCAGCGCCTCGGTGGCGACGATTCCCGTCGCCACCGGGCGGAGGGTCGACTTCGGGACGATGCCGTAACCCTCGAGGGCGAGGGCAAAGGAGCGGAACGAGATGGCCTGGCCCCCGGCCATGGCGAGCAAGAGGACGGCGAGATAGAGGCGGGCGGTCATGTGGGACGGGAACCCGGCCGTCTGGGGTGCCTATTCCGCTGGTTGCCGTGGTCGAGCGGGCTAGTTAGGTTAGGCAAACCTAAGTAGCTCTCGGTCGGAGGGAATGGCACTGCTCGGCCAGCTCCACGCCATGGAATGCGCGGTGCGGGCGGAGTTTCTGAAGACGGCCGCCGCGTACGTGGCGTCGAAGGCCTGGCTCTCGGATGGTGCCCGGGACCTGTTCGGCCAGGCGCTCGTCGGTGTCGGGCGTGGCGTACTTGG
>JACPCJ010000136.1 GCA_016179865.1 Actinomycetota bacterium | reverse complement strand
ATCGACGCGGCCGGGATGAAGGTGGAGACAATGCTGCCGGCAGGCAAGACGCCGTTCGGCGTCGTCCTCCTCAACGTACGGCCTCGGCTCTAGGAGCTTGTCGGAGTAGTGGACATGAGCCGAGCAGTGATCAAGGAAAACGTGAGTAACCGCCGCGAAGTCGCCTCGTGCCCGACGTTTCTTTGTGCGATGTCGGCCGTCCTGCGGGGACCGCTGGGGCTGCGCTCAAGCATAGGCGAGTCGGCCGTGGGCGGGGGAGCCTCTCAGCGGCCCCATTCCCGCCCGCCAGAGCTTGAGGAGGTTATGGACCACGCACACGAGGGTGAACTCGCCCTTCGCGCCGCGCAGACCGCGCAGCGAGAAGCGCCGAAAGCCGCGTCCCTTGATCTGGCCCGTTGGCTTCGGAGAAATACCCGCTGTCGGCGACCGCGCCCCGGGGCACGCCCACATCCGCGATCACCTGCTCGACCAGGGGTTGCAACTGCTGCTTGTCGTTGGGCGCGGTCACCACGTCGGTGGCGACGATCAACTGCGATCGCTCGTCCACCGCCACTTGGGCGTTGTAGCACTGCTGAAAGCCCTCCGGCGTCTTCATGATCCGCGACTCGGGGTCGGTGAAGTTGCGCTGGGCCTTGGGCTCGGGCCGTGCCGTGTCCGGGGGCTTGCCCGCGGCCTCTGCCTCAGCCCGCGCGTCGGCCTCCAGCGCCTGCTTGGCCGCCTCGATCTTCTCCCACTGCGCCTGCTTGGCCGCCGCCAGTTCGCGCTTCCGCTCCGCTTCCAGCCGGGCCTTGGCCTCGCGCAACCGTTGGCGCCGCGTGGCCGGGTCCTGCAGGTCCGCCGGCAACTCGTCCCCGCGCCGCCCGCGGCCGTACTGCTGGTCTTCCGCTTGGTCGATCCCCTCGGCCTCCGCCAGCAGCCGCTCAATCTCCGCCCGCAGCGCCGCCTGGCGCTCCGGCATCCGCTCGTAGCTCATCGCCTTGTGCTTGGACGCGTTGGCGCGCACCTTGGTGCCGTCCAGCACGATGCGCCCCAGCTTCAGCACTCCTGCGGCCTGGGCCAGCCGCAGCGTCTCCAAAAAGAGCGTGTGAAACGCGGCCAGGTGCTGCCGGCGGAAGGCACAGATCGTGTCGTGGTCGGGCTGCGCATCGGCGGTGAGGTACATGAAGGCCAGATCCTCCCGGCAGCGCCGCTCGATCTGGCGCGAGCTGGGGATCCCTTGGCTGTAGGCGTAGAGCAGGAGCACCGTCGTCATCCGGGGATCGTAGGGCGGCTGCCCGCGATCCTCCGTGTAGGCGTCCAGGATGGGGCGCAGGTCCAGCTGCTCGATCAGGTCCCGCAGGAACACGGCCAGATGAGCGGCCCCCAGGTAGTCGCGCTTGGAGGCCGGCAGCAACGCGGCCTGATCAGGGTTCCACGCGCGAAACGGCTTCGTCGCGCTTCCGCCCCGTGGGGCGGCGGGAGGACTCAGTGGCCCTGTGTCCACCTTGATCAGCGGTGCCTGCTCGGGCATCGTTCTCTCTCCGCCTGCTGGCGTTTTCATGGCTGCATTACATCAGGTTTGTCCGGACATGCGGAGAGAAATTCTCCGACAGGCTCCTAGAGCGGCTTTCCCGCTGAGCTTCATGGACTT
>JACPCJ010000038.1 GCA_016179865.1 Actinomycetota bacterium | reverse complement strand
GACCGACGGCGTCTACTTCGTGCCCGCCTTCACTGGCCTCGGCTCGCCGTATTGGGATCCGTACGCCCGGGGCACGGTGGTCGGCCTCACCCGGGGCACCACTCGCGCCCACTTCGCCCGCGCCGTCGTCGAGGCGATGGCGTACCAGACGCGCGACGTGATCGACGCCATGCAGGAGGCCGCCGGCACCGAACTCGCCGAGCTGCGGGCCGACGGCGGTGCGTCGGCCATGGACGTGCTGTGCCAGTTCCAGGCCGACGTGCTCGGGGTGCCCGTGCGCCGCCCGCTGGTGCAGGAAACCACCGCCCTCGGGGCCGCCTACCTGGCCGGCCTGGCCGAAGGAGTCTGGGGTTCAACCGACGACCTCGCCGCCCACTGGCTCCTCGATCGTGCCTTCGAACCCGACGCGAACCGCAGCGGCGTCGACGCCCTCTACGCGGGGTGGCGCCGAGCCGTCGAACGATCGAGGAACTGGGCCCTCGAAGAGGGATAAACCTCGGCTCAGGCCGCGGCCACCGGGGGGGCATCGAGCGAGGGCACGGTGACGGCGTCGGAGGGGATGTCCTCGGCCTTCTTGGTCGAGTAGGTGTCGTCGTACTCCTGCCCCGAGAGTTCGCGGATCTCAAACATCACCTCGTCGGTGATCTGGCGCAGCACCAAGCGGTCGCCCTCGTGGCCCGCGAACCGGGCGACGTCGATGGGGGCGCCGAATCGCAGCGTGATGGGCACGAAGAACTTGGGCAGCGTGCGGTCGGGCGGCTGGCACTCCCGGGTGCCGACGAGCCCGACGGGCACGATCGCGGCACCGGAACGCAGCGCCAGGCGAGCGACCCCCGTGTGCCCTTTGTGGAGTTTGGCGTCGCGCGACCGGGTGCCTTCGGGATAGATGCCGAAGACCTGACCGTCGCGTAATACGTCGAGGGCCGACGCCAGGGCCCGTTCACTCGCCGAGCCACCCTCGCGACGGATGGGAATCTGGCCCACCCCCTGGAAGAACCAGCGGGTCTTCCAGGAATCGAAGTAGTCGGCCTTCGCCACGAACGTCACCCGGCGCCGCAGCACGAGCGGAATGAAGATCGAGTCGAGGAACGACAGGTGGTTCGAGGCCAGGATGACCGGCCCGTGAGACGGTACGTTCTCGCGTCCTTCCACCCGCACCCGGAAGAGCACCCGCAGCAGCGGCGTCAGGATCCCCTTGACGACCCAGTAGAGCACCCGGAGATTGTGGCCTACCCGGCGACTCGCGTGCGGCGGCGGAACTCGGGCGAGGCCACCCGCCGGGCCAGGGCGTCGGCCTGGGCAAGTGCAAAGCGCCGAGCCTCAAGCTCCCGGCGCACGTTTTCCAGCGCCCCCTCGTTGCCGACTCGGCGGATGACCCCCGTGACCCACCAGCGCATCTTCCCCCTCCTGCTCCTGCTATCCGATCGTGGTGCCCCAACCGTACGACGGGCCGATTGCCGTTCGAATTCGAACCGGTGGAGGATTCATGTCCGGTTGCTGAACGTCGCGTGACAGATCACCGCCGCCCCCCCCGCCATGCCGAAGCCATTTCTTGACCGGTCAGTCAAGACCTTCGTACGCTTCGCCCTTCATGCCCGCTCCGCCTGCTCCTCACACCACCTCGCCGGTCGACGCCGCGGGCCGGCGGCTCACGACGCGGGGCCAGAAGCGGCGCGCCCAGCTCATGCTCGAAGGGGCCCGCCTGTTCGCCGAGCGCGGATACCACCCCACGTCCGTGCAGGAGATCGTCGCGACCCTCGGCGTGGGAAAGGGCGTCTTCTACTGGTACTTCTCGTCGAAGGAGGAGTTCTTCCTCGAGATCCTGAGGGCCGCCCAGACCGACCTCCGCCGCCGGCAGCAGGCCGCCATCGCCGACGAGACGGACCCCATCCGGCGCGTCGAGCTGGGCATCGAGGAGTCCCTCCGCTGGTTCCGCGAGCATCGGGAGATGTTCAACCTGTTCCAGTTCGCCATCACCCAGGAGAAGTTCGCCCCCGTGCTGCGCCAGGGCCAACAGGTGGCAGTGGGCGACGTCGTCCGCCACGTGAAGGAGGCCATCGTCGAGGGCCGCATCCGTGATCAGGATCCGGAGCTTCTGGCCCAGGCGATCGTCGGCGTGATGTCCCACCTGGCGCGCACCTACCTCTACGAACGCGACGAGAGCGTCGAAGCCGTCGCTGACGGGGCGAAGGCGTTCTGCCTTCACGGCCTTCTGGGCTGAGAGCGTGCGCCGATCGGCGGCACGCTCTCAGGAAATAGGAGCGAGTCAGCCGAGCTTGTCGAGGCTACGCCGGAGGTTGCGCACGGCTTGGCCGATTCGCTGATCGTTCTCGACCAGGGCGAAGCGCACGTGATCGTCGGAGTCGGGACCGAAGCCGATGCCGGGCGACACGGCGACATTGGCTTCCTTCACCAGCTTGATGCAGAAGTCGAGGCTTCCCATTTCTCGGTACGGCTCGGGGATCGGGGCCCAGACGAACATCGTCCCCCGCGGCTTCTCAACCTCCCAGCCGATGCGCGCCAGCCCGTCACACAGGGCGTCCCGGCGGCGGAGGTAGATGTCGTTGACTTCCTTCGGGTACTCGGGCGCCTCGTTCATGGCCACGATCGACGCGATCTGGATGGGCTGGAAGGTCCCGTAGTCGAGGTACGACTTCAGCTTGGCGAGGGCGGCCACGACCTCGCGGTTGCCGACAAGAAAGCCGACCCGCCACCCGGCCATCGAGAAGCTCTTGGTCAGCGTGTACAGCTCGACGGCACAGTCCTTGGCTCCCTCGACCTGCAGGACCGACGGAGGCACGTGGCGGGAACGAGATCACGAGCACACGGGGCTTGGGCCACTGGCGCTCGTAGGACGCCCGGACGTTGGCAAAGAAGTCTTCGTCGGGGCCGAGCCGCACCTGCTGCACCTCGGCGCCGGCGAACAGCGGGGCGTACAGGTGGATGGGGTAGCACGGCGTGGGGACGATGGCCGCGTCGCCCGCCTGGAGCAGAACCCACATCAAGTGCGAGAACCCCTCCTTGGCCCCGATGGTGGTGATGGCCTCGGTCTCGGGATCGAGTTCGACGCCGAAGCGGCGGAGGTACAGGTCGCAGATGGCCTTCCGCAGGTTCGGGATGCCACGGCTGGCCGAGTAGCGGTGGTTGCGCTCGGTGTGGGCCGCCTCGCACAGCTTGTCGACGGCGACGGGCGGCGACGGGATGTCAGGGTTGCCGAATCCGAGGTCGATGACGTCTTCGCCGGCGCGCCGTGATTCCAGGGTGAGCTGGTTGATGGTGCTGAAGACGTACGGAGGGAGGCCGGTGATGCGGCGGAACTCCATGGGCGATCACGGTAACAGAGGCCTCCGGAGGCATCGGTAGCCTTTGCCGCCGTGCAGTCCATCGTGCGTCCCGTCGAGGCTGTCCTCCTCGACGCCGGTGGCGTCCTCGTCCTGCCGCACCACGAGGTCCTCGCCGTTCACGCGCTCGGGCCCCTCGGTATCGTGCCCGAGCCCGAGGAGCTCGATCGCGCCCACTACGTCGGTGGTCACGCCTTGCAGGTCTGGCCCGACGACGAAGAAACGATCTTCGCCAAGTGGAATCGGGCCTATCTCGAACACCTCGGCGTCGAGGCCAACCCCGAGAGCATGCGCCTGCTGAAGGGTGCATTCCAGCGCCTCGACATGTGGACCCGCCCCGCCCCCGGGGTCCACGACGGGTTGGCGGCCATCGCCGGGACGGGAGCCCGCCTGGCCGTCGTCTCGAACGCGGATGGGCAGGCCGAAGAGATGCTCCGGGACATCGGCGTGTGCCAGGTGGGGATGGGACGGGGCACGCCCGTCGACGCGGTGATCGACTCCACCGTCGTCGGTGTCGCCAAGCCCGACCCCCGCATCTTCCACATCGCCCTCGAACGCCTCGGGGTGGCGCCGGAGCGAGCCGTACATGTCGGTGACCTCATCGGGGCCGACGTGGTTGGCGCCCGCACGGCGGGGGTGCGGCCCCTCCATTTTGACCCCATCGGCATCTGCACCGCCGACGACCACGAGCACGTGGCCAACCTGACCGACGTCGCGGAGCTGGTGGCCGCGTCACGCCCTCGTTCTTGACGGCGGATTCCGCCAATGGGGCGGGATCCACCGTCAAGAACTTGGACGGATCACGACAGCAGCGGAGCGAGCTCGCGCATCACGACCTCGGCGTTTTCCGGGTCCGACGACGCGATGGGCGCCAGGATGAGCCAGCGGGCGCCACCGTCCACGAGGTGGCGAAGGGTTTCGGCCATCCGCTCCCAGGGTCCGGCCAAGACGTCGGGGCGTTCACGGGCCTCATCCCACTTCGACGGGCGGAGCTCGACCAGACCACCCCACGTCGCGACGACGGCTCCCTCTCGTCGCTGGGCGGCGTGAACCGCCTCGGTCAGCCGATCGACCTCGAGCCGGAACGCCCCCGGGGACAGGTTCCAGCCGTTCCAACCGTCGGCGAGGGCGGCAGCGGTGCCGAGGATCCTCGACGACCGCCCGCCCACCCAGACCGGATACCCCCGTCCGCGCAGCAGTCCGACGGTCGCCCCCAGAGCCGAGAGGCGAACCGACACGCGACCCGTCGGGAGTCCGAACATCTCGTTCTCGGGATCGGAAAGGCGGTCGCCCGCCCCGACGCCGGCGATGAGGCGCCCGGGCGCGATGCGGTGCACGGTGTCGAGCGCCGCCCGCAGCGAAGGTGGCCGCCGGAGGGTCGCCCGAGCCACGAGGGGCCCAAAGGCCACCCGTTGGGTCTCGACCGCAAGCGCCCCGAGGACGGGCTCGAGGGCGAGCGCGGGGTCGTGCCCGTGAGAGCCGATCCGGTACAGGTGGTCAAAGGTGAACACACCGTCGATGGCCGTCGCGTCGGCGGCTCGGGCCACGTCAACCAAGACCTCGGGGTCGTCGACGAAGGTCGGCAGGGTCAGCCCCAGCGCCGCCGTCACGCCGTTGCCTCTTCGAGGGCCAAGGCGGCGGCGCCGATGGCCCCGGCGTAAACACCGAGGGCGGCGGCGACCACGGACAGGTCGCGCCGCACCGAGGCACCCTCGATGCGAACGGCAAGAGCCTCCCGGAGCGGCGCCAGGAGGGTCTCGCCCAGACCGACCAGCCCGCCTCCGATGACGACGACCTCCGGGTCCAGGATGTTGACCAGCCCGGCCAGCCCGACGGCGACGCGCTCCGCGTACTCCCCGACGACGGCGAGGGCCGTGGCGTCACCCGCCAGCGCCCGCTGGGCCAGCTCCTCGCCAGTGTCAACTCCGTTCGCCCGCGCCAACTCGCCAAAGGACCGACCCGACGCCGTCGCCTCCCAGTGCCCGATCTCGCCGCACGCGCACACCGGCCCGTCGGCCACCACCTGGAAGTGGCCCAGCTCGGCCGCGAAGCCCTCCGCCCCGGTCACCAGGTGGCCGTTGACCACGATGCCGCCACCGATGCCGGTGCCGAGGGTGATGGCGAGGGCGTCGGAAGTCCCGGCGGCGGCGCCGTAACGGTACTCCCCCCAGGCGGCGGCGTTGGCGTCGTTGTGCACCACGACGCTCCCGCCGGTGTGCTCGGCCAGGCGTTCGCGGAGGGGAAACCAACGGAAGGCGGGCACGTTGGGCGCATACCGCACAACGCCGTCCCGATCGACCATGCCCGCGGCGCCGACGCCAAGCGGACCCAACTCGTCGCCGGCTGCCAGTTCGCTCGCCATCGTGGCCAGGCAGTGAACGATGGCGTCGCCATCGGCGGGGGTGTCCCTCCGCAATTCGTCGAGGATCTCGCCGCCCGGGCCGACGCGGACGGCCAGGATCTTCGTCCCCCCCAAGTCGAGGCCGATGGGATTCACGTCAACTCGTGGACTTGGCCGATCGCGGATCAGAACCGGAGGAGGGCGCCGATGCCACCGAGCACGTCGAGGTCGGCGTCCTCGCACGCCAGCACCCGCGACCCCACCAGGAGCGCGGCGTCGACCGCCTCGCCGATCACGTCGTCGACCGCCTCCATCGATCCTTCGCACACCGGACACGTGCTCCCGCGGGTGGACAGGAACCCGCACCCCTGGCAGCGCCAGCCGGGCAGCTCGAGCCCATTCGACACCACAAGGACGTCGACCCGGCGGTCGTAGACCGCCCGCAGGGTCGGGTCGACGCCGACGACGGCTCGCCCGTTCCCGGCCAGCTCCCGGAGCCGCGCCACCATCTCCGCCTTGGACCGGTGTTCGACCTCGGCCTCGGCGACCAGGGCGGCGTCGCGGATCTCGGCCTCCGATGCCGCCACCGCCACCGACAGCCGGCCGGCCACGCGCGGACGAACCGACGGGTGGAGCATTGCCTCCAGCTCCGCCACCGACTCCGTCGGGCCCCCGAGCAGGATCCGGGCCGACGCCCACCGGTCGGCTTCGTGCTGGATCACGTCGGCGACGTGCTTGAGGTGTCGGCGCACCAGCTCGTCGACGTGGGCCTGCACGTGCGACGCCATGAGGCCCTCTTCGTCGGTGACGTCGACCCGGCGGGGAACCTCGTCGACGACTTCGCTGCGGTCGGTCAGCTCGCCCAGCTCGAACCGGAACAGCCGGGCCCGCTGCCGGTCGACCAGCACCACCACGAACGGCTCGTATTCGTCGACGATCGCCTCAAGCTGCCGTAGAGCAGGCGCCTGGTTCAGCATCACCCGGCTGCGCACCGGGCGCGGCAACTCGACGACCTCGAAGACGTCGTCGCCGGCGAAGAACACCAGGCCGCGCGTCCGAGATCGGTCGAACCCCTCCCGCACGCGACCGGAGATCCGCTCCAGGGCCGCCGCCACGCAGTGCTCGGCGGCAGGGCCCCGCGCGGCCGCCTTCTCACGGGCGGTGCGGGCGAGCTCGTCGAGGTAGGGCTCAACGTCAGCCAGCTTCGGGAAGCGCCGGCCGTCGACGTCGAGGTACAGGCTCACGACCACAGATTCGCTCCGAAGCGAGGCGAGTTCGCGGAGCCGGTCCTCGGTGATCACTCGCCTTCGATCTTAGGACGCTGGCAGCGTCAGGACGCCCCGTCGAGATCGATTCGCCGGATCTTGGGCTCCGGGGTGGAGACGGGGGTTCCCCGCTGGGTCTCCACAAAGGTTTCCGCGGCTTCGAGGACCGAACGCATGGCCGCCAGTAGCTCACCCGCCGCGTTGACCAGGTGCTCGACCGCTTCCGGGCTCGCCCCCCGTGCGGTGAGGAACAGCCCGCCCACCGGGCAGGCGTAACACTCGTCGTGATGCCGGGGCGCGTTCTCGTGGGTGTGCTCGCTCGGCTCGTCCTGCGCGCTCATGACCGCACCTCCGAGAACTCGACTTCGAGGCGGCCGCCGACCAGCTTCGCGCCGCTGACCTCCCGGCGGTGCAGGCTGTCGGGGAGGGCCACGGATCGCCGGTAGGGGCCGACCGTGACGAGGAGCTCGCCGTTCATGCGGGCGAGGTCGACCTCGTCGCGAACGGCGCACGGCAGGGCCAGGTCGAGCACCATGGCCGCGCCGCGGTGGTGCAGGCGCAGCGGCTCGTCGGCGTGCAGGCGCTCGTCGCCGGCGCCGCTGCCGTAGACGTTCTCGGCCAGTTCGGCGAGGCGACCCACGCCGACCGGCTCCTCGCTCATGAGCGGCGCCGGGAGGACCGGCACGGCCCCGAACGACTCTTCGATGACGGCCATCTGCTCCTTCTGGACCCGCTTCCAGTCGTCGAACCACGGGTCGGCCACGGCGTCGGGGAGAAGCCGGTTCGCGATCACCGCGTCGACGTGGTAGCCGAACAGCGAGAGATAGGTGAACGTTCGCCGGGCCTCCGCCACCACCACCCGTTCGGGATTCACCACGATCCGGGCCGAGGTGACGGCACCGTCCGTCAGCAGGTCGCGCACCCCTTCGAGCCGGTCGTAGAACCTCTGGGTGGCGGCAAAGACGGTGTCGGCGGCGATGGGGAGTTCGGTGAGCCGCTTCAGCACCGGCCGGGCGGCCCGGGTCAGCGCCCGCTGGGCCGGGAACACCCGCTCCATATAGCGGGCGATGACGTCGGGGAGTGAGAGCAGGCGGATCGTCTCGGCCGTCGGCGCGCAGTCGACGACGATCAAGTCCCAGGCGCCGGAGTCGGCGTGGGCCTTGATGTCGGACAGGGCGAAGACCT
>JACPCJ010000139.1 GCA_016179865.1 Actinomycetota bacterium | reverse complement strand
CCCGCGACGGGGTCTACTGCTATCCGCTCACCCTCGCCGACCAGCACACCCGCTACCTGCTCGCGTGCCAAGGCTTGCTCTGCACCAAGGGCCTGGGCGTCCGCGCCGTCTTCGAGCGGACCTTCCGGGCTTTTGGTCTCCCGCGGGCCATTCGCACCGACAACGGGGTTCCCTTCGCCACCACCGGCATCCACGGCCTCTCCCAGCTCAACGTCTGGTGGATGCGCCTCGGCATTCAGCACCAGCGCATTCGGCCCGCCAGCCCCCAGCAGAACGGGGCCCACGAACGCATGCACAAAACCCTCAAGGCCGGCGCCTGTCGCCCGCCCCGCGGCACCCTCGCCGCCCAGCAACGCGCCTTCAACGCCTTCCGCACCGAATACAACGAAGAGCGGCCCCACCAGTACCTCGCTGGCCGGCCGCCCGCACAGCTCTACCGCCACTCCCCGCGCCCCTACCCGGAGCGCTTGCCTCCGATCGAGTACCCCGGCCACTTCCTCGTCAAGCGCATCACCAACGCCGGCACCTTTCGCTTCAAACACCGGCTGCTCTTCATCGCCAACGCCCTCAAGCAACACCCCATCGGCCTGGAGGAGGTCGACGACGGCATCTGGTCCATCTACTTCCACCGTGTGCTGCTGGCACGCCTCGACGAACGCGACTACGTCATCCGGGACTGACACCCCATGAGCCAACCCACGTGTCACCCATGTTCCCGGTTTTCTCTGTTACCTATGTTCTCGGTTGCTCACCGCGCGGCCCGGCCGTGAAAAGTTTTTCCGGGGGTCAAGGGGGGCGGTTTTTCAAAACCTGTCCTGAGCGAAGCGAAGGAAAGCCCCCCCCCTGGGAAACCGCCCCTCCGCCCGACGCGCCAGATCGTAACAGGACTCCCGCAGCCAGGCGCCGGCGGTCCGCCCCCACTCAGAGAACCCCCCGCAGCCAGCCCCGCAGGGATTCGGAGAAGAAGAAGACGAGCAGGTTGGCCGCCAGCCAGGCCCCCGAGGCGGCCCAGAAGGCCCAGCGGCGGGCGGTCTCCAAGAGGCGCAAGACGCCCCAGGCCGCCAGGAGCAGGACGCTCGTCTCGCACGGCAGCCGCAGCCGCGGGGAGCCGATGAAAACGACGCCCAGAAGAAAGAAATCGGCCACCACCCCCAAGAGCGGCCACAGGGCCGCCGCGCGCGGAAGGCCGATCTCTACCGCCGCCGCAGGGCGCCTGAAGAGCGCGAGGGCGGCGAAGGGGAGCAGG
>JACPCJ010000056.1 GCA_016179865.1 Actinomycetota bacterium | reverse complement strand
CCCGTGCTCGGATCGCCGAGCCATTCGGCGTTCCTCGCAAGGACACACGACGAAGGCGCAGCCACAAGCTGCGTCGAGGAGGAGGACGTCGCGAGGGGCGTCGAGGGCCGGCGAGACGTGTGCGTGACTTCCGGGTTGGTGCACTACGTGTCGATCCGGGGGAACAGCGGCGTGCCGCGTTCGAGCGCCAGCCCACCCGGGAGCTGACCCCACTCGGCGGCGGAGGGCAAGCGCTGGTCCTCGGGCGTTCCGGGGAGGCCTAGGCGGCGCCACAGCTCGCTGGCCGCACCGGGGATGAGCGGCGCCGCCAGGAGCGCGACCAAGCGGAGGGCTTCGAGGCAGTCGCCGAGGACGTCCGCCACCTTCGCCGCCTCGCCCGCCTTGTTCAACTCCCAGGGTTGGCGGTCCTCGATGTAGGCGTTGGTGGCGCCGATGAGGTCCCACACGGCGCCGAACCCCCCGGCGAAGTCGAGGCGCTCCAGGCCGGAGCAGAGTCGCTCGAAGGCGTCGTGGGCCGGCCCGCTCAGGGCGTCTTCCCGGCCCTCGGGCGTCACGCCGCCGAGGTAGTTGGCGGACATGGCGAGCACCCGGTTGGCGAGGTTCCCGAAGTTGTTGGCGAGGTCGGCGTTGTAGCGCGCCACCATCGACTCGTAGCTGAAGTCGCCGTCGGGCCCGAACTGAAGATCGCGCAGGAAGTGGTAGCGGAACCCGTCGACGCCGAACTCCTCGACCAGGTCGGCGGGGTGAATCTGGGTGAGGCCCGTCTTCGACATCTTCTTGCCCCCCACCATCAAGAACCCGTGGGCATACACGCACTGCGGGGGGTCCAGCCCGGCGGCCATCAGCATCGCCGGCCAGTACACGGCGTGGAACCGGAGAATGTCCTTGCCGATCAGGTGGTAGTCGACGGGCCAGTAGTGGCGGAAGCGCTCGTCGTCGGCCCCGTAGCCGATGGCCGAGCAGTAGTTGAACAGGGCGTCGAACCACACGTAGGTGACGTGCTTGCCGTCCCAGGGAAGCGGCACCCCCCAATCGATGGACGTGCGGCTCATCGAAAAGTCGGCGAGCCCCTGCTTGATAAAGCCGAGCACCTCGTTGAGACGGATCTCGGGCCGGACGGCTTCCGGGTGCGCTTGGTAGTGATCGAGGAGCCGCTGCTCATAGCGCGAGAGCTTGAAGAAGTAGTTCTCCTCTTGCACCCGCTCCACCGGGCGCTCGTGGATCGGGCAGTCGCCACCGTGCAGCTCGTCCTCGGTGTAGTAGGCCTCGCAGTTGACGCAGTACAAGCCCTCGTAGGTGCCGAGCTCGATGTCTCCGGCGTCGTAGACGGCCTGGAGGAAAGCCTGCACGGCGGCGCGGTGGCGCTCGTCCGAGGTGCGGATGAAGTCGTCGTTGCGGATGCCGAGCAGCTCCCACACCGAGGTGAAGCGGGGCGCCATGGCGTCGACGAACTGCTGCGGCTCCACCCCTTGTTCCTGGGCGGTGCGGAAGATCTTCTGGCCGTGCTCGTCGAGCCCGGTCAGGAAGAAGACGTCGTCGCCCCACATCCGGCGCCAGCGAGTGAGGACGTCACCGGCAACCGTGGTGTAGGCGTGGCCGATATGGGGAACATCGTTGGGGTAGTAGATCGGCGTCGTGACGTAGAACTTTCCCATGTGCGGGTAGGAACCTTTCGTTGTCGCCGCGTTGTGGCCCGCAACGGGTGGCGGGCGGCGACGCTACGATACGTTGCACTTGCGCGAGGGGCTCGGGGGTTTGATCCGGTGGAGAACCCGTGAAGAACACCGGCGTGTCGCGCAAGATCGACGACCTCGGTCGCCTGGTCCTTCCCGCCGAAATCCGGCGCCACTTCGGGCTGTCGGAGGGCACGCACGTCGACATCAGTGTTCAGGACAACCAGATCGTCCTGCGCAAGGTCGAGGATGCCTGCCTCTTCTGCGGGAGCGCCGACGACCTGCGGTCGTTCCGCGACCGGCCGGTGTGTGGCGACTGCCTCCGTCAGCTCAACGCGACCGCTGAGCCTTCCGCCTGACCGCGAGGTCGTAGGCGCGGCGCTTGGCGATGCCGAGGCGCTGAGCGACCGAGGCGGCAGCGTCGCGGGCGCTGGCACCTGCCCGGAGTTCGGCATCGAGCGCATCGGCGACCTCGCCGTCTGACGGAGCCGACGGCTCGGCGGCAGGGCCGAGGACGACGGCCACCTCACCCCGGGCCGCGATCGGGAGCGCGTCCACGCACTCGCCGAGGGTGCCCCGCCAGATCTCCTCGTGCAGCTTGGTGAGCTCCCGGGCCAGGGCAACGGGCCGGGCGGGGCCCAGTCGCTCGGCCAGCTCGGCCAGGGTTGCGGCCAGGCGCGGCGGCGCCTCGAAGAGGACTGCGGTCCGGCACTCGGCCGCGAGGGCGTCGAGGCGCGCCGCGCGCTCCCTCCCCTTCCGGGGGAGAAATCCCTCGAACACGAAGCGGTCGGTCGGGAAGCCCGACAGCACGAGGGCCGCCAGCACCGCACTGGGGCCAGGCACGACCTCGACCGGGAGCCCGGCGGCGATGCACGCTTGCACCACCCGGGCGCCGGGATCCGAGATGGCCGGGGTCCCGGCGTCGGTCACGCACACGACTCGTTGGCCCTTCCGGACGTCCTCCACGATGCGGTGTGCCATCTGGGCCTCGTTGTGCTCATGGAAGGCCACCAGGCGCCGGCCGCCCGGAATGCCGGCGTGGGTCAGCAGCTTGCGGGTCCGGCGGGTGTCCTCGGCGGCGATGACGTCGGCCCCCGCCAGCTCGGCCGTCGCCCGGGGCGAGAGGTCGCCCAGGTTGCCGATCGGGGTCGCCACGAGGACGAGTGCCCCCTTTGTGGAAGTCACGTGATCTCCAGCCGCTCTCCCGGACTCAGACCCCACCGGGCGAACGACCCGGCGCGGGCCTCGATCACAAAGGCCGCTCGCGGCACCACTGTCGAGATCCGTCCCGGACGGAGGGTGCTGACCCGGAGGACCTCGCCGTCGTCGGTGCAGAACGCCACGTCGATGGGAAAACGCATCCCGAAGCTATGGACCTGGCGGCAGGGTCGAAGCAAGAGCGCCCCCTCGAACTCGTCCCGGCCCCGGAGGCCCCGGCGGCGGTCGGCCCGGCTGGCCGCCACCTCGAGGGCGGCGAGCACTCGCCCCTCGGCGAGGAGCCAGTTCCCGCCCGTGTCCTCGTCTCGCTCCCTCGCCATCGCCGCTTCGCCGTCGCCTTCACACGTTGAATCGGATCTCGAGGACGTCGCCGTCTTGGACGACGTACTCCTTGCCTTCCACTCGGAGGCGGCCCGCTTCCTTGGCCTTCGCCCACGAGCCGATCTCCAGCAGCTCCTCCCAGCCGACGACCTCGGCCTTGATGAAGCCTCGCTGGAGGTCGGAGTGAATGACGCCGGCGCACTCCGGCGCGCTGGCCCCGGCACGGAAGGTCCACGCGCGGCTCTCGTCCTCGCCGGTCGTGAGAAACGTCCGGCGGCCGAGCAGGTGGTAGGCGGCGGCGGCCACGCGCGGCACGACGCCCTCGCCGAGCCCGAGGCCCTCGAGCAGCTCGGCGCGCTCGTCGGGGTCCAGCCGGCTGGCCTCCATCTCGAGTTGAGCACACACGGCGAGCGCGTCGTCGCCGAACTTGGCCGCCAACTCCGTCGCCCGTTCGACGTCGTCCTCGCCGAGGTTGAGGACGACGAGCGCGGGCTTGTTGGTCAGGAGGAACGCCGGAGCCAGGAGCCGCCGGTCGTCGTCGCTCAGCCCGCTCCGATACAGCGGGGTGCCGTCGCCAAGCACAGCTTCGGCGCGCTCGAGCGCCGCAACCTCGCCCGCCAGTGCGGGGTCACCCTTGACCGCCTTGCGCTGGCGCTCCCGGCGCGAGGTCACCGACTCCAGGTCGGCCATCACCAGCTCCAGCTCCAGGGTCGCCAACGCCTCGGTGGGATCGGACTCGCCGGGGACGTTCGGGTCGTCGAAGGCCCGGAGCACGAACACCAGGGCGTCGGCCTCTCGCAACGAGCCAAGGAACCGGTTGCCCAGACCCTCGCCCGTGTTGGCCCCCTTCACGAGGGCGGCGATGTCGGTGACCTCCACGGTGGCGTGGACCACCTTCTTGGAGTGCGACATCTCGGCCAGCCGCTCGACCCGGGGGTCGGGGACCCGGGCGATGCCTACGGTGGTCTCGGTGGTCGAGAACGGGTGCGGCGCCACTGGAACGTCCATTCCGGTCAGGGCGTTGAAGACGGCCGACTTTCCGGCGTTGGGAAGGCCGACGAGGCCCAGGCGTTCCATCGAGGCTCAGGCTACTGACCGGGTAGGCTCCCCAACTTCATGAGCAAGAAGACGAAGAAGCGCCGGCTGCGCTCCCGCCGTAACAAGGCCAACAAGGGCCGCAAGCCCAACGCCGGCCGCCGCTAATCCGGCGGCTCATCCCTTCCGCTTTCTCGCGGAGATCGTTCACTGCGACCGGTTACCGCGGGTAACAGCGAGAGGAGGGCGGGCTTGGCCCGGCGGCCCAGCGCCCACGCCAGCGCCACCACCGCCGACCCCAGCGCCGCCGTCGCCCCCGCCGCCAGCCGCATCCCCGACAACAGGTCGCCGAGCACGGCCTCTACGGCCTGCTCCACCCCCGGATCGGTGATGCGGGCGCCGACCACGACGGGCACGGCCGAGGCGCCGGCCAGCGCCGCCGTCGCCCCCGCCGCCACGACGGCCCCCGCCAGCGCCACGGGAATTCGAGGGCGGCGATCCATGAGCGCTGCCGCCGTAACCGCGGCCGCGCCAAGCGCCAACAGCAGGCCGCCACCGCCGCCGGCCGCCCGGTCGAGGGCCCGGAGGCTGGGCAGGTCGCCCTCCTCGGCCAGGTCGACGCTCGACAGCCCTTCCAGCGGGATCAGGTCGGGCGCCCGCGGGTCGACCCGCGCCACCGCCGAACGGACAATCGACGCCGCCCCCGAGAGATCGACGGCGAGCGGCCCGCCGGGCCGCTCGGTCATGAGCACGGCGTGGATCTCTACGGCGGCCTCGCGGAACACGGATCGGAACTCCGGCGTCGCGACGGCGCGACGCACCTCCGCTTCCACCTGCGGGCGCGGAACTTCCGGCGGGGCCCCCGCCAGCACCCGGTCGGTGATCTCCCGGGCGACAAGCTCACTGACCTCGGTCGAAGACAGGGTCGTCGTCGCGAGTTCGGCGAAGCGCTCCCGGTCGAGCAGCTCGGCCCGGGCCCAGGTGGCCCCGGCACTGGCAAGCAGGGCCAGGGCGCCGACCACGGCGAGGACGGAAGAGCCGAGGCGCCGCACCGCTCGTCAGGCCCGGCTCGTCAGGCCCAGCGGGAGAGCCGGCTGAGGAATCCGAGGAGCGCCGCCGTCAGTTCGGCCGGGCGCTCTTCGGGCGTGTAGTGACCGCACTCGGTGATGTGCACCCGTTCGAGATCAGGGACCCGCTCCTCCATCCCTTCGGCCATGGCCGGCGTGAGCATCGGGTCGCCGTCCGTTGTCACCATCAGACACGGCACCTCGATCTTGGTGTCGGCCAGGTGGGCGGTCAGCTCCCAGTTCCGATCGAGATTCCGGTAGTACTCGAGGGGTGGCGTCAGCGCTCCGTCGGGCCGGAACGCTTCCGCGTACACGGCCATCGCCTCGTCGGTGAAGGCGGCGACGTTCACCGTCGTCCGCGTGCGGAACATCATCTCGAGGAACCCGTCCACGTCGAGTTCGAGGAAGAACTCGGCCGCGCCCCGCTCTTGGAACTGCACCATGTAGTTGGGTCGCTCGGGACGGGCAGCCCGGATCAGCTCGACGGGCGCCACGGGAAGGTGCGGCAGGTCGGGCATGTTGATCCCCGCCACCCCGGCGACCACCTCGGCGTGGAGGCGGGCCAGCGGCCACACAACGGCCCCGCCCCAATCGTGGCCGACGAAGACGGCACGCTCGTGCCCGAGGGCTGGAACCAGCCCGGCAAGGACGCCGGCGAGCCACACGACGTCGTAGGAGACGTCGGGCTTGTCGGACCGGCCGTACCCGGGCATGTCGATGGCCACGGCCCGGAACCCCGCCTCGGCCACGGGCGGGAGCTGGTGGCGCCAGGCGAAGGAAAGCTGGGGGAAGCCGTGACAGAAGAGCACCAGCGGGTCGGCCTGCCGCCCGGCCTCGGCGTAGAACACCCGGACCCCGTTGGCGACGACGTACCCGGTCCGCAGGCTCGGCACGGACGCCGAGGCTACCGACGCCAGCTCATTCTTGGCCCGACTTCTCGCGGCGGGGGCGCAACGAAGGACCCAAGAACGGGGCCAGGGGACGACCGGGCCTACCGGGCGGCTCGGCCGAGCGTGCCGTAATCATCGTCGTCGATGGCCACCTCGGCGGGGAGCTCGGCGGGGAGCTCGAAGACACGGGCGTCGCCCGCCACCAGCTCTTCGGAGGTGAGGGGGCGGGGCGCCGACTCCACCGGGTTGAGAATGTCGATGTCGCCGGAGGCCGCACCCAGGGCGTCGAACTTGCGCGCCGTCGCCAGGACACGCCCCTCGAGGGACCCGACGGTGTCGTTGTAGGTGCCGACGACGCTCTTGATCCCGCGCCCCAGTTTGGCGAAGTGGTCACCCATCGTGGCCAGGCGCTTGTAAAGCTCGCGCCCCATCTCGCTGATGCGCTCGGCGTTCTCGGCGACGGCCTCCTGGCGCCACGCCTGGCCGATGGCGAAGAGAACCCCGACGAGCGTGCTGGGGGTGGCGAGGATGACCCGGCTCCGGGCGGCCTCTTCGAACAGCCCCGAGTCCGCTTCGAGGGCGGCGGCCAAGGTCGCTTCGAGGCGCAGGAACATCACCACGCACTCCGGCGCCCGGTCGAACTGCTCCCAGTAGCTCTTCTTGGCGAGTTCCTGGACGTGCTTGCGCACTTGAGCGGCGTGCTCCGCGATCTTCGCGGCGCGCGTCACCTCGTCTTCGGTGTTGGCCGCTTCGAGGTAGGCCTCGAGCGGCACCTTGGAATCGACCACCACCTGCCGGTTGCCGGGCAACCGCACCACCATGTCGGGGCGGCGACGACCCTCGTCGCTCTCGACGGTGGCCTGCTCCGTGAAGTCGCAGTGGGCGCTCAGCCCGGCCGCTTCGACGGCGTTGCGGAGGCTGATCTCACCCCACCGACCCCGCACGCTCGGCTTGCGCAGGGCATTGGTCAAGTTGGACGTCTCGCGAGCCACCGACGACAGGTGCTGAGAGATCGACCCGTGAGAAGTCCGGAAGTCCTGGAGCTGGCGGTCGAAGCTGTCGAGCCGCTGGGTGATGGGATCGAACGTGGCGCTGGCGAGCTGGAGGAATGTCTCGCTGTTGGTGCGCAGAGCGTCACCCGAGACGGCCCGCAGGCGCTCGTCGAGACGGGCATTGACCTCTTCGGCATATGCCAGCTTCTGGCTCGCCAGCTCGCGCTCGTGCTCGATCTGCTGCTCGGTGGCGGCCGAGCGGGCCGACGCCGCCGCCAGGCGAGAGCGGTAGACCAGCGCCGCGGCGCCGGAACCCAACGCCAACCCCATGAACAGACCTGTGAACAGCCAGATGATCTCCATGTCGGCCATGGTCGCATCTGGGTGTGACAGTTACGCGGACCGCGCCCCCCAGCACCGAACTTGGCGAAGTCACCGCGGCGGGATGTGAAAAACGAAACCAAATTCGCAGGGATCAGCGACGCGAGAATGGCCGATCGCACGACGTCGCCCCTCCCTCCGCTTCCAGCTCGGCATCGTGGCCGCCTTCCTCGTGGGCCTGATCGTCCTCTCCTTCACAGGCGACGACAGCGGCGACCAGAGCTCGGCGCCGACGACCGCGGGCCTCGCCACCACAACCAGCAAGCCCCGCGGTTTCCCCCCCGCCGCCGAGCGCAGCGTGTGCCGCGCTCTGATCACGGCCGAGGAGGTCGAGCGGCTCGTCGGCCATGCCGCCAAACACGAGGTCATCGAGCCCCAGAACGGCCAGTGCGCCTGGCCGACCGACGAGGGCAACCCGTACCAAGCCGACTTGTTCTTCGAGGTGCTCTCGCGTGGCGAGGGCGATTTCGAGTCGGAGGTGAGCAAGACCTTCGAGGGCGGGAAGTTCCGGCTCGATGCGGCCGACGGTCTTGGCGACGAGGCCTACTTCGCCATCCGCTTGACAGACCCCCAAGTCGGGATCACCTCCGATTTCGTGGAGGGTCTCTATGTCGACACCGGCGAGGTCGTGATCGTGCTCGCAAGCGGCGGTCGCGACATCTGGGCGGGCACCGACGATGACGTCAGGGCCCGGCTGCGTTCCGTCATGGTTGCCGTGCTCGACAGGGTCGCCGAGCGCACCGATACGACCTGACCCCCTACGCTCCCGCACGTGGCTGAAGTCGTCCTGACCAGAACCGACGATGCCGTTCGCACGATCACGCTCAACCGCCCCGAGGCTCGCAACGCCCTGAACTCGGAGGTCATGGCGGCGTTCGCCGACGCCCTCGACGACGCCGAGACCGATGACGCCGTCAGCGTCATCGTGCTCACGGGTGCCGACCCGGCCTTCTGCGCCGGCCTTGACCTGCGCGAACTGGGCTCGACGGCCGCCAACCTCGTCGGCACCGGAAGCGTCAACGCCAACCCGTTCTCCGTCCTGTGGAGAATGACCAAGCCCGTCATCGGCGCGGTGAACGGGCCCGCGGTAACGGGCGGCTTGGAGATCGCCCTCAACTGCGACCTCCTCGTGGCCTCCGACCGGGCCCGCTTCGCCGACACCCACGCCCGCGTCGGAGCCCTCCCCGGGGGCGGCATGACGCCCCTTCTGCCCCAGGCCGTCGGCATCCGCAAGGCCAGGGAGATGAGCTTCACCGGCAACTTCGTGGATGCCGCCGAGGCGCTGCGGCTCGGGCTCGTCAACCACGTCGTCCCCCACGAACAGCTCCTCGCCACCGCCCTCGACCTTGCCCGCGACGTCGCCGGAAACGACCAACGCACCCTCCGGCGACTGAAGCGCAACTACGACCTCGGCGTCGCCATGACCCTCGATGACTGCTGGAAGCTCGAGCGCGAGGAGTTCGTCGCCTGGCGCGTGCAGCCCGAGGAGGTCGAGCGCCGCCGGGCGAGCATCGTGGAGCGCGGCCGGAGCCAGACCAGCGCGAAGGGTGATGGTGATTGACCGCCACCAGAAGGCTCCCTAGAGTGCGGCCCGTGCTTCGGCGGTTCTTGACCATCTGCGGGTTGGCGATGGGGTTCTCCCTTCTGCTGTTCGCCGGCCCCGCGGGCGCGTCGCTCAGCCCCGAGTGCACGGCGTCGGGGGTCATCAGCGGCGACGACGGCACCTCGGTCGCCGTGGACGCCGAGAGCACGGAGCGCTACAAGATCCCCCGCGCCGCCGACGTGGACTACGAGGGCAGCATCACCGTGGCCAGCCCCAGTGACGAGATGCCGTACTCAGGAGGCATCAGCCTCGACGTGGCGCCCGGCCTCGACCTCATCCCCGGCCTCGACGACCCCACCATCGAGACGTGGAGCTGGGGCGGCGACACCGACAAGGTGAGCACGGCCGACTCCACTACCTATGACCTCGACCTCCCGGCCGGGCTTCTCGGCGGCCTCAAGGCCACCGCCAGCGGCAGCCACACGCAAGCGGGCACGACGTGCAGCGGCTCGATCGACGTCGAGATCGCCGGCAGCGCCGTCAACGCCGCCAGCCTCGGCTCGGCCGCCGTCAGCGCCGCGGCCGCCGCCGGTCTGGGTCTTGCGGCGAGGGGCAAGCCATGAGACGGCGGCGTCCCATCTTGGGTGTGATCTCGGGGATCGTCTTCGGGATCTTCCTGGCCCTTGACCTCGCCCTGTTCGGCATCGTTCCGCTCGACAGCCCCGTCCTCACCATCGCCCTCGTCGTCGGCATCGTGCTCGGCATCCTCGTGGCCGTCCGCCCCTGGGGTGGAGGCGAGCCACGGGGCCTCAAGACCGACATCGTTCCGCCCGCGGCCGTCGCCCAGGCCGTATCGGGCGAGGCTCCGGCCGCCGTGGCTGACACCCCTGCCCCCCCGCCCCCGCCCGGCGACGCCCCGTCAGCGGACGCGCCACCACCGCCTCCTCCCCCTTGACACCCTGTTCTTGGTTCTGAATCCCGCCCTGGGCGCGGAATCCGGTACCAAGAAGGTGACATGAGCTCCCCGAGGGTGCGGGTCGTCGTCGTCAACTTCAACGGCGGCGAACACGTGCTCCGCTGCCTCCAACATCTGGCCAAGACGGAGTGGTCGCCGGATGCCCTCGACGTGGTGGTCGTCGACAATGCCTCCACCGACGGCAGCGCCGACGAGATCGCAAGCCAATTCCCCAACGTGGCGCTCCTGCGCAGCCGCCGCAACCTCGGCTACGCCGGTGGCAACAACCTCGCCCTGGCCGATCTCGACGGCGTCGACTACGTCGCCCTCGTCAACCCCGACGCCTTCGTCGAGCCCGGGTGGCTCGCGCCCCTGGTCGACGCGGTCGCCAGCGACCCGAAGATCGGCGCCGCCAACCCCCGGGTGTTCCTCGAACCGTCGTACCGTCGCGTCGGCGTCCGCACCGAGCCTTGGGAACCGGGCGGCGGTGACGAGCGCACCCTCGGGGTGAGGGTGAGCGAGATCGTGCGCGACGGCGAGGACTGCTGGGACCACACCGTGTTTCCCGAGGGGTCCTTCCCGCTCGAGCGCGAACCGGCGGCACCGCACTTCCGGTGGACGGGTCCCGAGGCCACGCTCTTCCTCCCCGTCCCCACTGGTCAGGACGAACCGGCCGAGTTCCGGCTCCAGGTCGACGCCGACCGCACCAAACCCCTCGTCTTCGACGACGCGGGGACCGCCACCAACGCCGAGGTCGGACCGGGATTCCGTCACGTCGACCTGCTGGTCGGCGGACCGAACTTCGACGTCATCAACAGCGCCGGCGCCCGCCTCGTGGACGGCGCTTACGGCGCCGAACGGGGCTACGGGCAGCCCGACGGTCCCCACTTCGACGAGGCGGTCGAGGTCTTTGCCTGGACGGGCGCCGTGGTCCTCCTCGACGCCGCCTACCTGCGGGACGTGGGCCTCCTCGACGCCGGCCTGTTCCTGTACTCGGAGGAACTCGACCTGTCGTGGCGGGGGCGGCTCCGGGGCTGGCGCTACGTCTACGTGCCCGAGTCGCGAGCCCGGCACGTGCGGGGGGCCATCGTCGGGCATCGCTCGGCGATCGCCGATCACTACTCCCACCGCAATGCGCTCCTGACGCTGGCCAAGAACGCGCCCGGTCCGGTCTGGCGCCGCGAGCTCCGCCGCTACGTGGGCGACTGGTGGCGGTTCATGCGCAGCGAGGTGTTCCAACGGCTCCGGGCCCGACGGCGCCCACAGCCGTACTTCGTCAGGCGCCGCGCCCGAGTCATCGTCGCCGTTCTCCTGCGGCTGCCGCGGACCCTGGTCGCCCGATGGACGGTCGGACGCCGGGCCACCGTCGCCCGCCAGGCCGTCGCCGACGGGGCCCGTCGGTTCGACGCCTGAGCTACGACACGAAGAGCTTCATCTCCGACTCGAGCTCGGCCACCGTCCAGCGGTCGTCCTTCTCCAGGGTCTCGGTCATGGTCCAGCCCTGGAACAGCCGCACCGTGCCGCCCTGGATGAAGAAGGTCTTGCCGTTGAAGGGGCAGTCCTCGGTGCCGAGGTAGCCGACGAGCGGCGAGATGTTGGCCGGGTTCCACACGTCGAACTTGGCCTCGTCCTCGGGAGCCTTGACGATGTCGCCGAGGCCCGGCGTCTGCTCGGTCATCCGGGTACGGGCGGCGGGGGCGATGGCGTTGCTGCGCACGCCGTAGCGCTCCAGCTCCATGCCACAGATGATCGAGAAGGCGGCGATGCCGGCCTTGGCGGCGCCGTAGTTGGTCTGGCCCGCGTTGCCCAGGAGGCCCGATGTCGACGACGTGTTGACGATGTTGGCCTTGACTTCCTTGCCGGCCTTCGTCTGCTCCCGCCAGTAGGCGGCGGCGAAGCGGGTCGGGCAGAAGTGGCCCTTCAGGTGGACGTGGATGACGGCGTCCCACTCCTCCTCGGTCATGTTCACCAGCACCCGGTCGCGCAGGATGCCGGCGTTGTTCACCAACACGTGCAGGTCACCGAAGGTCTCAATCGCCTGGTTGATGAGGCGCTGGGCACCCTCCCAGTCGGCGATGTTGTCGGTGTTGGCGACGGCCTCGCCGCCCATGGCGGTGATCTCGTTCACCACCTCCTGGGCCGGCCCGACGTCTTCGCCGGTGCCGTCGGCTGATCCTCCGAGGTCGTTGACGACGACATTGGCCCCCTCGCTGGCGTACAAGAGTGCGTGCTCGCGGCCGATGCCCCGGCCGGCTCCAGTGATGATGGCGACGCGCCCGTCGAGTGCACCCATGGGGGGCTCCTTTGCCTACTCGCTCATGGTCGTGGGAACGCCCGACGTTAGTTTTCCGACCCGCCGGTCAAGAAATGCGGCGGCGCCGTGCCCGCTTCGGTCAGGGCCGGTGCAGGCGCAGTTCCGGGACCGCGGTGGCGACGCGCTCAAAGTCGGTGTCGAGCGACCAGAGCGCGGCATCCGCCTCGACCGCGGAAACAGCAATCTCGATGTCGGTGAGTGGAACCGACATCCCGGCCGCTCGCAGCGCTGACCCGACCTCCCCGACTCGCCGCCAGGCCCGATGACTGAGTGACGCCCAACGCAGCCCGGCGACGGCCTCGTAGAGCGTCACCCTCGATTCAGGCTTCGTTCCGACAACAAGTTCGGCCAGCACAGGCCCACACATGACCGCTTCGTCGTCGTGGATGAGGGCCGACATCTCGTCCGTCGACTTCTGGTCGCCCCCGCGGAAATAACCGACCCAGATCGACGTGTCGGGCAGGACGCTCACGTCGTGCGATCGGCGCGCCGAAGCTCGGCCGAGACGTCCTCCACGTCGAGCTGGCCGGCGAGCGCCCGGAGGCGGTCGGCGGCGTCTCGCTGCAAGTAGCACCGGATGGCCGTCTCGATGGCCTCCGTCTTCGACAGGTCACGATGCCGCTCGATCAGCCGTTCCATGAGGTCGTCGTCGATATCGAGCGTCGTTCGCATCTGCCAGATCATATGGCAGATTCGTCACTCCCGCAATTGGGCCTCTCGGTGCGCACATTCTGTGGAGCAAGAGGCCCAAAAAGGGCGGGTGCGGGTCAGACGAACAGGGTGACGGTGCGGCCCCGCTCAAGCATGAGGCCGCCTTCGGGGTCTTGGCTCTTCACCCTGCCCCCGGGCTTGTAGCCGACGACGTCGACCTCGAGGCCGGCCGCCTCGATCTTGTTCGTGGCGTCCTCGACGGTGAGCCCCCGCACGTCGGGGATCGTCACCCGGTTGGGGCCCTTCGAGATCACGATCGTGACCTCCGAGCTGGGGACGGCCTCGGCCCCGGCCACCGGGTCCTGGCGGATGACCCGTCCCTTCTCGACCGTGTCGCTGAACTCCTCCGTGCGCAGCACGTCGAACCGCAGGTCGGAAAGCGTCGCCTCGGCCTCGTCGGCCGTGCGCCCGATGACGTTGGGCAGCACCACGGGCTCGGGACCCTTCGACACCACCAGGGTCACCGACGAGCCCTGCGGAGCCCGCCGCGCCGACGGCTCCTGAAGGATGACCTCCCCCACCGGGGCGGCGTCGTCGAAGCGCTGCTCGACGCTGACCTCGAACCCGGCCGCCTCCAGGGCCTCGCGGGCCTCGGCCTCCGGGCGCCCAGTAGCGGGCGGAAGGTCGACCGGCTCGGCGCCACGCGACACCACCACGCCGACCTTCTGGCCCCGGCGGAGGCCGTCGCCGGGCGCCGGCGACTGGCGCACGATGGTGCCCGGGGGGTCGGCCGAATAGACACGGTCCTCCACGTCGAGCGACAGACCGACCCCGGCGACCGACGTGGACGCGATCTCCTCGGTGCCGCCGACCAGGTTGGGAGCGTGCACCAGGGGGCCGCCGGCCTGGCCCAGGGCCCACGCCGCGGCCACGAGCGCCGCCCCCGCCGCGAGGCCCACGACCCAAGGAATGAGCAGGCGCCGGCGCCGGGGCACGTCCTCCGGAGCCACCTCGCCCTCGGACTCCACCGCCTCGACCGCCTCCACCGCCTCGACCGCCTCGGTGGTGGCCTGGGTCAGCGGCTCCGAACGCGCGACCGGGATCCCCATCTCGGTCGGCTCGGGCTCGGTGAGATCGATGCCGAGCCCCACGACCGGGAGCGGCTCCGGCTCGGGAAGCATCGCCGCCGCCGCCGTGATGGCCCGGCCCATGGCGGGGGCGTCGGGGTACCGCTCGAGGGGTGACGGGAGCCCGGCTCGTTCCACCACCACGCCCAGGGCGCCCAGCTCGACGGGGGCCTCGATCGGGGTCGAGGCTCGAAGGCTCAAGGTGGCGAGGGGCCCGTCACCTCGAAGCGGCACATCACCGACCACCGCTTCCACGAGGACGAGTGCGAGGGAGTAGAGGTCGGCCCGGCCGTCGAGGGTCTCCCCGGTGGCCTGCTCGGGGGCGAGGTAACGGGCGGTCCCCACGACGCCCTCCACGGGTTCGGTGGCGCCCGACTCGGCCAGGGCCCGGGCGAGGCCGAAGTCGGCGATCTTCACCGTGCCCCGGTCGTCGAACAGGAGGTTGGCGGGCTTGACGTCGCGGTGCACGAGCCCCCGCTCGTGGGCGTGCTCCAGCCCCGCCACGACCTGGGAGCCGAGGTGGGAAGCCTGGGCGGCGGTGAGGCGATGGCCGGCCCGCAGCATCCCGGCCAGGCTCCCGCCCTGGAGCAGCTCGAAGACCATGAACGCCACCGGGTCCTCGCCCCAGTCGTGCAGCGTCACGATATTGGGGTGGTGGAGCGACGCCACGGCCCTGGCCTCGGCCCGGAAGCGATCGAGGAAGCCGGGGTCGGAGGCGAGGCCCTCGTGGAGCACCTTGACGGCGACCTTGCGGCCGAGCTGGGTGTCGTGGGCCACGAACGCCCGCCCGCCCGAGCCGGCACCGAGGGGGTGCAGGAGCCGGTAGCGGCCCGCGAGCGTCTGGCCGGCGAAGTCAACCGGGTTCATCATCAACATCATTTCCATCATAAGCCACACCCGTAACATCGACGTACCCATCGGCTGCGATCGGGTGGAGTCCGGTACCTTTCGCACCATGAACCCGGAGGTGGTGGCGGCGCTCGAGGGATTCATCGAGCGGGGCGAGATGTGGAACCGCCCGGCCATGGAGCGCCTCGTCGACTTCCTGGAGTCGGAAACCGAGCGAACCGGCGACCGCCTCCCCCTCATGATCGCCAAGGTCTTCGCCGCCGTGCTGCTCCGCATGGGGATGGCGCCCATCGACAAACACCTCGCCTACGACGTGGAGGCCCACGTGTACCAGCGGCTCTACAAGGTCTTGGAGGCCGTCTACGACGACCTGCCCGACTCCGAAGTGCGCACGCGGATCGAGGTCTTCCACCGGCGCCTCTCCCGCATGATCGTCGACGAGGACCCCCGGCCCGTCCGGTGAATCCAGGCGGCACGCCGCTGGTACGGTCGGGCGAGTGACGGCACGCCAGCGAGACCGTGACTGGGCGCTTCCCGCTGCGGCCGGGTTTCTCGCCCTCGAGAACGTCGCCCTCCTCGGAGGTGTCCTCTTCGTCGGGAACGCGCCGCCTCTCGTGCCTGCCTTCTTGCTGGCGAAGTTCCCCTTTTGCGCGGCGCTCGTCCGCCGGCGCCACGGGGCATTCATGTTCCTCACCCTCTGGGAGGCCAGCGTGTTCGTGATCGGGCTCTTGAACCCATCCCTCGATCTCATCCCACGGCTGCTCGTGCTCGGGGCATCCACCGGGGGTCTCGTGCTCCTTGGCCTCGCCCTGTCTGCTTTTCCCGAGACGCACCTCCCCGACGCGTCGTTGAACTGAGACGCGGAGCGGACCGATGCACCCCTACGTGCGCAGCGGACTGATGGCGGTGGCGGTTGCGTCCGCCATCGGCCTCGTCGTCGCCGGCTTCCTCGCCGCCGAGTCTGACGAGGTCACGCTCCCCGACGCCATCCAACGCATCATCCCCACCGACGGGGCGCTGATCGCGCCCCAGGGAAACGTGGGCGTCGACCTCTCCGACGACCACACCGGCGTGCTGATGATCGACGGCCGCGAGATCCCCGGCTTCCAGGCCACCAGCGTCGAGTCGCTGGGACAGGTCTTCTTCAGCCCCGGCCCGGGCAAGGAGATCCGGGAGTTCCGCGCCGGCACCCACCGCATCACCGTCGTCTACTGGGACAAGGCCAAGACCCGCGATGACGGCGCCAGCTTCTCCTGGACGTTCCGCGTGGGATAGCTACCCCTCCAGCAGCTTCACGAACGCGGGCTCGTCCAGGATCGGCACCCCGAGCTGTTCGGCCTTGGCCAGCTTCGAACCGGGGTCGGTGCCGACCACGACGTAGCTCGTCTTCTTCGACACGCTGCCCGCCACCTTGCCCCCCCGCTCCTCGATCGCCGCCCGGGCCTCATCGCGGCTGAAGCCGTCGAGGCCGCCGGTCAGCACGAAGGTGAGATCGGAGAAGGGAAGGCCGCCACCACCCGGCCCACCCGACCCGGCCCCCCCGCCGCCCGGGACCTCGAAGTTGACGCCCGTCGCCCGCAGCTTGTCGATCACCACCCGGTTGGCCTTGGAGTCGAAGAACCGCCGCACGCTCTGGGCGATCACCGGGCCGATGCCCTCCACGGCCTCCAGCTCCTCCTGGCTCGCCCCCTCGATGCGGTCGAGGTGCCCGAGGTGGCGCGCCAGCTCCACGGCCGCCGCCCGGCCCACGTGGCGGATCCCGAGGGCCACAAGCAGGTTGGGGAGCGGGCGCCCCTTCGACTGCTCGACGGCGGCGAGCAGGTTCTCCGCCGAGAGCTGGGCGAAGCCCTCCAACCCGAGGGCGTCGTCGAGGGAGAGGGCGTAGATGTCGCCCACGTCGTTCACCAGCCCCCGCTCCACGAGCTGGACCGCCGTCTGTTCCCCCAGGTGCTCGATGTCCATGGCGGCCCGGGAAGAGAAATGGACCACCCGTTGGACCCGCTGGGCCGGGCAGTCGAAGTTGACGCAGAAGTGGTCGGCCTCGCCTTCGAGGCGCACCAGCGGCCCGCCGCACGCCGGGCACTCGGTCGGGAACTTCCAGGCCCGGGCTCCCTTGGGCCGCTTGGCGATCACGGGGGCCACCACCTCGGGGATCACGTCGCCCGCCTTGCGGACGACGACCGTGTCGCGGGGCCGCACGTCCTTCCTGGCCACCTCGTCCTGGTTGTGGAGGGTGGCCAGGCCGACGGTCGAGCCGCCGACGAACACGGGCTCGAGGACGGCGAACGGCGTGGCCCGGCCGGTGCGGCCGATGCTGACCTGGATCTCCCGCAACACCGTCGTCTTCTCCTCGGGCGGGAACTTGAAGGCGATGGCCCACCGGGGGGCCTTGGTCGTGGCCCCCAGCTCCTCGCGGTGGCCGTAGTCGTCGACCTTGACGACCACGCCGTCGACCTCGTAGGAGAGCGCGTGGCGGCGACCCAGCACCTCGGCGCAGAACTTCTCGACCGCGCCGAGGTCGGAGGCACACCCGATGTCGGGGTTCACGGGGAGCCCGCACTCCTTCAGCCACTCGAGCGATTCCCAATGGCTCCGCAGGCGGGGGCCGCCCTCCTTCGCCCCCACCTGGTAGCAGAAGGTGTCGAGGCGTCGCCCGGCCGTGACCCGGGGGTCGAGCTGACGGAGCGATCCGGCCCCGGCGTTGCGGGGGTTGGCGAACAGCCGCTCGCCGGCCTCCCCCTGCTTGCGGTTCAGCTCCTCGAACACGGCGACGGGCATGAACACCTCGCCCCGCACCTCCAGCACGGCGGGGGGGCTCTCCAAGGCCAGGCGGTGGGGGATCGAGCGGATCGTCTTGACGTTGAGGGTGACGTCCTCACCGCTGACCCCGTCGCCCCGGGTGGCCCCCCGCACCAGGCGACCGTCCTCGTACAGCAACGAGATGGCCAGGCCGTCGACCTTGGGCTCGCACACGAAGCGGTAGCCCACGTCGGCGATGCGGCGGATGCGGGCGTGCCACGCCTCCAACTCGGGGAGGTCGACGGCGTTGTCGAGCGAGAGCATGGGCTGCACGTGCTGGACGGCGGCGAACGTCGTCTGGTCGACCCATCCGCCCGGCCGCTGGGTGGGCGAGTCGGGGGTCACGGCCTCGGGAAACTGCTCCTCTAACCCGCGCAGCTCCCGCACCAGGGCGTCGTACTCGGCGTCGGAAACCTCGGGATCGTCGAGCACGTAGTAGCGGAAGTCGTGATGGCCGATGGCCTCGCGCAGCTCGCTGATGCGCGTCTCGACTTCAGGGGGAACGGCCATGCAGGGCGAGATTACCTACCTGCGTCTGCGGTGAGTTAAGTGCGAATGCGCGCCGTAACGCGCCTCAGACGCTGGAGAAACTCAGGCACCCACCGTGAGGCGGGTGGCGATGGCCTGCTCGCGGACCCGCTCGCCGATCTCGACGCACAGGTCGAGGATCGTCGCCGCCTGGTCCTCCGAGTGGCCGGCGAGCCCACACGCCGGCGTGATGAGGGCCTGGGTCCGCAGGGTGACGGGGTCGCACCCGCCCCGAGTGAGGTCGCACCACAGCGACACCAGGGCCTTCCACCAGTGCTCGACGCGCTCGCCGACGGGGCGGTCGGTGGGGACGGCTCCCCAGGCGATCCAGCCCCCGGCGTCGAGGTAGCGGGCGATGGCCACGCCGTCGTCAAGCACCGACGGGCGAACTTCGAAGCCCACGATGGCCGGGCCGGCCTCGATCGCCATGCGCCGGTCGCCCTCGCCGCACACGTGCACACCGGTCACGGCATCGATGCCGGCCAGCACCCCAGAGAGAATGTCGACGGCCTGCTCCCGTTCGATGGGAGCCGAGTCGGAGGCCCACGCCGTCAGCGCCGGCTCGTCGAGGAAGAGCACCGCCTCTGAGTGGGGGAGGCGCTTGGCCAGAAACCCGACCGTCGCCGCCGCCGCCGCTTCCGAAAGGCGGGCAGCGCGCTCAAAGGCTTCCGTCGGGGCGATCCCGGAGTCGACCAGAGCCACGCCGAGGGTGAGGGGCCCCGCCACCTGGGCCTTCACGGCCCGCGGCGGGTCGGCGGCCGCGGCGGCAACGAAGGCGAAGGCGCCGGCGTTCGCCTCTTCGTCGATCTGCACGTTGGCAGGGTCATCGAAGCGGAGCCAGCGCTCGATCATTCCTTCGGCGGGCCTGAGGCCGGGAAGCTCGGGAACCGCCGGGAGCGTCGGTTGCTTGGCGAGGACGAGCTGGGCGGCGGCGGCGGCGTCGACGTGGGGCAGGCTCCCGATCGAGGTCGGGAGCCCCGCGGTGAGGGTTCGAGGACGGGGGGTCATCGCGCCCGGCGGGTGGTCGAGGTGCGACTGGTCGAGGTGCGACTGGCGCGCCCCGTGCTGGTGCTCCGGGCTCGGGGAGCCCGACCCTTCACCGCCTTCTGGAGCGCGGCCCGGTCGGCGTCGAGGACTTCGAGCAGTTCGGCGGCGTCGGCCGATTCCTGGCGGACCGCCAAGCTGTAGCGGCGGATGAGCTGAAGGTCGACGAGCCGAACGTCAGGCATGACTCCACCGGAGCGGGGGGCGAGGGCGCTCGTAGTATAAGAACGGCCCCCATGGCCACCCCGGAACGGAACGACCGGAACGAGCGGCTCCTCCTGTGGACCCTCCGGGTGCTCTGGCTCGGGCTGCCGGTGGCCCTTGCGCCCCCGCTCGCCTCCGCCCTCGAACCCTGGACGGGCCCCGAGGACGCCGTCGCCGAGGCCCTGGCCTGGGCCGCCTGGGGCGCCGGCGTCGTCGCCGTGCTCGCCCCGCGGCCGGCAGGCCTGACCGGCGTCCGCCTGCTCGGCCCCCTCAGCCTCGGCGTGGCGGTGGCAACCACCCCCGGCCGCGATCTCGCCGACGCGCTGCCCGCCCTCGTCCACGCGCTCTTGGTGACGGGGCTCTGCCTCACGCCCGAGGTGGCGGGCCCGTTCGTAAACGGCGGCGCCTACGGCGACGAGCGCCGGTCACCCCTGCGCTCCCCGCCCGCCGTGCGCTTCGCCCTCGCCCCGCTGGCCACGCTGTTGGTCGGCGCCGCGCTGGCTGCCGCCCCCTTGCTCTTGGCTTCCGAGCGCTGGGGTGCCGGAGTCCTGGCCCTGCTGGCGGGCGTTCCCGTGGTCGCCGTCCTCGGGCGCTCCCTCCACGCCCTCTCACGGCGCTGGCTGGTGTTCGTTCCTGGCGGGGTCGTCGTCCACGACCCGCTCACGCTCGCCCACCCGATCCTGCTCCCCCGCGATCACCTCGGCGCACTCGGACCGCCACCCGAGCCCTGGCCGGGCGATGCGGTCGACCTCCGTCTGGGCGCCCGCGGTGGCGAACTCGCGGCCTCGCTCACCCAACCCCTGCCGGTGCCGGTCGTTGGCCGCAACCGCCGAGAGGTGGACGTCGCCCAGGCGGCCGCGGTCATCGTGAGCCTCGCCCGCCCGGGGGCTGCCCTGCGCGAGGCCGCTCGGCGGCGCCTCCCCATCTGATAGCGACTCAGCCATCGGAAGTGACGGCCAACGTCGCCCGGGCCGTTTCCTGCCGCGCAGACGTCGTGATCGCGGCGGCGCGTCAGCGGAATCACGACGACTACGTGGCGTGAAGCGCCCGGCCGCTTCCCCACGGCACCGCCTATGCGGGCTCGGCCGTGCCGAGGTGGCGGGCGGCGAAGGCGATCATGGCCTCGACCTGGCGGATGCGCTCCTCGATGACGAGAGAGCCGTGGCCGGCGTCGTAGCGGTACACCTCGTGGGGCTTCCCGAGGCCGGCGAGCCGGCCCAGGTAGTTGTCGATCTGGCGGATGGGGCAGCGGGGGTCGTTCTCCCCCGCCAGGATCATCACGGGCACCCGCACGTGATCCACATACGTGATGGGTGATCGCTCGACGTATTTCTCCGGAACGTCGTCGGGGCTCCCCCCGAAGAGGGCCCGGTCGAACGCCTTCAGGGGTTCCATCTCGTCCTCGTAGGCGGCGAGGTAGTCGGCCACGGGCACGCCGGCGATGCCGAGCGCCCACCGCTCGGGCTGGGTTCCGAGGCCGAGGAGGGTGAGGTAGCCGCCCCACGAGTGGCCGGCCAGCACCGTCCGCTCCGGGTCGGCGAGACCGGCGGCGACCAGGTGGTCGCGCACCCGGGCGACGTCTTCCAGCTCGGTGAGGCCGGGGCGCCCTTCGATGGCGTCCCGCCACTCCCGCCCGTAGCCGGTGCTCCCCCGGTAGTTGACGAGGGCGACGGCGAAGCCGTGGTCGGCCCACGCCTGGGCCTCGGGCGCGAAGGCGTCGACGTCGTGGCTCTCGGGGCGGAAGCCATGCACCCCGTCGACGGCGAGGTCGTCGTAAGCCACGCCTGGCGGGGCTCCCTCGCCAGGTGGGCGCAGGAGGACCCCGTCAGCGGTGGCGCTGCGGCGAACCTCGGGCGGCCGCCCGGCGCTCGACCACGAGTACCACAGCTCGCCGTCGGGACGGATCCGGGCCCCGGTGACCGTCCCCGGCTCGGTCGGCAGCGGCTCGAGGGCGCCGGTGGCGAGGTCGTGGCGGAAGAGTTCGCTCCGGCCCCGGAAGTCGTGGACGAGGAGCAGCGACTCGCCGTCGGGGTACCAGGACGCGCTCACCTCGCCGGGCAGGTCGACCTCCACGAGCACTTCCTCGCCCGTCTCGGGCGACCACACGAGGGGACGGGCCTGTTCCCCCCGCTCGTGCTCGACGAGAAGGCGCTGGTCGCCCGGGACGCGGGACCAGCCGAGCGGGTACAGGCCCCGCCCCGGCCCGTCGGAGAGGTCGGCTACCGACAGGCCGGCAAGGTCGAGCACCCGCAGGTCGGGGTGACGGGAGTCGCCGTGCTCGGAGTGGGTGATGGCGAGGAGGGCGCCGTCTCGCGAGAGCCCCCCGACCCCGGCGTCCTCCCGGTGCTCGTACAGCAGCTCGGCCGGGCCGTCTCCTCGGACAGCGTGGATGGTGGTGCCCCCGTCGTCGGAGCGCCCGATCACCGCCAGGCCGGGGGCGAGGGCCAGCCCTGCCCCGTACGCCGGGGCCAGGTCGGGGGCCGCGGGCCGCGGCCCGTCACCGCCTGCGAAGGGCTCGAGCACCCACCGGCCGTACTCATTGCCCTGGTCGTCGTCGAACCACCAGATCTGCTCGCCCGTGGGGTCGGGCTTCGCCCGGAGCGTGCCTTCCGGGCGGTCGGTCACCTGGCGGTGCTCGTCGGCGGCGAGGTTCCAGGCGTAGACCTCCCACTTCCCCGACGCGTTGGAGGCGTAGACGCACCGCTCCGGCGCCTCGCGGGCCCAGGCGGGCAAGCTGACCCGGGCCGCCCGGAACCGCCGCCGCCACAAGGCGTCCGGCGAGTCCCCCCGCCTCGAACTTTGGGTGTCTACCCCCCTATAGGACACGCGAAGATCCAAAGTTTGGGGTTATGGGGCGGCGATGCCGCCGCCGAGCAGCTCGTCGCCCCGGTACCAGGCGATGACCTGGCCGGGGGCCACGCGGGGCTGGGGCTCGTTCCACACGACCGTCTCGCCGTCGAGCACGCCGGGGGCCAGGGCCCCGTGGGCGCGGGTCTGGAAGGTGAGCGGCTCGCCCGGAGGCGGGGGCTCGTGCACGAAGCGGAGCTGCTCCACGGGCGCCGTCTCGCGCAGCAGGTCGTCGCGCGACCCGAGCGTGACCGTCGCCGTCGGGGCGTCGACGGCGACCACATACCGCCGCTCCCCCGTCGCCACCCCCACCCCCCGGCGCTGGCCCACGGTGAACCGGGCGAACCCCTCGTGGGTGCCGAGCGGATGCCCGGACACGTCGGCGATCACGCCGGGCCGGAACACCTGGTGGTCGGCGAGGAACCGGGAGCGGTCACCACGCTTGATGAAGCACACGTCCATGCTCTCGGCCTTGGCGGCCGTCCGCAGGCCGAGGTCGGCGGCCACCCGACGGACTTCGTCCTTGGTCAGTTCGCCAATGGGGAACAGCGAACGGGACAGCTCGGGCTGGCCCAGCATGTAGAGCACGTACGACTGGTCCTTGGCCGCGTCCGAGCCCCGGAGCAGGCGACGCGCCGCCCCCTCGTCCCGCACTCGCACGTGGTGACCCGTGGCCACGGCGTCGAAGCCCATGTCGATCGCCCGCTCCAGGAGGCGCCCGAACTTGATCGAGCGGTTGCACTCCACGCACGGGTTCGGCGTGCGGCCCCAGGCGTGGTCGGCGAGGTAGGGGTCGACCACCGAGGCCGTGAAGTCGTCGGTCAGGTTGAAGACGTAGTGCGCGATCCCGAGCTGGGCGGCCACCCGGCGGGCGTCCTCCACGTCGCTCACCGAGCAGCACCCGGAGTCGGACTCGCCGCCCCAGAGCTTGAGGGTGACGCCGACGGCGTCGTGACCCTCGTCTCGGAGCAGGGCGGCGGCGACCGACGAGTCCACCCCGCCGCTCATGGCCACGAGCACCCGCATGCTGACTGGCACGTCGACCGTCTCAGCGGGTGGGTCGGGCCCGGAGGCGCTCGACCGCGGCCGAGATGACCTCGAGGGCGCGGTCGACGTCGGCGTCGGTCGAGGGCCAGCCGAGGGTGAGCCGGATCGACGACAGGGCTTCGGCCCGGGGCACGCCCATCGCCAAGAGCACGTGGGAGGGCTCGGTCGAGCCCGACTGGCACGACGAGCCGGCGGCGGCGCACACGCCGTCGCGGTCGAGCATCAGGAGGAGGGTCTCGGCCTCGACACCCGGGAATCCGACGTGGCAGATCCCTGCCGTCTGGAAGGCCCGGTCGCCGTTGAAGCAGGCGTCGGGGATGGCCTCGGTGATGCCCTTGGCGAGACGGTCCCGGAGGCTGCCGATGCGCGTGGCCTCCTGCTCCCGGCCCTCGGCCGTCGCTCGCAACGCCGCCGCCAGCCCGGCGATCCCGGCCACGTTGTGGGTGCCGGAACGGCGGCCCATCTCCTGACCCCCGCCGTCGACGAGGGGCACGAGCCGGGTCGAGCCCCGGACGACGAGCGCGCCCGTCCCCTTGGGCCCGCCGAACTTGTGGGCGGAAACAGCGACGAGGTCGGCTCCGGCGGTGGCCCCGGCCACGTCGCACCACTGAGGCGCCTGGACGGCGTCGGTGTGGAGCACGGCCCGCGGCGCCCGCTCGCGCACCAGAGTGGCGACCTCGTCGAACGGCTGGATCGTTCCCACCTCGTTGTTGACGAGCATCACCGACACCACGCTGGTGCGGTCGTCCAGCAGATCCACGGGGGCGTCGAGGTCGACGACGCCCCCCGCCGACACGGGGGCGTGGCGGACCTCGAAGCCGCCCCGGGACAGGCGCTCGGCGGCGTCAAGGACGGCGTGATGCTCGAAGGCCGACACGACGATCACTTCGCCCCGGCCCTGCTCCCGCGCGGCCCAGGCGGCGCCCTTCAGGGCCAGGTTGTCGGCCTCGCTCCCGCCGCCGGTGAAGACGACTTCCCGGGGCTCGCACCCCAGGTCGGCCGCCACCTGCTCGCGGGCCTCCTCGATGATCGTCTTCGCACGCCGGGCGATCTCGTGGGTGCCCGACGGGTTCCCGAAGTTCTCGCGCCACACCGGCTCCATGGCTGCCAGCGCCTCGGGCCGCAGGGGCGTCGTGGCGGCGTAGTCGAGGCAGGCGAGGTCGCCCGGGGCGTGCTCAGACACGAGAGCCGAGTGTACCGACGCCGGTCGCAGACCCTCCCCCGATGCTTTTGGGTGCCGAACTGGCCCCTGACGGGCCAGTTCGGCACCCAAAAGCGCTCATGGGGGAATCAGTTGAAGCCGGAGGAGTCCTGCTTGAGGGCGGTGTCGATCGAGAGGGCCGAGGCGATGACCAACCAGCGCAACGGGTCGTCGAGGGGTCGGTGTAGGTGGAGCACATAGTGGTCGGCGGTGGTGAACATGGCCTTGCCGAGCCCCTCCCACGTCTTGGTCACCCGGGCCACCTCGGTTCCGGCGTGATCGACGATGGCGAAGTCCCACGCCCGCCAGTTCTCAGCCTGGATCCGCCCGTACTGCTGGCCGGCGGCGACGAGGCGGAAGCGCTTCTTGCCGAACACGTTCTCCTGCACGACCCGGCCCACCTCGGCCCCGCCGGCGTCAGCCACGATGATCTGCGACTTGAAGATCTTCCCGGGGCGAGTGAGGCGCATCTGCACCGAGCCGTCGGGGGCATACACCTCGAGACGGTGAGTCAGGAACTGGTCGAACGAGGTCAGCACCCGCAGCAGTTTGCGAAGCCCGCTCTGACCGGTCTGGCGCACGACGGCGAGCTGGGTGCCGTTCTGGTCGTAGACGTTGTATTCGTTGGTGACCTCGATGAGCTTGGCCTTCTGGTTGATCACGAGGACCGGCTCGTTCCAGATCGTCCCGCCCCCCTGCCAGGCCGTGGCGCCACCACCCCGGGCACCAGCCCGCTGCACCTGGCCCTGCACGTCGGCCGCACCCGTGTCAGACCAGGTGCTCCCACCCGGCCCCGGCGGCGGGGGCGGCGGGGGCGGCGGGGGCGGCGTTTGGTCAGTCATGAGATCTCCTTACCCTTCTCGAGTCATGAAGCAGACAGGCGTCTGCGCTTCCTCGCACGGGCCGGTTCGAGCTCGGTCTCCATGGTCACGGCAACCGGAACGCGAACCGTGCCGACATCCCGGCTCGGGTTCATCACCTCGAACTGAATCTTTCCCTCCCACCAGTCATAGATGAGGGTGTCCGGGCTGTTCGTCAGGCCGATGGTGAGGTGGTAGGTGCCATCGAGGAAGGGAACGCTGTCGATCCGGAACTCGATTGCACCCCGACCGCTCACCGTGCCGAAGTCCATTCCCAGTAGGTGCGTATTTGTGCCGAAGAGGTGTCGCCATTCGTCGTCGTGAATCGCGATTCCGGCAACGAAGTCGTCGAGCTCGACGGTGGCCTTGAAAGACACGCGGATGATGAGCGGGTCACCCGCCTCGAGGTAAGGGCGCTCGGTCGATCCCGGGTACTCCAATGACACGTCGAGGATGCGTGCGAGCAGGTTGCGGAGTCTCGCCTGGTCCCTACTCGGATCCAGTGGAGGTGGAGTCTCGTCCCCCTCAACCCCCTCAACCCCCTCAGCAGCTGCGAAGCCCGGTAGCTCCCCGTCCGCAGATTCGGGCAGAGCTTCGCCAGGAAACAGCCGCTCCCGAAGTACGCGAATGGTCTCGCCGGGCTCTGCAACGGTGATCAGTTCACCGTGATCCAGCACCGCCGCCCGGTCGCAGACCTGACGGACCGTATCTGCGCTGTGCGTAACCATGACGATGGTTCGGCCTTCGCGCTGGAACTGGTGCACCCGGTCGAGACACTTTCGCTGGAAGGCCTCATCACCGACCGCCAGCACTTCGTCAATGAGCAGGATGTCGGGGTCGAGGTGAACGGCAACCGCGAATCCGAGCCGGAGGTACATCCCGGACGAGTAGTGCTTGACCTGCTGGTCGATGAACTCCTCGACTTCGGCGAAGGCCACGATGTCGTCGAACTTGGCGTCGATCTCGCGCTCCGGGAAGCCGAGGATCGACGCATTCATGTAGACGTTTTCACGCCCGGTCAGATCCGGATGGAAGCCGCTTCCCAGCTCGAGCATCGCCGCCAGGCGCCCGCGGGTCCGGATCTCGCCGCTCGTGGGGCGCAGGATCCCGGCGATGCACTTCAAGAGAGTCGACTTGCCCGAGCCGTTGTGCCCGACCAAACCAAAGGTCTCGCCCTGCTCGATCTCAAACGAAACATCCCGCAGCGCCCAGAAGTCTTCGTAGGGGACGCGCCCGGCATGGATGACGCGCTCCTTCAGCGACTGGTACTTCTCGTGGTACAGGCGGAACCGCTTCGAGACGCCGCTGATCTGGATCGCGGGTGCCACCTCAGATCTCCTCGGCAAGGTTGCCGGCGACCCGCCCGAAGAAGGCAAGCGCCAGGATCAAGATCACAATCCCGACCAACGCCACCGCGCCGATGTGGGCGAGGTACCACCCCGCGTCCATGCCCGACGGAAGGATGCGTAGAACGGCTCCCGGGGTGTCAGCGATCGGCCGAACGCTTGAACCACTGTTCGCCGTCGACACCACATTGAAGATGCCTCGCTGAAATACCAGCACGACCGATGTCATCGGGTTCAGCCACTGAACCCACTCCCACGACTTGCCATCGAGGCGGCTGGCGATGATCTGCTGCTGGTACACGATGGGTGTCATCCAAAACCACGCCAGGAGGCCCAGCTCGACAAGGTGTTGGGTGTCGCGCAGGTAGACGTTGGCGGCGGCCAGGAAGATGGCCAGCCCGCTGGTGAGGAGGAGCAAGGAAACGAGCGCGGGCGGGATCGCGAGAGCATGGGCGAACGACACGTCGTACCGGAACGCAACGAGCGCCGCCAGGAGCACCACGCTCTGGAGGAAGAAGTGAACGAGGGCGGCGCCAACCGATGCGAGCGGCAGGATCTCTCTCGGAAAGTAGACCTTTGAGACGAGTGCACCGTTCATCGTGATCGAGACAGCGGCCGAACTCAGCCCCGTTGAGAAGACGTTCCACGCCAGGAGCCCCGACAGCAGGTAGATGGGAAAGTTCGGGATCCCCGCCTGCAGCAGTACCTGAAACACGAGCCAGAACACGACCAGGTAGAGGGCCGGGTTCAGCATCGACCAGAAGAACCCCAGGAAGCTGTTCTTGTACTTGACCTTCAGCTCCTTGCGCACCATGCGTAGGAGCAGGTGCCGGTAGGCCCAGATCTGGCCAACCTGCTCACGGAGGCCGAGGCGCGAACCGATGACTCGGGCATCAGTCGGCTCGGACAGCGTCGTCATAGGAGGTCCTTCAGACACGACGGAGAGCCCGCCGTGGCGAGCGAGTCTACCGGCGAGCCTCTCGCGGCACTTTCACCGGTCGGCAGATCACCGGCGGTCGACCACCCGTGATCCGGCCTTGGCCAGGCGGCGGTCGAGGTCTTTGCGGGGAAGCACGACGTACTGCGTCGCGGCCAGTTCGCCATCGAGGTCTTCCACAATCTCGACGGCGTCGGCGCCCCGCTTTGGCGAGAGGAACACGACCAGCTCGGCCGCGCCGTCTCGCATCCCGAACTCGACCAGGAACTCGGCGACCCCATCGTGGTCCTCGATCACCGACAGTGCCTCGAGCCCGGCGCGCGACCCGGTGACCACGCGGGGACCACGACGCCCGCAGGCGTTGCAGCGGTCGTCGATCACCTCGGCCCGCACGCCCGTGTCGAGCCGGAAGGCCACCGTGCCCCGCCACCCGAGCGCCGACCACAGCACCTCGCCGGCCCCGCCCGGGTGAATGGCGCCACCCCGGCCGACCTCCAGGATCTCAAGGTCGGGGAACGTGTGGTACCCGTCGCCGTCCGGGCACTCACCCCACTGGGCCCGCGCTCCGGGCGGAGCCCACGAGGCGACGACCGCCGGCGGCTCCGTAGCGACCGCGCCCGCGGCCCGCGCCAGCGCGTCCCGCTCGCCCGGCCCGGGATCAGCGCCGACGACGAGCACGGCCCTCAGGCTCGGCACCTCGTCGATCGCCGTGAGCGCTCGCAGCAATGCGTCCGGGGCACCGGCGAGCACGGTGGGCCGGGCTTCGACCACGGCTTGCAGCGCGGCTTCCGGCCCGAGGTGGAGCGCGGTGATCCCGGCCCGGCGCGCACCCAGTACGAGCTGCCAGTGGGCGAGATCGGCGCCGCCACCCGTCAGCCCGACGAGCACGTCGCTGCGGTCGAGCCCCGCCAGGGAAAGCACCCGGCTCCCGGCCTCGGCCAGCAAGTCGAGGTCAGCGTCCGTGTAGCCGAGGGGCACGTCGCCCGACCGGAGCCAGGCGATCGGCTTGTACCGGGGCTCCACGACACCGCGGTTGACCCCGTCGAGTCGTCGCGTCAGTTTGGCGAGGGACAGCGAGAGCGCGAGCCTCGGCTCACCGCTCTTGGTGAGATCCGTCAGCGAGGGGTGGGCCAGGAACTCCTCGGGCTCGGCCAGCAGGTCGTCGGGCGTGACGACCCGGACCCGGCTCAGATCGGCGAGCGACCGCACCCGGCGGGGATCGACGCCCAGCTCCTTCAGGTGGCGCCGGTAGAACGGCGTAAACACGCCCAGCTCGCGCCGCGCATAGTCGCGGAGCAACCGGTCGCGATGGCGCGCCCGGTGGGCTGGGTCCTCGCCGTCCCACTGCACGAGCGGCGACGTTATCCGGCGGGTTCGTTGCTGCCAGGGTCGGTTCAAAGCCCAGGTGTCGCATCTAGATGCTATGATGCTGCTATGGCAAAGACGCGTACTACGCTCACCATCGATGAGGACGTTCTTCGGGCGGTGAAGGTTCGCGCTGCACGCACGGGTCGGGGTGACGGGGAGGTCATCGAGGAAGCCCTGCGGCGACACCTGGGCCTCGACCTCCTTGACCGGCTGTGGGAGCGGAGCGACCTGTCGGAGGCGACGGCCGTCGAGCTGGCCGTCGAAGCGCAGCATTCCAGCCGCCGCCCGAAGCGCTGACCCGTGAGGGTCGTCCTCGACCCCAACGTCCTCATCTCGGGGTTGCTCACGCCTCGAGGCTCCCCTGCGAAGGTTCTCAGCGCGTGGCTTGAGGGGGCCTACGAACTCGTCGTCTCGCCAAAGGTGCTGGCAGAGCTCGAACGCGCGCTTGCGTACCCGAAGCTGCGCGCCCGCATCAGCGACCGCGAGGCCGGAGAGTTCGTTGAGCTGCTCCGCCGGGGGGCGGACGCTCACGACGACCCCGACGACCCTCCCGCACTCCGATCGCCCGACCCGGGCGATGACTACCTGATCGCTCTCGCCCACAGCGTCTCGGCGGTCATCGTCTCCGGCGACAAGCACCTTCTCGGCCTGTCGAATCGCCTCCCCGTCTACTCCCCCGCGGCCTTTCTCAAGATGCTCGCCGACGCGCTCTGACGTCAGGCAATGCCCGCGAGAATCCGTCGCCAGCTCGGGGACTCCTGTCCGGGCCAGCATCTCCAGGATCAAGCTGGCCACCCTCGCGCCGCCTTCACACTCCGCCCCTTCCTGGCCTGCGGCGCCCTGCCGGGACCATTCAGATCGCGGGAAGGCGCCCACAAGGGGATCGGCGTGGGAGAATTGGCGTGTGAATGCCCGCGTCAAGTTTCACCCTCACGAGGGTCGGCTCTCGGAAGTCGTCGCATGAGCCAACAAGCCGTGTTCGCCGATGGAAGGTGGAACGGCAAGACCCTGCGTGAATGGGTGTCAACCGCGGTCGGCGACGTCGTCCGCGAGTTCAACCCGGCGAAGGTGATCGTCTTCGGTTCCGTGGGTCGTGGCGACGAGAGCCCCGACAGCGATCTGGACCTCCTTGTTGTGTTCGATGAAGTCGATCCGGGGACACGAGTCGACCTGATGGGCGCCATACGTCGGGCCATCACTGCCCCGATCCCGTGCGACGTCGTCGTGACCGATGTGGCGGAGTTCGAACGGAAGAAGGACGTCAACGGCACGATGTTCTACTGGCCATCACGCGAAGGCGAAGTCGTGTATGAGCGCGCCGTCGCCTGACCGTGACCGGTTTGCCCCCGACGACCTCGACTCCCTGAATCCCTGGTCGATCGAGGGCCGGGATCCAGCAGACATGGCCGATGTCGCAAGTGAGCGCATCCGTGGTCTGGTCACCGCCGCAGAGCGGGTCGCCAGATCAGCCCGGGAGGCCTTCGGCGAGGCGGGGTCGTAGACCCGCCGTCTCGCTGCACGAGCGGCGGCCTTATCCGCCGGGCTCCGCCATCTTCGCCGCCGCGCCGGGGAACGCTTCGTGGGCGGGGTGGTGCTGCACACCGGGCCGGAACCCCTCTCGTTCGGTGAAGGCCTGTGGGCTGTACCGATGTCCGCGCTCTGGGAGTGCGCCCTTTGACACGTCGTGACGTCCTCGCTCATGACAGGAGGCGTCGGCACTCCTGCGCTCGCGCGGTGACGGCATCGACGAGTCGTGCTGTGAGCGGGCTGTCGAGCGCTCGGATCTCGGGTGCACTGGCGACGTCGGAGAAGGCATCGGGCGCGCGGTGGGCCAGCGCATGTACCCGTGCGAGCACGGCGTCTGGATCAAGCGAAGCGACCTTGGCCTGGCGGACCCAGTGGCGCTTCTCGATGATGCTCAGCTGGTATTCGCCCCCGATCTTCATCGCCAGGTGCAACTTCGGGGGATGAAAGCCGTACGGCAACGCCGAGGCGACGTCATACATCGGCGCGAGCCGAACTTGATCACCGCTGAGGAGCAGCGAGTAGTTCTTCGCGTGCGCGTCGGTTCCGGCAATGATCCAGTTCCACGCCAGCGCGTCGAAGAACCGCCACGTTGCATCTTCCGCCGCGCCAGCCGGGATGGCTGAACGGAGCAAGGTGACGACGTCGCGTGCCGAAGGTCCGCCATCCGATTCGTACTTGCCGTCAGGGAGTACCCCGAGCGCCTGGCAGACGTCTTCTTGGTGAACTCGCACCACGTCGCCCGCCTCCCATCGCCGGTCGTAGCGCTCCACGACGACCGCGCTGTGGTCCCCGAAGCGATCGAGACCGGTGCGCGCGACGACGAGGCCCGCTCTTCGAGCTGCACCGAGACACAGGTGTTCATTGAGGTCGTGGTCATTAAGGCCCGCAATCGCCGGTTTGAGAATGTGCGTCGTGGCGGCTGCGCCGCGGGGGTCACCCCACCGACCATCCTCGTGACGGAGAGCGGTCTTTGGCTGGTGTCCGGCGAGGCTCCACTGCCCCGTGAAGTCAGGCCCGAGCCAACTCGCACCGTCGGTGCGGAGTGTGGCGAGACGATCAGCCAGGTCTGCCTCGCTCAGCCAGTGGACACTTCCCGGGCGCGCGAGGACTTCGTCGATCCGTTCCGGTTTCGCTAACTGGACCGCGCCTGCGCAGTCTTCACCGATCGGCGCCGCAAGGAGGTCGAACGGTGCCGTGCCGCGCACGTCGAAGTGGCGTGCCCACCGCCTGAGGACCTCGAGGTCATCGGGCAGGAGCCCGCGTACCCATGGCCCGACGGTCGCGTGCGTGTGTGCTTCGACCGCGAGGGGCATGGCGACCGACAACGGGGTTGCCGACGGGTCGTGTCGATAGGCATCCGCGTACTCAAAGCGCAGGCCCGTACGCGTGCGCGTCAGCGTGCCGGCGACGACTCCGTGCAGCGCCACGACGAGAGTGTTTGCGGTCACGGACGATATCGATCCAGGTGCTCGTCCAGGTCGAGTGGAACCGCCGCTTCGGCGTCGGTGCGCATGGGGGTCGCGGTCGTGAGATCGATGCCGAGCGCATCGAGCACGCGAAGAATCCGACCGAACTCCACGGTCGGCCTCTTGCCCGCCTCAACATCGATCAGCCACGACCGTGAGACCTGTGCTCGGCGGGCGAGCTCGGCCTGGGTCCAGCCGCGCTCCCGGCGATGCCCGCGAATCGTGTTTGCGAGATCCCGCACGGTGCGAATGCGGCTCACGGTATGCTCCATGTCGCCATAGTATGACAATGTAGCAATGTCGCTACTCGACGACAATTTAGCAGTGTCGCTGTTTGGCGACACCACCGAGGGATGCGATCAGCCGGCGTCGGGCACGCCGGGGTCGTCGTTCGCGCGGTCGTGACTTCGGTGGTGAACCGCCGAGCGCAGGTCGGGGCCGAGGAGGTCGGGGGCACCGGCGTCGGCTGTCGACGCTTCGGCGTAGAGCCGCTTCGGGATGCGCCCGGCCAGGTAGCCGAGCCGTCCCGCCTCGACGGCCTTGCGCATGGCCTCGGCCATCGCTTCGGGATCACGGGCCCGGGTCACCGACGACGCCAGGAGCACGCCGTCGCAGCCCAGCTCCATGGCAACGGCGGCGTCGGATGGTGCCCCGATCCCGGCGTCGAGGATCACGGGGACCGACACCTGCTCTCGGATGATGGCGAGGTTGTAGGGGTTGCGGATCCCCATGCCGCTCCCGATGGGGGCGCCGAGCGGCATGACAGCGGCACACCCGAGCGACTCGAGGCGCCGGGATGTGACTGGGTCGTCGTTGGTGTATGCGAGCACCGTGAAGCCGTCGTCGACCAGGGTCTCGGCGGCGGTGAGCAGCTCGACCGGGTCGGGCATGAGCGTGCGCTCGTCGCCGATGACCTCGAGCTTCACGAGGTCGGTGTCGAGGGCGTCGCGGGCGAGCCGCGCCGTGGTGACCGCCTCCCGGGCCGTGTAGCACCCGGCGGTGTTTGGGAGCACCGCCACCCCGGCCCGCTCGATCACGTCGAGCACGGTGCCAGAGGTGGATGGGTCGACGCGCCGGAGGGCGACGGTCACCAGCTCGGTGCCCGAGGCGGCGATCGCCCGTTCCACCACGTCGAGGCTGGGCGCGCCACCCGTCCCCAGGATGAGCCGGCAGCCGAACTTGTGCTCGCCGATCTGGAGGGCGGGGTCCATGGTCGTCAACCCCCCTGGGCGGCCGTCAGGATCTCAACCCGGTCTCCGTCACGCACTTCGGTCACGTCCCATCTTCCCCTGGGAACGACCTCTTCGTTGAGCGCGGCGGCGATGCCCTTGCGGCCCCGGCCCAGGGCGTCAACGAGGGTGCCGATGGTCGTCCCCGGCTCCGCCGGCCTCGCCTCGCCGTTGACCCATACCTGAAGGACGCCAACCTTCATGCCGGTGCTCCCGCCCGGGTGAAGCGGTCGATCGAGAACGCCCGGATCTCCTCGGGCACCTGGCCGCTCACCACGACCTCGGCGACGGCGTCGGCGGTGACCGGGAGCAGGAGGAAGCCGTGCCGGTAGTGGCCGGTGGCGAGCACCAGGCCATCGAGCGCCGACGGGCCGAGGACGGGGGCGTTGTCGGGGGTGGCCGGGCGCAGGCCGGCCGTGGCCTCGACCAACTCGCACTCGTCGATCCCGGGCACGAGGGTGAAGGCGGCGGTCAGCATGGCCCGCACCCCCTCCACCGTGACGGTGGTGTCGAACCCCTGCTCCTCGACCGTGCCGCCGACCACGATCTCACCGCTGGCCCGCGGGACCAGGTACGCCTCGCGGCCCTCGACCCGGCCCCACACTTCCCTTTGGAGCAGCCGGTCCTTCCCGCCTCCGGGGGACATGAGCCGCAGGATCTGGCCCTTGACCGGCCGGACGGGCGGGAGCACTCCAGGGGGGAGGCCGGGCAGGCTGCCCGACCAGGCGCCGGCCGCCAGCACCGTGACCGGGGCCTCGATCGGCTCGCCCCCGACGGCCACTCCCACGACCCGGTCGCCCACAAAGCGCACCTCGTCGGCCCGGGCGGCGACGAGCTCGACCTCGGCCCGTTCGCATGCCAGGAGGAGCGCGGCGGTCGTGGCCCGGTTGTCGACCTGCTGCTCTCCCCGCACCAGAACGCCCCCCCGCACCCCGGGCACCAGGGCCGGCTCCAGCTCGCGGCACTCGCTCCCGGTCAGGCGCTCGGCGTCGAGCCCGAGCGAGCGCTGGAAGCGGAAGAGGGCCTCGAGGGCGCGGTTGTCGTCGGCGTCGAGGGCGACGGCGAGCGAGCCCTCCCGCAGGTGGCCGATGGGGTGGCTCGACGCCCGCTCCAGCTCGGCGGCGAAACCGGGCCAGCGCCTCGCCGACTCCATGGTGAGGGTGAGGAGCGTCTCCTCGCCGTAGGTCACCTCGGACACCGGGGCGATCATGCCCGCGGCGGCGTGGGACGCCCCCCGCCCGGGCCGGTCGTCGACCACCGTGACCGTCAGACCTCGCTGCGCGCACCGCCACGCCACCCCGAGGCCGATGACCCCCCCGCCGACGACGACAACGTCCCGTGAATCCATCCAACCGTCATTGTCACACCCCAACGCCATGCTGGGCGTTCCGAACCTGGTCATGGCCGCTTCCCCTGCTGCTTCCCCTTGCGAGCGGTTTCACGCCACGCAGATGTCGTGCCAAGCCCGTTTCCGGGCCAGATCACGACCACTGCGCGGCGCCAAATGCGGGGAGGCGTCGATGCGGCGCTTGTTCACGACAGCGGAGGCCCAGTCGCTCGGGCTCAGCCCGTCGACCCTTCGCTGGGGCGAGAGAACGGGGCGATGGACAAAGGTCATGCGCGGGGTCTACGCAGAGGGTTCTGGCGAGCCGGATCTGTTCGACCAGGCCCGTGCCGGGGTGCTGGCCGCCGACGGCGTCGCTCGGGGGGCGCTGGCGGGAGTCCTTCACGGCTTGGACGCCGTCGTGCTCGACACCCCCGGGCGACGGTTTCGCGGGCCCGTGACCGGAGAACTCAACGTCGACGGGATGCGGTGCGCGGACGGCCTCCAAACCCTGGTTGATCTCGCACCGACGCTCGACGACGACGTTTGGGAGCAAGCCTTCGAGTCCGCCCTCCGTAAGCGCCTCGCGTCGGTCGCAGAGCTCGAAGCCGCCCTCCCTGCACTGGCGCGGGCAAGGACGCCCGGCACCGCTCGGATTCGTCGGGTGTTGGCCCTCCGGCCGCCCGGCGCTCCACCGACCGAGAGCCTTCTCGAGACCCTCATGGTCCAACTGGCCCGTGAGGTTCCCGACCTCGGGCCACCGACGAGACAGCTCGAAGTCCGGAACGGTCACGATGAAATCGTGGGCCGGGTCGACCTGTCGTGGGAGGAAATCGGCCTCTTCCTCGAACTCGACGGTCAGCAACACCGAGACCAGCCCGTCTACGACGCTCGGCGGGAAACGGCGGTTGTCGCCGCCACGGGCTGGCTCCCCGGTCGCTTCACGTGGCGGGAAGTGGTGCACCTGCCCCGAACGACCGCCCGCAGGCTCGCCGACCTCGCAGGGCAAGCCCGCAGACGCCCCCTGTCAACCGGGCGATGAAAACTGTCACACCCGGCCGCGATGATGGGGCCATGGAGACCGGGCGGAATTCCGGCCACAACGCCGGCCAGCTCGAACTGATCAGCGGGGCCTCGACATCGCGGTTCGCGCGCCGCCGGCTCGACCGTGCCGCCCGGGCCCGGGGCCTCGCCGGCGTGGCCCGGGCCCGCCAAGCCCTCGCCGTCTCCTGTCCTCCCGAGGGCCGTCTCCGGGAGGCGAGCTGACGCCCTACCGGCTGGGTTGGTAGACGCCGAACTCCTCGCGCAGGACGTCGCTGACCTCGCCGAGGGTGGCAAAGGCCCGCAGGGCGTCCTTCATCGGGTAGAGCAGGTTGGCGTCGCCCCGGGCCGCCGACCGCACATCCTCCAGGGCCTTCTTGACGGCGGCGCTGTCGCGCCGCTCCCGAAGCTCGGCCACCCGCTGCGACTGGCGCCGCTCCAGCTCGGGGTCGATCGGGAACACGTCCGCAGGCTCGGGGCTCTCGTCCACAAACCGGTTGACCCCGACGATGACCTTGCTCCCGCCGTCCACGGCCCGGGCCCACTCGAAGGCCGAGTTCTCGATCTCGGCCTGCATGTAGCCGGCCTCGATGGCCGCCACCGCCCCGCCCATGGCGTCGACCTTCTCGATGTACTCCCACGCCTTGGCCTCGACCTGGTCGGTCAGCCACTCCACGAAGTACGAGCCGGCGAGGGGGTCGACGGTGTCGGTGACCCCCGACTCGTAGGCGACGATCTGCTGGGTGCGCAGGGCGATCTTCGCCGCCCGCTCGGTGGGCAGCCCGAGGGCTTCGTCGAAGCCGTTGGTGTGGAGCGACTGGGTGCCGCCCAGCACGGCGGCCATCCCTTGCAGGGCCACCCGCACGATGTTGTTCTCGGGCTGCTGGGCCGTGAGGGTGGAACCGCCGGTCTGGGTGTGGAAGCGCATGAGCTTCGAGCGTTCGTCCTTCGCCCCGAACCGCTCGGTCATGATCCGGTACCACATGCGCCGCGACGCCCGGAACTTCGCCACCTCCTCGAAGAAGTTGTTGTGGCCGTTCCAGAAGAATGAGAGCCGGGGGGCGAACTCGTCGACGTCGAGGCCGGCGGCGACCGCCGCCTCCACATAGGCGATGGCGTTCGAGAGCGTGAAGGCCAGCTCCTGCACCGTGCCCCGGGCGACGTACTCCTTCAGCAGGTCGTTCTGGACCGTGCCCCCGATCTGATCGGAGGCCACGCCCTGCTTCTCGGCCACCAGCTCGTAGAGCAGGAGGAGGATGGGGGCGGTCGAGTTGATGGTCATCGACGTGGTCACCCGGTCGAGCGGGATCCCGTCGAGCAGCCGCTCCATGTCCTCGAGCGAGTCGATGGCGACCCCGACCTTTCCCACCTCGCCGTGGGCGCGGGGGTGGTCGGAGTCGTAGCCCATCTGGGTGGGGAGGTCGAAGGCGCACGACAGGCCGGTCTGGCCCGCCTCCAGGAGGTAGTGGAAACGCTGGTTCGTCTCCTCGGCCGTCCCGAACCCCGCGTACTGGCGCATGGTCCAGGGGCGCTCCCGGTACATCGAGGCGTAGACGCCGCGGGTGTAGGGCGGCTCGCCCGGCCTCCCCAACGCCTGATCGGGCTCGAATCCCTCGAGGTGGGCCTGGAAGTAGACGGGCTCGATCTCGATGCCGGAGTCGGTGCGGCGGGCGTCGTCGGTCATCGCTGCCCAGCGTACCGGCGGCCCTCGGTGGCAACGGGAGCCGGGACCAGTCCGGAGTCCGGCGCTCCGGAGTGCGGTGCGGCGACCTGGCCGGGAAGCGCGACGCCACCCCGGGGTCGAGAAAGGCCGCGAATCGGGCAATCATGCGGGAGTCGCCCCCCGGCGACTCCCGCATGGCACGATCGGGAAGGACTCTCAGGTCGTGGCGCCGAACGTGCACCTGATGGCCCGGCCCTTCCTCCGACTGGCTGCCGCCACGGCCGCCCTGCTGGCGGCCTCGGCGTGCGGCTCGGGCGCGCCCGACACCGAGGTGCTCGGCGCCCGGGTGGCGGCGACCGACGACTCGACCCCGGCCGAGGCGCCGACGACGACCACGACGGCCGCCGAGCCGGCACCAACCACCACGACTTCGACCACCGCGCCGGCGCCCGAGCCCACCCCGGTCCCCGAACCGACCACGACGACGACCACGGTCGCTCCGGCGCCCGCCGGCGCCGCTGCCCTGCGTCTCTCGCTGGCCCTCGAGGCCACCGAGGTTCCCGCCGGCTCAGACGTGCGGGGCGTGCTCACCGCCGAGAACCCGACCGACCAGGACGTCGACCTCACCCACCCGTCGCTGTGCGAGACCGAGCAGGGTCTCTACCAGGGCGGACAGGCGGTCACCGAGGCGATGGTGTGCGCCAGCGCCCTCAAGCCCGACCACATCGGGCCCCACGAGACCCGCACGTGGTCGATCCGCATCGTGACCGAGGGCGTCGCCCCCGGCACGTACGAGGCCCGGGCGGGCATCAACCTCCGCCGCGAGCCCGACGCCTACGCCCCCGGCGTCCCCGTCACCCTCCTCCCCTGACCCGATTCTTTGGATCTCCGCGCCTCCTATGGCGCGGCAGACACACAAAGTTCGTGAGAAGTCTCGGTCGCGTTTTCGGCCTCGAACGCGCTTAGCGGAAGCAGACCCGCTCGAAGGAGGTCCCCGTGACCGAGCTGCTGCTCCCCGCCCCCGCGACCGACCCGCCCACGCTCCGCATCCGGCCCTGGCCCGATTCGGTGATCGACACCCTGGGACACGACCCCCGATCCCTGTATGTGGAGACCTTCTGGCTGCCGACGCTGGGACCGACGACCCTCCTCCTCATGCGCAACCTGGCCCACCGATTCGACGAGGCCCCCGACGCCGACCTCATCGAGTTGCCGGTGGCGGCGACGGCGCAGGCCCTGGGCCTCGGCCCCCGCCAGGGCCGGAACTCGCCGCTGTTCCGCAGCATCGACCGCCTCCTCCAGTTCGACCTCGCCTTCGCCAAGCCCGACGCCACACTCGCCGTCCGGCGAAACCTGCCCCCCGTCGCCCGCCGCCACGTGCGCCGGCTTCCCGACGGGGTGCAGGAGATGCACGAGGACTGGATGCGCCGCAGCGACGGCCCCCGCCAGATCGCCGAACGGCGCGCCCGGAGGGTGGCGTTCCTGCTCGCCGAACTGGGCAACGACCCCGACATGATCGAGCGTTCCCTCCACCACCTCGGCTACCAGCCCACGGTGTGTCGAGAGGCCGCCGCGTGGGCGTCGACCCGCCACCACGAAGTCGAACGCTCCGTCGCCGCCGAGGCCCGCCATCCGTCCAGCCAGGACGCCGCCTGATGCGACTTGGTAGCACGCGTGCTACGCTGTCCCTCGTGGCCAGGAAGATCACGCAACGCGAACTGCGAAACGAGAGCGGCGAGATCATGAGGGGCATCGATCGAGGCGAGTCGTACATCGTCACCCGCAACGGGGTCCCGATCGCGGATCTCGTTCCCATCGAGCGCCGGCGGTTCGTGCCGAAGGCGGCGATGATCGAGGCCTTCCGGGGCGCTCCTGCCGTGGACCTCGATCGGCTCCGCGCCGACATCGACCGCTGGATCGACCCGGACCCGACACCGCGTGTCTGACGCCGCTGACGTGCGGGGACTGCTCGACACGTCCGTGGTCATCGCCTTCGAGCGGTTCGACACCAGGGACCTCCCCGACGAGGGTGCCGTTTCAACGATCACGCTTGCGGAGCTTGCGGTCGGCCCTCATGCAACCGACGATCCGGTCGAGCGAGCCGCACGCCAGGACCGCCTCCAGCGGGCGGAGACGACCTTCGACGCGCTGCCCTTCGACGAGGCAGCAGCGCGGGCCTACGGACGGGTCGCGGCGAGCGTGATCCAGGCCGGTCGCCGGGTGCGCGGCCGGCGCACGCCCGACATGCTCATCGCGGCAACGGCCCTGGCGCACGGGCTTCCCCTCTACACGGCGAACCCGGACGATTTCCGTGGGCTCGAGCAGCTCCTGGAGATCATCGAGGTCCGCCCGCCTGCGGGGTGACTGGGTACACCACTCCTACACGTCACGTGTATGTTTCGTGTATGGCACGGAGGAGGACGAACATCGAAATCGAAGAGACCTACGTCGAGGCGATCATGCGCCGGTACGGGCTCCGCACGAAGACGGAGGCAGTCCACCTCGCCCTCGAGCGGCTTGCCGAAGAGCCCATGACCCGCGAAGAGGCGCTCTCGATGCGGGGCGCGCGCCTGATCGACCACATCCCGGAGGACCACCTCCCACCGCACCTGGAAGAGGACGGGTGATCCTCGCCGACACATCGGCCTGGGTCGAGTTCGATCGAGCCACCGGCAGCCCCGTTGACCTCCGCCTCACCGAGCTTGTGGACTCCGACGACGGGGTCGGAGTGACCGAACCCGTGCTCATGGAGGTCGTGGCCGGGGCCACCGACGAACTCAATGCCGCCCGCCTCCGCCGGCTCCTGAAGCGCCAGCGCCTGCTCCCCTTCGTACCCACCGTCGACTTCGACGGGGCGGTGAAGGTCTTCCGCCGATGCCGCGCCGCCGGTTTCACGCCCAGGGGTTTCGTCGACTGCATGATCGCCAGCGTGGCTTCCCGCCACGGCGCCGCCGTTCTCGCTCAGGATCGAGACTTCGCCGCCATCGCCCGGGTCATGCACCTCCGACTCGACGACGCGTCCTTACGCTGACGGCTCGCATGGCCGTCGATGAAGCACTGCTCGACGAGGTGGCGGGCTGGATCCGGGGCCGCCCGCTGCGTGGTCGCCCTCACGGGGGCGGGCATCTCCACCGACTCGGGCATCCCCGACTTCCGCGGGCCCCAGGGCGTGTGGACGAAGAACCCCGGGGCCGAGAAGCAGGCCACCCTTCAGCACTATCTTGCCGACCGGGACGTACGGGTGGCGGCGTGGCAGAACCGGCTCACGAGCCCGATCTGGGACGCCCAGCCCGGGCCCGGCCACCTCGCCCTCGCCGAGCTGGAACGGAAGGGCCACCTCGACACGTTGGTCACCCAGAACATCGACAGCCTGCACCATCGGGCGGGATCGTCACCCGACATCGTCGTCGAGGTGCACGGCAACGTGCGCGAGGTGGTGTGCATGAGCTGCGGCGACCGCAACCCCATGGACACCGCCCTCGACCGCGTACGCCACGGTGAGGACGACCCGCCGTGCGAACGGTGTGGCGGGATCCTCAAGTCGGCCACCATCAGCTTCGGCCAGAACCTCGAACCGGCCGTGATCGCCAGGGCCGAGTCGGCGGCCAGCCGATCCGACGTGTTCCTGGCGCTGGGAACGTCGCTGACCGTGTACCCCGTCGCCTACCTCCCCGAGTACGCGCTGTCGGCGGGGGCGAAGCTGGTCGTCGTGAACGGGCAGGACACCCCGTTCGACCCGCACGCCCACGCCGTATTCCAGGACCGGATCGCCGACGTACTGCCGCCGCTGATCGAGCGCGTGTAGGTCAGGCCTCCGCGCACTCGAGACCGACGTCTTCGAACAGGCGGTCGATCTCGGGCGGAACTTCCTCGGCGAACAGCAGATCTTCGATGGACAGGAGCTGGTCCTCCGACAGCGCGGCGATGAACTGGCGCCCGATGCACTGGGCCTGGTCGTCGGACGCCCCGCTCTGGAGGGCACCCAGGGCGAGGTAAGCGCGGGCGGCGGGGATGAGCGACAGCTCATTGGCCCGGCCCGGGACGGAGAGCGCGGCGTCGTCGCCGGGATCGCACGACTGGAGGGTGACGACATCACCAGCCCGCAGCAGGCGGGCCGCGCCCTCGGGCATGGCGTCGGCCCAGGACGAGATCGCCGTCGCCATCTCCTCGGTGTCGGCCCGGGTGTCACCCTGGAAGGCGATCCGGACGCATGAGCGCCCCCGGGCCTCGTAGACGACGAAGGCGTCGCCACCCCACCCGTCGATCGCCGCCAGCGCCTCGTCGAGCCCGATGCGCTCGCCGAGGACGAAGAACCAGCTCAGGGCGCCGAAGTCGTCGCGGAGGATCTCGTCCTCGCCCTCCCGGAGCTTCGGCTCGGCGACCTTCTCCGCCTGCTCCCCCTCGATGAAGGTGAAGGGGTCGATGAGGTTCTCCTCGGTCGTCGGCGGTTTGCTGAAGGCCTCGTCGACGCGATCGTTCCCGCCCTCTTCGTCGAGGAGCGCCAGGAGCGGGTCGCCGAAGAGGTAGGGCGCACCAAAGAACGCCTCGAAGATCGGGGGTACGTCGGTCTCCTCGGCCCGCTCAACCTCCCGCTCGGTTTCCGCCTCGTACGCATCGGCGTCGTCGGATCCGAGGGAGGCGACGTATTCGTTCTCGATGCGCACGGCGTCACCCTCGTAGAGGGCCTGGTATCCGATGGTCTGCCCCGACGTCCAGTCCGGGTTCTCGTCGCGGGTGAGGTCGAAGTGCTGGTCTTGGAGGGCATGGGTCAGCTCGTGCACCAGGGTGACCTCGACGCCCACCGTGATCTTCGTGCCCCGAACAAAGGCCGCCTCGCGTTCGGGGTCGTAGAACGCCAGCGTCTGGCCTCCGAGCAGTTCCTTCAGCTCGTTGAGGATGTCGACGCCGGGTTCGAGGAGACCGAGGGCACGGAAAGCGCCCTGGTAGGCCTCGATCTCCTCGATGTCCTCGTCGGTGAGGTTGAGGTCGGTGATCTCCTCCTCGAACTCGTCAGGGGTCAGGAACTTCACCGCGATGGGGTGCTTGAAGTCGAGGTCACGCTCCCGCTCGGCCACCTTGGCCAGGGGCTCGACTCGAGGGTCCCACTCGCCGGGAAAGTCGTCGCCGCCGCCGCTCGCCACGACGAACGCGCCAACCACGCCCCCACCGACCACGAGGACTGCGAGCACGAGCCACAGCCAGCGCCGCCGCTTCCTCGGCGGCGGGCTCGGGGGGCTCGGCGGACCCGGAGGGGGGCTCGGGGGCGGACCGGGCGGGGGGCCGAGCGCGGGGCCGGACGGGGGTTGGTTCACGTCGATCCCGGCAATGTAGGCGCAATCGCTCAGCCGCAGGCGTGAACCCCCTCAGCCCTTGGGAATACCTGACCGATCTGGTAGGATTTCAAGGGCCGCGGGGAGAATCCCCCGCAACGCCGTACGCCTGATCCTTCTGATCCTGCGAGGAGCCATGCCCACGTTCCGAGACCTGCTGGCCGACGCCAAGACCCGCATCCGGGAAGTCCAGCCGTCCGAGGTGGCCGACCGGCTCGGTGAGGCCGTCTTCCTCGACGTGCGCGAGCCCGACGAATATGAACAGGGCGCCCTGCCCGGGGCCGTCCACATCCCCCGCGGCCACCTCGAGAGCCAGGTCGAAAACCGCCTCCCCGACCGCGGCGCGCCCGTCATCGTCTACTGCGCCGGGGGCGTGCGCTCGGCCTTCGCCGCCGACACCCTCGGCCAGCTCGGCTACTCCGACGTCGTCTCCGTGATCGGCGGCTTCAACAAGTGGAAGGACGAGGGCCACCCCTGGCAGAAGCCCAAGGTCCTCACCCCCGATCAGCGCAACCGGTACCACCGCCACCTGCTCATGCCCGAGGTGGGCGAGGAGGGGCAGCTCAAACTGCTCGACGCCAAGGTGCTGCTCATCGGGGCCGGGGGCCTCGGCTCCCCCGCCGCCCTGTACCTGGCCGCCGCCGGGGTCGGCACCGTCGGCATCCTCGACATGGACGAGGTGGACCAGTCGAACCTCCAGCGCCAGATCCTCCACAACGAGGAGCGGATCGGCGAACGCAAGGTCGACTCGGCCAAGAAGACCCTCCAGGCGCTGAACCCCGACGTGAACGTCGTCGGCTACGACACCCGCCTCGGCGCCGACAACATCCTCCAGATCCTCGACGGGCCCTCAGGCGACGGCTGGGACGTCATCGTCGACGGCGCCGACAACTTCCCCACCCGCTACCTGCTCAACGACGCGTCGTTGCTCCGGCGCATCCCCGTCGTCCACGGCTCGATCTTCCGCTTCGACGGGATGGTCACCGTCTTCGATCCCTACCACGGGCCCTGCTACCGCTGCATGGTGCCCGAGCCGCCCCCGCCCGAGCTGGCGCCGTCGTGCGCCGAGGCCGGAGTGCTCGGCGTGCTGCCGGGCATCATCGGGTCGATCCAGGCCGTCGAGGCCTTGAAGCTCATCCTGGGGGCCGGCGACCCGCTGACCGGACGCCTGCTGACCTACGACGCACTCGAGCAGTCGTTCCGAACCCTCAAGGTCAACCGCGACCCCGAGTGCCCGGCGTGTGCCGACGGGGCCGAGATCATCATCGCCGAGTACGACGAGTTCTGCCTCCCCCACGCCCGGCTCGCCGACGGGTCCACGACCGGCCACTGACCGCTCCGTAACCTCGTGAGGTGCGACGGGTCTTCCGGCGCGTCCTCTGGTTTCTCGCCCTCGCTGCTCTCGCGGCGGGCACCAGCGGCGACGTAGCCCTGCTGTCAAAGCGCCTCGGGGCTGACCACGCGTTCGCCGCCGGCGCTTCCTCGACGAGCACCAGCACCACCGCCCCCCCGACCACGACCACCACCGAGCCCCCACCCCTGGAATGGACGCTCTACGCAGGGGGCGACGTGCTGATGGACCGCAGCGAGTCGGCGAAACGAGACCCGTTCGCCAGCCTCGTGCCCCCGCTCTCGGAGGCCGACCTCGCGCTGGTCAACGTCGAGATGGCCATCACCGACGGCGGCGCGGCCCAGGCGGGGAAGGAGTTCACGTTCCGGGCCCCGCCGTCGGCGGCGGAGACCATGGCCGCGGCCGGGGTCGACGTGGGGAACCTCGGCAACAACCACGCTCGGGACTTC
>JACPCJ010000132.1 GCA_016179865.1 Actinomycetota bacterium | reverse complement strand
TACCCGCTTTCATAAATAGGTTCTCAGAAGTATGCTGCCCGCAGCGAAACGGGGACGTGGCGAGGCGGAGGCAACGTGTCGACAAGCAGCCCCTTCGCGATCGTCCTCACTTCCAAGGAGCGCGCCGAGCTGACGCGCCGCGCTCGCAAGCAGACGCTGCGGTACCGCGAGGTCGTGCGGGCGAGGATCGTGCTCCTGGCCGCCACGGGCCTGCACAACGACGAGATCGCCCAGCGCCTGGACACCACCCGCGAGTCCGTCGGCAAGTGGCGCAAGCGCTTTTTCGAGGAGCGCGTCGCGGGCTTGAAGGAGCGGCAGCGCCCGGGACGGCCCCCGGTCTTTTCCCCCTGAAGTGGTCGTCGCGGTGAAGGCGATCGCCTGCACCCCGCCGCGACAGCTCGAGCTGCCTTTCTCGCGGCTGCAGGTCCCCGACATCCGCACCCTGGGCGAGTACGTGCTGTGCGCCGACGAGAAGACCTCGATCCAGGCTCGCATCCGTTGCCATCCGAGCCTGGCCGCCTCGTCCGGCCACGCGGTGCGCGTCGAGCACGAGTACGACCGCGGCGGCTCGCTGGCGTACCTCGCGGCGTGGGACGTCCACCGCGCGCGGCTCTTCGGGCGCCTGGAGCCGACCACCGGCATCGCGCCTTTCGGCAGACTCGTCAGCCAGTTCATGTCGGTGGAGCCATACCGCTCGGCTGAGCGGGTCTTCCTGGTCGTCGACAACGGCAGCTCGCACCGCGGCGAGCGGGCCGTCAAACGCATGGCCGCGCTTTACCCCAAGCTCGTCCTGGTCCACCTGCCGGTGCACGCGAGCTGGCTCGACCAAATAGAGATCTACTTCTCCATCGTGCAGCGCAAGGTGCTCACGCCCGCCGACTCGCTCTCGCTCGTCGAGCTCGGGCGGCGCATCCTCGACTTCCAGGCCCGCTACGAGGAGAGCGCCGTGCCCTTCGAGTGGAAGTTCACGCGGCGCGACCTGGGCAAGCTGCTGCGTCGTATCGCGGAGCACGAGTCACTTCCGATGGCAGCCTGAACGACGGCCAAGATGCGAGTGCGAACTTATGAAATCGAGTACTAAGCTTCTGAGGACGGTCCGATGGCCACGCTCGCAGCGACCGCGAGGCGCTGCGGCCCGCGTAGCGCCTCGGCTCGCCCGTCGGCGGGCTCGGGCGTCGGCTTCTGGTGGCGGCGATAGGAGTCGCCCTCGAGCACGAGCTCGTACGCGCTGTTGAGCAGGCGGTCGACCGCGGACTGCGCGAGCAGCGGGTCGGCCATCATGGCCAGCCACTCCGTGGGCTCGCGGTTGGATACGACCACGGTGCTGGCGCGACGGTGGCGCTCGACGACGATCTCGTAGAGGTCGGCCGTCTCCTGGTGGTCGTACGCCTGCAGCGCGAAGTCGTCGAGTACCAGAAGGTCGACGGCGATCAGGCGGCGCATCTCGGCCTCGTAGCTGGCGTCGAGTCTCGCCGCTCGCAGCATCTTGAGCAGCCGCTCGGTGCGGAAGAAGAGCACGGCGCGCCGCCGGCGGCAGGCGATGTGGCCCAGGCAGCTGGCGAGCATGGTCTTGCCGACGCCGACGGGCCCCAGGACGAGCACGTTGTGCGCGTCCTCGAGGAAGCGCAGCGTGCAGAGGTCGCCCCAGAGCTGGCGGTCGAAGCGCACGTCGGTCTCCGCGTCCCAGCGCTCGAGGCGCATCTCGGGGTCGAGCGCCGCCGAGCGGGCGCGGCGCTC
>JACPCJ010000011.1 GCA_016179865.1 Actinomycetota bacterium | reverse complement strand
GACCGGACTCTCACCGGCTGGCTACCCTGAGCTTGTCGCTCGGTTACGTCATGGCGACCTCCTTGTCGTCATGGCGCCCGAGCTGCTGGGCGCACAAGCCAAGTTCGGGAGGATGGGGGGCGTATCAGCCGACGCGGACGGCGCCGCCCTGGAGCGGGAGGGCCACCCAGGTGCGGCCGGGCGTCAGCTTGATCTCGGCACCCGCGGAATCGACGTACTTCGTCGGCCCCTCTTCGGTGTCGCGCGACCAGGTGCCCTTGATGAACTTCCCGTCGCAGAACACCCAGGCCTCGCCGGTGCCGAGGGCAAGCTTGTCACCGGTGCCCACGAACTGGACGATCAGGTTCTGGGCCACGACCTGCTGGTCGCCGTTGGTGAGGAACGGGTTCGTGCCGTAGGCGCGCTTCCACACCTTCGCAGCGGCGTCCCAGGTCCACGTCGGGTTGTAGGCGGCGGGGCCGACGGGGATGGTGACCGTCGAGGCTGCCTCGCCGGCGAAGGGCTCGCCGTCGGCGAGGAAGGAGAAGATGGGGTTCGGAGGCGTCGTGGAGCCGACGGCCTCGATCAGCTTGTTCGGGAAGTAGAACAGGATGTTGGGGCGGACGTGGTTTCCGTGCGTGTTGTCGAGCACGGTGGCGCCGACGCCGGCGGCCTTGCTCTCGTCGAACACGGAAATCCCGGCCCCCTCAAGCTGAGGGACGACCTGGTTCACGACGCCCGCCGCGCCACCCGAGTATCCGAAGATCCCGCCGACAGGCTGCACGATCAGTGGGTCTTGCACCCGAACGGAACGCACCGGCCCGAATCGCTCCGGCAGGGTGGAGTGGAAGACAGCGAGGAAGCGGGTGATCCGGCCCTCGACCTCCTCCTCGACCACGATGTCGGCATCGTTCAGGCCGACCTGCGGCCGGGCTTCGGGGTTGTTGCCGATCTTGCCTGCAACCGCCGGCCGGCTGAAGACGGCGGCGTCGCTGGCCGGGAGGCCAGTCAAGGGCGCCGGCTGACCGGGGGCGATCGTGGTCGTGGTCGTGGTCGTGGTCGTCGTCGGAGCGGACTCGTCACCGCCCCCGGCGACGGAGAGGACCACGGCGATGAGGGCGACGGCGACTGCGCCACCGCCGACGCCGAGCAAGATCTTCTGCTGACGCGACAGGTTCTCGAACATTGGTTACAGCTCCTTCAGCGCTTCAATGCGTTCTTCGAGCGGCGGGTGGGTGTCGAACAGCCGGTTGAGCCACGCCCCCCGTGCCCGCTTCCGTTCGAGGGGTGACTCGATCCAGAGGTGGGCGGTGGCCCGCGACGCCGAGTGAACCACCGACGTGTCGTCACGCAGCTTCTCGAGCGCCGAGACCAGCCCGGGAGGGTATCGAGTGATCTTCACGGCACTGAAATCGGCCAGCGATTCCCGGCGCCTGCTCACCGCGAAATGCATGAGTCGGGCGATCAGGGGGGCGAAGATGATCAGGACGAATCCGAGAATCCCGAGGATGGCGGCAGGGCCACGACCTTCCGACGAGTCGTTGCGGTGACGGGGGCCGCCCCAAAAGAAGAACCGCAGGGACCAGTCGGCGAGCAGGGCGACCACGCCGACCAGGACCACGCTGATGGTGGTGACGAGGATGTCGCGGTTCTTCACGTGGCTGAGCTCGTGGGCCAGCACCCCCTCGAGCTCGATGCGGTCCATCTTGTCGAGCAAGCCGGTGGTGACGGCGACGGCGGAGTGTTCCGGGTCACGGCCGGTGGCGAAGGCGTTGGGGGCGGCGTCGTCGATCACATAGAGCCGCGGCTTCGGCAAACCGGCCCCGATGCACAGGCCGTCGACCAGGTTGTGGAGCCGCCGGTGCTCGACCGGGTCGGCCGGGCGGGCGTGACTCATGGCCAGGGCGATGCGATCGGACCAGAAGTAGGACCCGATGGACATGGCGATGGCGATGGCGACGGCGGCGCCGACTGCCACCCCACCGAAGCCCACGAGGACGTCAAAGGCCACACCGAGGGCGACGACCAGGATGAAGAAAGCCGCCAGGAGCACGACCGTGCGGCGGCGGTTGGCGGCGATCTGCTCGTACAGGGGATGGCCTCAGGGAGAGAGCGGCGGTTCGAGAAGCGAGGAGATCAGAACTCGACCTGGACCGGCTCGCGGCCCTCGCCCTCGACCTCGAAGTACTCGCGGTCGACGAAGTTGAACATCCCGGCAATGACGTTGGCCGGGAACGCCTGACGTCGGTTGTCGTACTGGAGGACGGAGTCGTTATAGAACTGGCGGGCGAAACGGATGCGGTCTTCCGTCGCCGTCAGCTCTTCCTGCAAGGCGAGGAAGTTCTCGTTTGCCTTCAGGTTCGGATACTGCTCCGACAGGGCGAACAGCTGCCGGAGGGCGCCGGTGATCATGTTTTCGGCCTGGGCCTGCTCCTGAACCCCCTGGGCCTGCACCCCCTGCGCCCGAGCCTGGATGACGCGCTCCAGGGTCTCCTTCTCGTGGGCGGCGTAGCCCTTGACGGTCTCCACGAGGTTCGGGATGAGGTCGTAGCGGCGCTTCAGCTGGACGTCGATCTGCGACCAGGCGTTGTCGATGCGGTTTCGCAGGCGGACCAGCCCGTTGAACGTGATGGCGATCCACAGGCCGAGCACCACAACGACACCGAGAACGATGAGCAGGACAATCACTGGAAGCCTCCTTGAAGCGCGGTCAATCTATCCCCGTCGTTCGACCGACACTCGCTCACGCCCCTCTTTTTGCCGGCCCCCGCGCCAGCGCCTGCTCGAAGAGGGCCACGTATCGTTCGGCGAGAGCGGCCATCGAAAAAGACGCCGCCCGCTCGCGTCCGGCGTCCACGAGGCGAGCCGCGAGCGGCGCGTCGGCCAGCACCCGCCGGATCGCCCCTCGCAGGGCGTCGGCGTTCTCGGGGGGGGCCAGGAGCGCTTCACGGTCGCGACGGGCGACGTCGCGGTATCCGGCGATGTCGGACGCCACGACGGGTACCCCAGCCGCCATGGCCTCCAGCAGCACAATGCCGAACGACTCGCCGCGAATCGACGGGGCGCAGAACAGCGTGGCCGCGCGCAGGCGCCTCCGCTTCTCGTCGTCGGAAATCGGCCCCAGCCACTCGACGCCCGGGATGTGGCGGGCCCGGAGAGCATCCGTCTCGGGCCCCTCCCCGGCGACCCACAGCACAACTCCGTTCGTGGCGCCCAGATCGAGGCCGGCGAACGCCTCGAGGAGCACACCGAGGCCCTTGCGTTCTTCGTGGCGACCCACGAACAGGATGGCGGTCTGGTCGGTCGGCCACGGCTCGGCCTTGGCAAGGCGCTCGACGTCGACGGCGTTGGGAAGGATCCGGTAGGCCCCCCCCAGCCACCGCTCCGCGGTCGCCCGGGCGTCGTCGGAGACCGCGGTGCGGATGGCGAGCCGTTTGGCGAGGGGCCGGAGAACGGACCGGGAGAACCGGTACATCCCCTCGACCGCGCCCCCAGAGGCATGGAAGGTGCCCACGGCCGGCGCCCGGCCGCCGAGGAGGGCCGCCCAGCACGGCCCCGGGGACAGGGGCTCATGAAGGTGGAGGACGTCGGGCCGCTCGGCGCGGACGGCGCTCAGTGTGCGGGCCACGGCGACCGGGTCGGGCGCCACGGGGACCACGGAACCGTTGGAGGCAAAGGGGATGCTGCGCCCGAGGGGGATCACCCCGGCGGCGGGCGGCTCGTCGTCGCACGGCGCCAGCACCGTCGCCGACACCCCGAGGTCGCGATACGCCTCAGCGAGGCCCAACACCTGAACCTGCACGCCCCCCGGGAGGGTGAGGGAGTAGGGGCAGACGAGGACGACCTTCACCCGCCGTGCCTCCACCCCGGGTCGGACGGCCAGTTGGGCTGGAGCAGATGCCACTGCTGGGGCGCGACCCGGATGAGTTCTTCGAGCTCGTGAGCCACGGCCTGGGTCACCCGGTGGACGTCTTCCCGGAAGCGGCCGGTGCGGCTGAGGTCGAGCGGCGGGCGGACCACGGCCCGGTGCCCGTCGACGCCCTCGAAGTAGATGGCCGCCGGGAGCAGCGGCGCCCCCGTGCGGAGGGCCAGCGTGGCGGGCCCGGCGGGGAGTGTCGTGGTCTCGCCGAAGAACTCGACCTCGACGCCCGAGCCGAGGATGTCACGGTCAGACACGAGCCCCACCGTACGCCCCTCGCGGAGCGCCTCCAGGAGGGCGGTGCCGGCTGAGGCGTCGGCGGGCACGACCTCGACCCCCAGCCGCCGCCGCCAGGCCGTGAACCACTCGAAGAGCTGGGGCGGCTCCAGGATCTCGGCCACGGCCAGCGGCTTGAACCCCTCGGCGGCCATCCAGGCGCCGCCGAAGTCCCAGCCGCCGAGGTGCGGAATGGCCATGATCACCCCACGGCCCTCCGCGAACGCCTTTTCGAGGTGCTCCCGCCCAACCATGTACGCGCCCGCCCGGATCGACTCCGGCGTCTCGCGAGGCAGGCGAAATGCCTCCAGCCAGTACCGAGCGTACGAATCGAAGACCGCCCGCACCGCGGCCGACAGCTCGGACTCAGTCAACGCGTCGCCGTACACCCGGCGCATGTGGCGCTCGACGGTTGCCCGGCGACCAGCGAGGGCGGGCTGAGCGGCGCGGGCCACCCCCCGGGCAAGCCTCTGCGCCGCTCGGGGGGGAAGGCGGAGGGCGGCCGCGCCACCGACCCGGTAGGCCGCGTACTCCAGCCGGGACCGAACCCGGCCCCGCGCGGACGTCGTCACCACGAGCTGCTTTCCTCAGCGCCGGGTCAGGGCCGCGTCCGGCGCCACGCCGTGGGTCGACGGGGTCGCCGCCGCCGGCTGCCGTTCGCGCCCATTTCCCGCAAGGTCATCCCCTCCCGGAGGGCGGGCCACCACTCGGCCAACCGCCGAACCCGCGGCCGCTCCAGCCACCGGGGCCGTCCGACGTGCTCGCGCGGCACCGGGGCGGCTTGGCGCCAAACCTTCACGAACCGCTGCACGGCGGTGAAAGCGGAAAGGCCGGCCATGATCCAGAGAACGGGGACCACGATGTCGAAGGCGAGCCCGATGCCCAGCGTGACCAGCCGCTCGGCTCGCTCCATGATGCCGCCCCGGGCGTCAAACCCGAGGCTCTCCGCCCGGGCGCGCTCGTACGAGATGAGGAACGACAGCGCCAGCACCCCGACCGGGAGAAGGGCCAGGCGCGGATCGTCGGTGCCCGCGAACCACCACGCCGCCCCCCCGAGGACGAGGGCGTCGGCGATTCGGTCGACCACGGAATCGAAGAACGCGCCCCGAGGCCCGGCCGTCCCGCTGGCCTTGGCCACGGCACCGTCGAGCACGTCGGGGACGCTGGCGGCGATGAGTGAAACGGCCGCCCACCCGAATCGCCCCGCACCGATGAGGGCGGCGGTCACGGTCGCGAACAGCAGGCCCAGGAGGGTGAGGGTGTTTGCAGTGAGCCCGGCCCGCCGCAGGCCATGGCCCACGGGGCGCAGCTTTTCCTCGACCTTTGCGCGGAACCCGCGGTCGAGCATCGAATCCGTGTCTCCTTTTACCTTGCTCCCTCGGCCCATCGGCCTCGGTCGCCTGTCGCCGGGCACCCCTGAGGGGTCCCCGCCCA
>JACPCJ010000010.1 GCA_016179865.1 Actinomycetota bacterium | reverse complement strand
ACGAGCTTGAGGCGGATCGGGTGCTCGATACCGGCGGTCTCGGCGTCGGCTCGCCGCACGGCGAAGCCGTCCATGGCCGAGTTGGCAAAGGGCGGAACCGGTTCGGTGGCCGCCACGTCCTCGCTCAGAGCCAGGCCGAGCGCGTCGCCCAACGGGACCCGGGTCGGGCGGGCGGGGGGCACCCGTTCCAGGATGTGGCCCCGGACCTCCTCGAGCCCGACCAGCGCCACTTCAGATCCCGTGCCGGCGGACGACGTCGCCGAGAAGGGCTCGCACGTCGTCGCGCAAGTCGTCGCGAGCGAGGGCCAGCTCGATCGTCGCCCGCAGCATCCCGAGCTTCTGGCCCACATCCCAGCGTCCCTCGGGGTGGACGGCCCCGTAGACGGTCTCCTTCTTGGCCATGATTTCGATGGCGTCGGTGAGCTGGATCTCGCCCCCCACGCCGGGTTCGACTCCCTCGAGGGCGTCGAGGATGCCGGGCGAGAACACGTAGCGACCGATGGTCCCGAAGGTCGACGGCGCATCCTCCAGGGCCGGCTTTTCAACGATCGACCGGACCACAAAGAGGGAACCCTCGGCCTCGTCGCCTTCGGAGGCCGGCTCGACCTCGGGCACCCCGTAGGCCGGGAGGTCCTCGGGCGCCATCTCCATGAGGCCGATCACCGAGGCGCCAGATGCGGCATGGATCCGCAGCATGCGCGCCAGCAGGTCCGGCGCCACCACCTCGTCGGGCAGGAGCACTGCAAACGGTTCACCGGCGACGAGGGGCGCCGCGGTCAGCACGGCGTGCCCCAGCCCGAGCTGCTCGTCTTGGATCACGTACTCGATGGCGGCCATGCCGCTCGACGCCTGCACCGCGGCCAGGGCCTCGCGCTTCCCGGCGGCGGCCAACGCCGCCTCGAGGCTCGGCGAGGGCGAGAAGTGATGCGATATGGCCTCCTTGCCTTCACTCACCACGATCACCACCTCGGTGATCCCCGCCGACGCGGCTTCGGCGACCGCGTACTCGATGACCGGGATGTCGATCACGGGAAGCAGTTCCTTCGGCACGGCCTTTGTCGCCGGCAGGAAGCGGGTTCCCCACCCTGCGGCGGGAATCACCGCCCGCCGGACGCCGCCGGCAATCAAGCCGACTCCACTCCCGGTTCGGTCGCCCCCGACTCGGATTGCGGGAGCATCCACGCTGCTGCCACCCGGTCACGACCCGCCCGCTTGGCCTCGTAGAGCGCCTCGTCGGCTGCCACGACGAGCCGGCGCGCCGAGGGGCCGTCGTCGGGAAAGACGGCGACGCCAATCGACACCCCGACGGGCAAGCGCTGAGCCTCGAACTCGAAGGGCGTGGCACGGACGACTTCGCGGATCTTCTCGGCCACGGCCAAGGCCCCGTCGGCGGCCGTCTCTGGGAGCAGGAGGGCGAACTCGTCACCGCCGTAGCGGGCGACGGTGTCAATCTCGCGGGTGACCTGGGCGAGACGCCCGGCCAGCTCGACGAGCACCGAGTCGCCCCCGTGATGGCCCCACGTGTCGTTCACTTCCTTGAACCGGTCGACGTCGAGGAGGATCACGGCGAAGCTGCGCTGGAACCGCGCCGCCCGCTCGAACTCCTGGCGGCAGCGCAGTTCGAACTCACGGCGGTTCCACAACCCGGTGAGGCCGTCGGTGATCGACAGCCGGCGGGTCTCCTCTTGGAGGTACACGTTGTCGATGGCGGCCTCCGTGTGCCGGGCGAGCGCCAGGAGGGTCTCGAGCGTGTCCTCGCTGAAGCCCGCTTCACCGTCGCTGCCATAGACGGCGAGAACCCCGAAGATCGCACCCCGCGAGAAGAGGGGCACGGCCGCCGCCGTCGAGCACTCGGGTTCGGGGGCCTCGGGCTGGGCGTCGCGGGGAGCGATGACGGCCCGTCCCCAGGCGGCGACGGCCCCCGCCACCCCGGCGCTCCACGCCATCTCGCCCGCCGCCTCGACGTTGACCGTCGCCCGGGCCAGGATGCGCGAGCGCGCCGGGTTCACCGAGAAGAAGATTCCGGCCGACCCCCCGACGGTCGACACGGCTTCGTAGAGGGCGACCTCCGAGAGCCGAGACAGGTCGCGAGTGGCGGCCAGCGTGTCGCCGAGCCGCGCCACCGCTCGGCGAAACTCGACCCGTTCGCGCTCGACGTGTTCGAGACGCCCGCTGACCTGCTCGTCGTGGCGCAGGGCGACGAACACCGCCACGGCGGCGGCGACGACGCCAGGGAAGAGGATCAGGAGGCTGACCCGGGAGAGCTGGTCTGGCGGGAGCAGGCTCGGCGACACGATGACGGCCGCCGTCAGGGGCACGCTGACCGAGAGGGCGACGGCGAGCGCCAGGCGGGACCGGGCGTTCACGCGACTCCCCGCTCTGCAGGGCCGCTCGGGCCCGGTCCCCGGGGGTCGCCCGGACTTCCCGATTCCAGGTCGAGCCGGAGTTCCTCGCCGTGGATCAGCCGGCGCACGTTGGCCGAGTGCCGTGCGACCACGAGGAGCGAGAGCGCGCCGACGAGGGCCACCTCCCAACCCTCGGCCCCGACGCCGACGTCCCACGGCTCACCACCACTTGCCCACACGAGTGGCGGCAGCGCCAGAGTGATCACGATCGAGGCAATGGATGCCCGGTGCGTCGTGGTGGAGATCAGGAAGAACACGACGAGCAGGGCCAGACTCACCAGCGGGTACAGCACGAAGGCCAGGCCGGCACTGGTGGCGACCCCGCGTCCCCCCCTGAAACGGCGGGTCACCGGATACACGTGGCCCAGCACGGCCGCGGCCCCGAGGACGTAGCCGCCACCGTGGCCCGCGATCAGAAGGCCGGCGAGGGCGGGCAGGGCGCCCTTTCCGATGTCACCTGCGAACACCAGAGAAGCCGGGCCCCGACCCAGGATCCGGTAAATGTTCGAGGCGCCGGGGTTGCCCGAACCTTCCTGTGTGACGTCGTGTCCGCGGGCGCGGGCCACCAGCTCGGCGGTCGGAAACGTTCCGACGAGATAGGCAAGGGGCACAAGCGCAACGACACCGACCATGGCGCCCCCATTGTGTCAACCCCTCGGCCCATCCGGTGAGCCCCGGCACACCCGGCCCGCGAGAACTGCGCGCGAACACCGCAGGAAGACAGGCCCGCTGGGAAGAAACTATCCTTGGCACTCGGTTCACGAGAGTGCTAACGGCGCTCTGGCGCTCGAACCGGCCACCGATCTTCAGGAGATCCGAGCATGCCCACCTACCACTACCGGTGCGCATCGTGTGAACAGCACCTTGAAGTGGTGCAGTCGATGACCGACGACCCCATCACCGAGTGCGCGGCCTGTGGTGGCCAGATGCAGAAGGTCTTGCTACCGGTGGGGATCGTGCTCAAGGGCTCGGGCTTCTACCGCACCGACAACCGGTCGGGCTCGAAGACCGCCACCAAGGCCTCCGAGAAGAGTCAGAAGACGGAGACGAAGGGCACAGCCGAGTCGACCTCCTCGAAGAAGGACTCGAGCGGCGCATCGGGTTCCGGCACAACCAAGGCCGCCGACGCCAAATCGGCTTGACGGCGGCCGCGCTCCCCGAGGCGCGGGTCGGCGTCTTTGGCGGCTCCGGCTTCTACTCGTTTCTCGAATCCGAGGGCTCTTCGAATGAGACCGGCGCCGTCGAGTTCGTCGACGTCGACACCCCCTTCGGCCCTCCCTCTGCTCCCATCGCGCTGGGCAGGGTGGCGGGCGTGGCCGTGGCGTTCCTCCCCCGCCACGGCGTCTCCCATGAGTTCCCGCCCCACGTCGTGAACTGGCGGGCGAACCTCTGGGCCATGCAGGAAATGGGAGTCACCCGGCTCCTCGGCCCCTGCGCTGCCGGCTCGCTCAAGCCCTCGATCCACCCCGGCGACTTCGTGGTCCTCGACCAGCTCGTCGATCGCACGAGCGGGCGGGTGCAGACCTACTACGACGGGCCGGTCCCCCACCACGTCGCCTTCGCCGACCCGTATTGCCCCGAACTCGCGGGCCTGGCGGTGGACGCCGCCCGGGCCCGGGGCGTGAACAGTCACGACCGCGGGACGGTGGTGGTCGTGCAGGGTCCCCGCTTCTCGACCCGGGCCGAGTCGGCGTGGTTCCGCTCGCAGGGATGGGACGTCGTCAACATGACGCAGTACCCGGAGGCATATCTCGCTCGGGAACTGGGGATCTGCTACTCGGGGATCGCCCTGGTGACGGACTATGACACCGGCCTGGAGGGTGAGCCCGGGATCGAGCCCGTGACCATGGAGGCCGTCTTCGGCTTCCTCGAAGCGAACGTCGAAGCGGTCCGGTCGGTACTGTTCGACCTGATCCCCAGGATCCCAGAAGAACGGACTTCCTGCGCATGCTCCGACGCGCGGGGCCCGCTTCCCGACCACGGAGGAAGCCTGACATGAGCACATTGCACGAGATCGCCAAGGCCATCGTCGCCCCGGGCAAGGGCATCCTCGCCGCCGACGAGAGCACGGGAACGATGGAGAAGCGGCTGTCGTCGATCGGCGTCGAATCAAACGAAGACCGCCGGCGGGCGTACCGCGAAATCCTGTTCACGACCGAGGGCGTCGAGGCGTTCATCTCCGGCGTCATCCTCTACGACGAGACCATCCGCCAAAGCGGCTCCGACGGGCGCCCGTTCGTCGACGTCCTCAATGAGAACGGGATCATCCCCGGAATCAAGACCGACACCGGCGCCAAGCCGCTCGCCAACTTTGCGGGCGAGACCGTCACCGAGGGGCTCGACGGCCTTCGGGAGCGCAACATCGAGTACGCCCGCCTGGGGGCACAGTTCGCCAAGTGGCGGGCCGTCATCACCATTGGCGACGGCATCCCCAGCGACTTCTGCATCCTGGCCAACACCCACGCCCTGGCCCGCTACGCCGCCCTCTCGCAGGAGACAGGGCTGGTGCCGATCGTGGAGCCCGAGGTGCTGATGGACGGGGACCACGACATCGACGCCTGCTTCGAAGTCACCCAGCGCACGCTGACGGCCGTCTACGAGCAGCTCGCCCTTCACCAGGTCGACCTCCCCGGCACCCTCCTCAAGCCCAACATGGTGCTGCCCGGCAAGGGGTGCCGCACGGCACCTCCCGAAGAAGTGGCGGAGGCGACCATCCGGTGCTTCACCGGCACGGTGCCCGCCGAGGTTCCCGGGATCGTGTTCCTCTCCGGAGGCCAGGGCGACGAAGAAGCCACGGCGAACCTCAATGCCATGAACGCCCTCGGCACGCACCCGTGGGAGCTGAGCTTCAGCTACGGCAGGGCTCTCCAGGCGCCGGCCCTCAAGGCGTGGGGCGGCGAGGACGCCAAGGCCGACGACGCCCGTCGAGCCTTCTTCCACCGTTCGAAGATGAACAGCCTCGCCCGCTCCGGCTCCTGGACCACCGAGGCCGAACAGGCCGCCTGATCCCGTTCTTGGGTCAACAAGTCGCGGCCTGACCGCAACAAAAAACCCGAGAACGGTCGTGGGCGGTCGCGAACGGGGTCGGAAACGCGCTTAGCGGGGGTGCATGCTGTTTCGGCACTCCCCCCGCGCCCTAATGGCCTGGGGAGGGGCGGCGATCGCCTCCCTCCTCGCCGTCCAGTCCGCGGCGTCGGACCTCGCCGCGCTCCACCGGCGCGCTCGCTCGGCCGGGCCCCAGGTGCAGGTCGCGGTGGCGGCACACGATCTCCCCATCGGCGCCACGGTGGGGCCCGGCGACGTCGCGCTGGCGCCCCAGTTCGAGGGGATGCTCCCGCCG
>JACPCJ010000055.1 GCA_016179865.1 Actinomycetota bacterium | reverse complement strand
GCGAGGCGCTGCCGGTGACGCCGGCGAGTTGGTGAGTGAGGACTTGCACGGGTGTTCCTTTCTGTCGGTCGGATCGATACGAGTCAGGGACAGGGGCGGGGTGGGGGTCACGCGTGTGATCACAGCCCGTCGAGCACGAAATGAAGAGCGGGATAGAGGACGAAGGCGAGGAAGCCGAACAGCATGAGCACGACAGGGAGGCTCATCTTCTCGGTCGCGGCCTGGGCCTCCGTCTCGACCTCGGCGAGGCGATGCTCGCGAAGGGAGCGGGCCCGAGTCGCCAGTGAGTTGCGCACCTTGGCTCCGTGCTCGCCGGCCAGGCCGAGGCTGGCGGCGACCTCGCGGAGTTCGACGACGGCGAGGTCGGCCCCGAGCCGGTCCAGCGCCACCCACGGTGGCTCGGCGCGGAGTCGAGCGGTCGAAAGAGCACGACGGAGCTCAGTAAAGGCCCACCCCGACCCGGCCGAGGCGGCGGCGGTCAGGGCCGACTCGGTCCCGCCACCGCCGGCGATCACGATGGTCACGAGATCCATGTAGGCGCTGAGTGCATGCCGGAACTCCCGGCGCCGCAGCCGAGCCTCGCCGCGCACGAGGACGTCCGGAAGGAAGAATCCCCCCGCCCCGAGCGTGACGGCGGCGAGGAACACCACGCCGCCCGGAAGCCCCAGCCCGAAGCCCGCGAGCACCAGACCCGAGAACAGCGGAAGGGCGGAGAAGACCGTCGCCAGGAGCAGCTTGTCGAGCGCGTGACGGGCGGGCTCGCGGCCGATGGCACGCAGGTCGGCGCCAAGGGCAACGACGTCGAGTCCCAGCGCTTCGAAGGTGGTGAACGCGCGGCCCTGGAGGCCACGCTCCCGGTCGGATCCCCCCGCCGGGGCGACGCGCTCGATGCGGGCAAGCGAACGGGCCAGGGGCGGGTGCGGCGGCACCAGCCCCCGAAGAACCAGGAAGCCGCCGAGACCTGCACCGGCGCCGGCCAAGAGCGCGGTCAACATCCCCCACCGCCGGAGCCCGGCGCCAGGAGTCGGGGCGCGACGTTGATGGCGGCCATGCGCTCAAGGGCCTTGAGCGCCAGCGCGAACAGCCCGCCGACCATCAGTAGCCACGACTGACCCAGGGCGTCGTCATAGGGAGCGAGGAAGGGCCGGTTGAACGCCACCAGCACGCCGGCAAAACCGAGCGTCGTGAGTGCGACCACGCGCGCCGCTGTCCGCAGGCGACTGCGCCCCGCCTCGACGCGCAGGACCATGTGCGCCTCCATGCGCGTCGACTGGGCGAGGGCACCCAACAGGGCTCCGAGGTCAGAGGCGGGCCGATCCCGGGCGAGGCTGAGGGCCGCGACCACCAGGTCGGCGGCGGGATCCGCGAGTTCGGCGCCGAAGTCGCGGAGGGCGGGGCCGAGCGGTTCGCGTTCCATCCGCGCCGCAAGACGCTGGACGTGGTCGCGAATTTCGAGCGGCGCCACCCGTGCCGTGGAAGTGAGTGCCTCTTCGAGCCCGGCGGCCCCGGCCATCGTGTCGCGGAGCATCTCGGCCCAGGTGGCGACGGCCTCGGTGCGCCGGAGGCCCGGGCCCGCCGACGCGGACCCGAACAGGCGTCGGAGGGACAGGGCGGCCAGACCTGAGAGGGCGGCGCCGATCGGCCATCCCGTGGTCAGGAATGCGACCACCGCAACTCCAACGAAGGTGGCCGCCGCCTTGAGCACCTGCGGATTGGCGACGTCAAGGCCGGGCCGGCGGGCGGGAAAGGTAATCGCGTGGCGGCGCGCGCCAACGACGCAAAACAGACCGGCGCCGAACGTCGCCCCCAGCACGGCCGACCGCGTCAGTTCCACGGCCCTTCCTCATGAGAACGGGCCAGTGGCTCGTAACCGGCGGCCACGAGTTCTCCCAACGTCGAGGTGCGCATGGGGCTCCCGAGCGTCGCCCGCCCGCCGGCGCCAGGCCGGAAGACCTCATTGGAAGCCACGATGGGCCCGTCGGCGTCGAGCACCTCCCTCACCGAGGTGACGTATCGGGGGCCGCGTCCCCCGGCGGTGTGATCGCGGCTCAGGTGGACGATGAAGTCGACGGCGCTGGCGGTGAGGAGGTTGGTGGCCTCGAGCGGGAGCCGCTGTGGGGTCTGCATGGCGTACATGGCCAGCTTCCGGAACACCGACTCCGACGAGTGCGCGTGGATCGTGCACATGGAGCCGTCGTTCCCCTGGCTCATGGCGTTGAGCATGGGAAGGATCTCGTCACCGCGGACCTCGCCGACGATCACCCGGTCGGGATCCATCCGCAGGGCCATCCGCACGAGGCGCTCGAGGGCGATCTCGCCTTCGCCTTCGACGTTGGCTTCGCGGGCCTCGAGGCTCACGATGTCGGGGTGCAGCTCGGGAAATTGGTCGACCCCCAGCTCAAGCGAATCCTCGACGGTCACCAGCCGTTCGTGGGCCGGGATCTCGTTGATCAGCGCCCGCAGCAAGGTCGTCTTCCCCATCGAGGTGCCGCCGGCGACGATGATGTTCTTGCGCGCTCGAACGGCCGCCCCGAGGAAATGCGCCAGGTGTGCGTCCATGGCCCCGAGACCGACGAGGTCGGTGAGGAAGACCTTCGGAAATCGGTGCCGACGGAGGGAAACGCTGGGCCGGGCCGACACGCTCATCACCGCGAAGAGCCGGGTGCCGTCGGGAAGTCGGAGGTTCACCTCTGGGTTCGCCGGATCGAAGCGGCGCTCGGCTCGCCCGAGGCGGGCGGCAGCAAAGCGAACCAGCTCGACGAGTTCGTCATCGGTCTCGGCAATCGGGTCGACGGCCTCCTTGGTTCCGTCCTCACGGACCACGAAGATGTGATCGCAGCCCTGGGCATGCACGTCGGTGACGGACTCGTCGTCGAGCCAGCGTTGGAGTCGCCCGAGGCCGAAGAGCGAGTCGTAGACGGCCTGCGCAACGACCGGCTCAGCTTCGTCGGGGTCGAGAAGAGCACGTCCGGAAGCAATGGCGTCGCGGGCGTGACGCTCGAGGGCCTCATTGATGAGCTGGCGGGCGTACACCCGCTCGTCGTCGGCCGACATCCGGGCGGAGCCCGCATCCTCGTCGATTCGGTGCCGAGCCAGGAGCCGGTCTGCAACTGCGGCCCGGATGCCGGCGACGACCGACTGATCCGGGCTGATCGGTTCGCCGGCTCGCTCGGCTCGCTCCGTCACGCTTGATTTCCCGAAGATGTGGCAGGGGCGTCTGCGCCTCGGGCGAAGCCCAGAAGTGTCTCGGCGACTTCACCCGCTGCCCGCACCAGCGCAGAGCGGCGGAGGGATCGGAAACTCGTCGAACCCCCACACAGCGCCCCGGCCGCCGCCGGGTCGACCGGGAGCGCGCCGGCCAGCGGGAGATCCACCGCCTCGGCGACCTCGGAGGGGGAATACGGGCGGTGGCCGAGAAGGAGGAGGGCGACGGGCGGCTGGGAGCCCGAAAACCAGCGGGCGGCGTGCGCCAGATGGTGGATCTCGTCGAGCTGCGGGCGGCAGAGAAACGTCACGACGTCGGCAGCCAGAACCAACGGTCGCGCCGGTGAGCGAGGATCGAGCCGCCCCACGTCGATGAGCACATCGGCCCCGTCAATCTCACGAACGGAGGAGGCGAGGGCGTCGGAGAACTCCAGCGCACCCATCGCGTGCTCAGACGAAGCGGGGCCGGGAAGCGCCCAGACGCCGTCTGCGAACTCTTGGGCGTGGGCGAGCAGATCGCTCCCCCGCGCACCCCGGAAGGCTGCGGCGGCCGCCGAAACCAGGCCGGGCTCGGTGGACAGGCCAAAGCGAGGTGCGAGGACTCCACCGCACGGATCGGCCTCAATGAGGAGCGCTTGCGCCTCGCCGGGCCAGGCCGCCGCCAGCGCGACCACGGTGGTGGTGACGCCGGGCGAAGCCTTGCAGGATGCGAAGGCAAGCACGCTCACGGGGTCTCCGGGCCCTCTGCGGATGACGCATCCGACCGGGTGAACAACAACTCGGGGGGTACGTCGTCGAGACTCCGGACGAGGACGAGCCGGACCTCGTCGGTGGCGGCCGCGGCGGCGACTCCGGGGGCGTCGAGGGCGTCGAGGACCAGGGAAACCACGACGACCGGCCCGGCGGACGACTCGACGTCGGCCACGCCAAACACCCGCGCCGTCCAGACGACCGGCGGCGCCGATCCATCGCCGGGAGAATCCGTCGAGACCGGCGTCCGGACCACCATGACCGCATCACCGCTCCCGAAGTTCCCCGCGGGCACGGCTGACGGTTCGAGCCGAACCGCCACGACGGCCTCGCCGGCTCCGACGGCGGACGAGCGCGAGACGAGGTCAGGGCTCAGCACGGTGCCGGCCGCCAACTCGGCGATCACGGCCCGACCGATGACGTCGCGACGAGCCTCCGCCGGAACCGTTCGCAGCGCCGCGCCATCGCTGAGGTACACCACCCGAAGGGAGGACTCCACGAGCACCTCGCCTGCCTGAACGCTTCGGGCGAGTGCGAGCACCGGGGTCGTGGATCCGGTGCCACTGCCGATCACGGCGAAGGCCAGCGCAGAGGTGACGACGAGGAAGACCCCGAGGGCGATCCACGGCACATTCCAACGCCGTCGGAGCGGAAGCCCGCGCCCGCCGTTTGCCGACGCGGGTCGGGTCGGCACGGGCGCGGCCAAGTGGCTTGGGGCGTCGGTGACCGTGGGCGTACCCATGGGTCTCCTCTCGGGGTCTGGCGGTCCGGTGTGTCTCGCTCGTGCCGGAACCGCTTGCCCCTCCCCGGACGGAGTACGGGCGAGCCCCTCCTACGTGACGGAGAAATCCCGGCTGCCCCCGCTAAGTGCTCCGCCGCGCTCAAACGCGACCAAATCCGCGGCCGTCTTGCCTTGCGGCCGTTTCCCTGGCGTGTGGCGCGAGGAAACGGCCGAAAGCTCGGACACACGGCGCCTGTTTTCGGGGTCGCTACGCTCCCATACCTGTGGCCAGCGTCCATGGACTGCGGGGCAAGATCCTGCGCTTCCGAGGTGAACGGGCCCGGCTGGGCACCTGGCGGGGCCGTGACGGCACGGCCTACCTCACCCCCTTTCCGGACGCCCCCGCGCTTTCAGGCGACTTCGTGGAGTACACGGTCGATCACATGCGCGCTCGCGGGTACCGATCGGTGGTCACCGGAGCGCTGACCCCGGGCGAGTCGCTCGGGTTCGTCGATGCCGGGTTTCGCCTCCATGAGGAACTGCGGCTGCTGGAGCATCACGCCACCGACCTGCCCGATCAGCCGCTGCCGACCCGCCGCGCCCGGAAGGTCGACCGGCCCGCCGTGCTCGACATCGACGCCCGGTGCTTCGACGAGTTCTGGGCCCTCGACGGCGACGGGCTCGACGAGGCGATCCAGGCCACGCCGTGGAGCCGCTTCCGGGTGGTCGAGGTTGACGAGGAGATCGCCGGCTATGCCGTGAGCGGCCGGGCCGGGTCACGGGGCTACCTCCAGCGGCTGGGCGTCGACCCCGCCATGCGGCAGCGGGGAGCGGGAACGTCGCTCGTGACCGACTGCCTGCGGTGGATGCGGGCTCGCGGCGTGACCCGGGTGTTGGTGAACACCCACGCCGGGAACGACAGCGCCCTCTCCCTCTACGAGGCGTGCGGGTTCCGGCTCCTGCCGACGCGCCTGCGCATTCTCACGAGGGCCCTTTGACGCGCCTCCGCCCGGCCTCGGTTGCCCTCGCCCTCGCGTGCGTCGCCGGCCTGGCCGACCCGCTCCCCGCCGCCCCCCGCCAGGAAGGAACGGAGGTATCGGCGGCTCGCCTGTCCCTCGCCGGAATCCCCGCCTGGGTCCAGCTCGGCTCGGAAGTGAACATCGACCTGCGGGTCGAGCCGGCGACGCCCGGGCTCGAGGTCACGGCCATCCTCCACGACCGCATCCGTTCTCGCGCCTCCTTCGGTCGCACCACCGAGGGCGAATCCCTCGGGGATTCGATCGGGTCGATCACCGCGCCCGTCGCAGACCTCGCCCCCGGTCCGACCGGCGCGCCACGGCTCGCGTTCACCACCGCCGCACCCGCTCCCCCGGCGCCACAGGGGGAGGACCCGGAGGAGGGTGCGTCAACCGAGGAAGGGGAGGGAGCCGAACCGCCCCTCCCGTCGATGACGATCAGCCAGGAAGGCGTGTACCCGTTGGAGTTGCGGCTCCAGGTGGCGGGGTCTTCGACGGTGACCGACCGCCTCGTGACCTACGTGGTGACGCTCGACCCGGCCAACTCCCCCTCCAAGCTCAGCGTGGCGTGGGTGTGGCCCATGGCCATTGACGCCCCCCGCCGTCCGAACGGACAGGTCAGCACCAGCCTCCGCGACGCCGTAGATCCCGCGGGGTCGCTCGCCCAGCTCACCGACGCCCTCGCGGCCGTACCCGACGTTCCCGTCACCATCGCCCCCCGGCCCGCCACCCTTGACGCCTGGGCCGAGCTCGCCGGCGCTGCTCCCCCCGACGCCACCTCGACCTCCGGCCCCGCCCCCGCCGACCCCGCCGTGGAGGCCGCTCTGCGCCTCGCGACCTTGCGGGCTCAGGCTGCCCTCGCCACCCGCCAGGTCCTCGCCGGCACGTACGCCCGAGTCGACCTCGCCGCCCTGGCCAAACGGGGGCTGGACGAAGAGATCTCCGCTCAGGTCACCGAAGGAGCCGACCTCCTGAGAACCACGCTCGCCATCCGACCCGACCCGCGCACCTTTCTGGCGGGCGGCGCGCTAGGAGAAGACGCACTCGCCCTGCTTCGGACGGCCGGCGTCGATCGCCTCGTGCTGCCCCGCGAGGCTCTCGTGCCCATCTTCGAACAGCTCACGCCGGCGCGCCCCGTCGAGATCGAGAGCGGCCTGCGATCCTTCTCGGCCGCCTCCGGTGATCCGGAGCTCGCCGAGGGTCTCGCTCGCGGCGCCGACGACCCCACGTCTGATGTCGAGGCCGCCCAGCGGCTCCTCGCCGGCCTGAGCGTCGTCGCCCTCGAAGCACCGGGGGAAAAGCGGGGTGTGGTGGTGACGCCACCGTCCACCTGGACGCCGACCACCGGCCTCCTCGTCACAGCCCTCAGGGGCCTCGCCGGCCACCCGGCGTTGGAGGCGGTCACCATTGACGGCTTCTTCGCCAATGTCCCGGCGGCGGAGGGAGAGCCAGGCGCACGGGTCCTCGAGGACGGCGGGCGCGGCCGGCTCGCCCTCACCAGCACCACCGTGGAGGGCGCGCGCCGGCGCATCACCTCGCTCGCCGCCATGCTCCCCGAAGGTTCCGTCGAGCCCGTCGTCGCCGGCCGCCGGCTCCTGCTCGCCCAGGCGGAACCGTTCCAGCGGGGAAACGCCGACCCCTCGGCCGCTGATTACCTCGCCGGGGTCGACGCCTTGATCAACTCCGTGCTCGGCTCCGTCCGCCTCCCTGCCAGTGCGGCCGTCACCCTGACGGCCCAGCGGGGTCGGGTGCCCATCACGCTCGTGAACGACTCCGGCTCGCCGCTCCGCGTCCGGCTCCGATTCACGAGCGACAAGCTGCTGTTCCCCGACGGCACGACCTTCGACGTCGAGTTGCCACCCCGAAGCACAACCGAGCGGTTCACCGTCGAGGCGCGGACGTCCGGGAGCTTCCCAATGTTGGTCGAGGTGCTATCGCCCGACGGCCAGCTCCAGGTCGGCACGTTCGAGATGACCATCCGCAGCACCGCCGTGAGCGGAGTGGCGCTCACCCTCACCATCGGCGCTGGGGTATTCCTCGTGGGCTGGTGGGGCAACCACGTCCGCAAAGCGCGACGCCGGCGCCGGGAAGACGCCGCCCTCGACGAGTCGAATCAGTGAGCGGCGCCGGGCGCGTGGTGCGCTCCACGCTGGTGGTGGGCGTCGGGACGGCGCTTTCCCGCGTCACCGGCTTCGTGCGGCTCGCCGCCATCGCCTACGCCATCGGCTTCACCCGCCTCACCGACACCTACAACCTGGCGAACACCACCCCCAACATCGTCTACGAGCTGATTCTCGGTGGCGTGCTGACCGCCCCGCTCGTTCGCGTGTTCGTCGACCACCTCGAAGACGACGACGACGAGGCCACGTCGGTAGTGGTCACCTTGGCGGCGGCGGCCCTCAGCGCCGTCACCGTGGCGGGCGTCCTCGCCGCCCCGTGGATCGTGCGCTTGTACACCCTTCGGCTCGAAGGGGCCGATGCCATCGCCCAAGAGGAGGTCGCCACCGCGCTCCTGCGCCTGTTCATGCCCCAGATGCTGTTCTACGGGCTGACGGCCGTGGCCACGGCGCTCCTGAACGCCCGACGCTCGTTCGCCGCCCCCGCGTTTGCGCCCGTCCTGAACAACGTGGTCGTGGCGTCGCTCTTCTTCGCCCTGCCCTCGCTCGCCGACGGGGACCTGAGCCTCGGCTCGGTGCGGGGCGACACCGGACTCGTGCTGCTCCTCGGTCTCGGGACGACGGCCGGCATCGTGACCATGACCCTCGCCCTCTGGCCGGCGCTCCGACGCGCCGGGGTGCGGGTGCGGCCGCGGCTCGACCTTCGGCACCCCGCCGTGGCCGGCCTCCTCCGGCTGTCGGGTTGGACAGCTGGATACGCCGTCACCAACCAGCTCGCCCTGTGGGTCGTCCTCGTCCTCGCCAACGAGTACGCGGGCGGGGTCGCCGCCTACCAGGGTGCCTTCGTCTTCTTCCAACTCCCCCACGGGCTCGTGGCCGTCTCGCTCATGACCACCGTCGCCCCCGACCTGGCCACGGCCGCCCGTCGAGCCGACTTCGACGCCTTCCGATCCCGGTTCGCGCTCGGCCTCCGACTGCTGGTGCTGGTGGTGCTTCCAGCAGTAGGCGGATACCTGCTCCTCGCCCGGCCCATCGTCGCCGCCCTCCTGGAGCGCGGCGCCTTCTCAGGCGCATCAGCGGAGGTCACGGGCGACGTCCTCCAGGCGTTCGCGGTGGGCCTCCTTCCGTTTTCCGTCTACCTCTATGCCCTCCGGGCGTTCGTGGTGGGCCTACGCGACACGCGCACCCCCTTCGTCCTCAACGCCTTCGAAAACGCCCTCAACGTCGGCCTCGCCCTCGTCCTCGAGCCTCGGCTCGGGATCCACGGGCTCGCCCTCGCCTACGGGATCGCCTACGTCGTGGCCTCCGTCGTCGCCCTCGCGGTGCTGTCTCGGCGCGCCGGGAGTCTCGGGCTGGCGGCCGTCGCGCCCACGCTGGGGCGGGCGATCATCGCCACCGCAGCCCTCGCCGTCGCCGTGGCCCTCGTGGCGGCGTCGGTCGGCACCGACACCGGGTCGGGGGCGCTGACCCGAACCATTGGCGGAGTCGCCGCCGGGGGGCTGACCTATGTGATCGCGCTCTGGGCCCTGCGCACGCCCGAACTCCGCCGCGGTTTGGTTCGAAGGGCCCGGGTGGACGTTTCCGCCGACGTGTAACGTGGCACCGACGCATCGGGTCGAACCGGCGCCGACCAGTTCACCCGCCGAGCGATTTGGCCAACCGAGGGGATAGGAGCCGTCCATGCCTGTTCGGATCGTCACCGACAGTTCTTGCGATCTCCCCGAGGACCTGGCGAAGCAACTCGGCATCGAGATCGTCCCCCTCACCATCCGCTTCGGCGACGACGAATACGTCGATCGGGTCGATCTCAGCGCCGACGAGTTCTGGTCGAAGATGGCGAGCTCTCCCGTGCTCCCCGAAACCGCCGCCCCGTCGGCCGGCGCCTTCGAGGAGACCTTCCGTCGCCTGGGCACCGAAGGCGCCGACGCCGTCGTCTGCGTCAGCCTGTCATCCAAGCTCTCGGCCACGATCCAGTCGGCCCAGGTGGCGGCCAATGCGGTCGGCGACGACCTGCGCATCGAGGTGGTCGACTCGCTCACGGTGGCCCTGGCCCTCGGCAACCTCGCCCGCCGGGCGGCCGAAGCGGCCAACGACGGAGCCGACGCTGACACCATCGTCAAGCTCGTAGAAACGCTCCGCGATCGTTCCCGCCTCTTCGGCGCCCTCGACACCCTCGAGAACCTCAAGAAGGGGGGTCGGGTCGGAGGCGCCCAGGCGCTGCTGGGCTCGATGCTCTCCATCAAGCCCGTGCTCGCCATCGAAGACGGACAGGTCGAGCCTTGGGCGCGGGTGCGCACCCGCTCGAAGGCCCTGCGCTGGCTCGTCGACAAGGTCAAGGAAGAGGGCACGGTCGAAGACCTGGCCATCCTCCACGGCAACGCCCCCGACGTGAACATCCTCGTCGAGATGTTCGAGCCCCTCTACCCTCCCGACGAGATCCTCGTGGCCACCATGGGTCCGGTCGTCGGCGCCCACGGCGGCGCCCGAATCATCGGCGTCACGTACCACACACCCGGGTAGCACGGCGCTCACCACGCGTCAGCCCCCGCGTCACCGCTCGGGGCCATACTGAGCACCGTGCGTGACGCCCTCGCCGCCGACGCGCTGCTCGGAAACCGCTACCGGCTCCTCCGCCCGCTCGCCCGGGGCGGAATGGCGGCGGTCTGGGAGGCCGAAGACTCGGTGCTCGGCCGCCGGGTGGCGGTGAAGGTCCTCCACCCTCATCTCGCCGTCGACGCCAGCGTCCGCGAACGCTTCCGCCGCGAGGCCGTCGCCGTCGCCCGCCTCAGCCACCCCGCCGTGGTGGCGGTGTTCGACACCGGCGAAGACGACGACGTCGCCTACCTCGTGATGGAGCTGGTCGAGGGGCCGACATTGCGTGACGTGCTGCGGGAGCAGGGTGCGCTCCCAACCGCCACTGCGGTGGAGATCGTCGCGCAGGTGGCGGCTGGTCTCGGCGTTGCCCACGAGCGAGGAATCGTGCACCGGGACGTGAAGCCGGCGAACATCCTCGTGCTCCCCGACTCGCGGGCCAAGCTGACCGACTTCGGCATCGCCCGTGGCGAACAGGGAACCGACTTCGACGAGGACCTCACGTCGACGGGCACGATCGTCGGCACCGCCCGCTACCTGGCACCCGAGCAGGTCCACGGGGGCGCCGTCGACGCCCGGACCGACGTCTACGCCCTCGGGCTGGTGCTCTACGAGGCGGTGTGCGGGCGGCCCGCCTTCGACGAGGAGACGGAGATCGCCACCGCCATCGCCCGCACCCAGGGGGGGCCGCTCCCCCCCCGCCAGGTGCGCGTCGACGTGCCCCGCGAGCTCGAAGCCGTGATCATGCGATCCCTGGCGCGCGATCCCGCCGATCGGTTCCAGACGGCGGCCGACCTCCGCTCGGCCTTGCTCGCCCTCCACGCAACCCTCGACGACACCCCGGCAGCCGGGATCCGTCTCCCCGCCCCCGCCGACCGCCGCTTTACGGCCGGGGCCATCGCCATCATCGTCGTGGCCCTCGTCGTGGCCCTGGTCGGGCTGTTCGCCACCGAGACCGGTCGGTCAGTGCTGAAGGGGTTCCGTGATCGGCTTCCCGGGGGTGACGCCGCGCCAGCCCGCATCACCGGCACCGCCGACTTCGACCCCTTCGGTGACGACCGGCAGGAGAATCCCGAGACCGCACCCCTGGCCCGCGACGGCAGTCGCGACACGGCGTGGGAAACCACTCGGTACAACACCCCGGCCTTCGGCAACCTGAAACCGGGGGTCGGGTTGCGCATCGACCTCGCGGCCGAGTCCGCGCTCTCCGAGCTGACCGTGATCGCCCAGGGCGCCCCTTGGGACGCCGAGGTCTACGTCGGCGACGCCGCGGCCGCCACCCTCGACGCCTGGGGAGAACCCGTGGCACGCGGAACGGGCTTGGGCGAGCGGGCGACGTTCGACCTCCACGGGACGGCAGGGCGCTCGGTCCTGCTCTGGATCACGCACCTGCCCGCGTCGGGCCAACTCGGCATCGCTGAGGTCCGGGTTGCCGGCTGAGCGGCGCCGGCCCGGAGGCCGCGAGGACAACGCCCTCGCCCGCGATGCGGCGAGCGGCGACCGCCGCGCCCTCGAAGTGCTCCTCGAGCGGCACTTCGACCTGGTCCACGCCGTCTGCCGCCGGATCACCGGAAACCCCGACGACGCACTCGACGCCACCCAGGAGGCCCTGATCGCCGTCACCCGCCACATCGCCCGCTTCGACGGTCGAGCCCGGTTCACGACCTGGCTCTACCGCGTCGCCACGAACGCCGCCCTCGACGAGCTGCGACGGCGCCGGCGGCGCCCGGTACCTTCAGAGTCGGTGCCCGACGGCCAGCGCCCGGCGTTCGAGAAGGGGGTCGAGGCGCGCCTCGACATCGACGCCGCCCTCGCCGATCTCTCGCCCGACTTCCGGGCCGCCGTCGTCCTCCGCGATCTCTGCGACCTCGAGTACGACGAGATCGCCGAAGCCCTGGATGTCCCGATCGGGACGGTCCGTTCCCGAATCGCGCGGGGCCGGGCCGCCCTCGCCGATCGTCTCGGGAACTCCGCCGCCCTCGCCGATCGTCCCATCATGAGGGAACCATGAACCGGCCACCGCACCACCTGGGCGACGAGGTGCTCTCGGCGCATGCCGACGGCGCCCTCGGAACCGCCGAACGCGACCAGGCGATCGAGCACCTCGACGCCTGCCCGTCGTGCGCCGAGCGGGCGCGAGCCCTGGCGGAGGCGTCCGCTCTGATCCGCAAGGCCAAGCCCGAGCCCGTCGACGAGGTGACCCGGCGCCGCATGATCTCTCGGGCGCTCGAGGCCACGCCGTCGGGTCAGCCCGCCAGCCTGGACCGCCGGGTACGGATTGCCGGACTCGCCACCATCGCCGCTGCGGTTGTCACGGTGGTTGGGATGGTGGCGTTCATCGGCGACGGCGACAAGGGTGCGGAGACAGCGGCGAGTTCCGGAGTGCTGCCCATCGGAGAAGAGGAGATCTTCGCCGACGTCGGCGAGCTCGACGACCCCGAGTCGCTCCGAGATCTGTTGGAGGACGCGGCGCTCGAGGAAACCGGGGTTGAAGCAGCCGGAAGCGCGGGCGCGTACGCGGGTCCGGAGTCGAATGCGGGACAAGCCGCCGGCGGTGGGAGCGCTGGGGTGGTCAGCGGGGGCGGCGCCGCGAGCGGAGGGAGCGACGACGAGGTCGCCGACCAAGATGCCGGTCAGACGGTCGAGCAGACCCCCGACGCCCAGACGAGCGAGCCGGAGATCGTTTCCGAGACGCGGAGCGAAACCTTCGCGGCCGCGGCGAGTCCGCCGATACCGAATCGTCTCCTCGCTCCCCCCTCCCCGGCCGACGTCTCCGCCATCACCAAGTGCTACCGCTCTTCCGACGCGTCGGCGTTCGCCAAAGACAACAAGCTGATCGCTGCCGTGACCGGCACCTACGCGGGCAAGAAGGTGGTCGTACTCGGCTTCCGTCTCGGTGGCGGCCCCACGCTTCTCGCCATGGTGCTGAGTCGCGGGGACTGCGAACTGGTGAACACCCAGTCGTTCCGATAGCCCACGCTCCGCCGGGCGCGTCACTACGCTCGCAGCCCGTGCCCAGGTGCGGCTTCTGCGGACAAGACAACATCGAGGGTGCGCGGTCCTGCGTCGCCTGCGGGAACATCTTCGGCGCCGAACCCGAGCCGCCGGGTGATCCGGACCTCTTCGGCGAGCTGGTCTCGCTCGCCACGCCGTCCCCGGAAACGGAGTCGACGTCACCGGCCCGGGAGAGGGCCCGTCTGGCGAATCTGTTCGACCGCGACCCGGTCGTCGCCAGCTCCCGGCAGGTCTTGATCATGGTCGGCGTGGCGCTGATCCTCGCTGCCAGCGCCGCCATCGCCGTCGTGGTCGACGCCGCCGACGCCCTTCGAACCCTCGACGAGGTGGGGGGCGGGACGCTCCTCGTGGGGGGGTTGTCGGTGGCGCCCCGCACCGACCTCCTGTCGCTGGCCGAGGTGTCGCCCGTGGCCGGGGTGCTCGTCATGCTCGGAGGATGGTCGCAGCAGGTGGCCGCCAACCGGGCGCTGCTCGACGTGAGTTCCCCCACACACTCGGCTCGCTGGGCCCTCACGGCGTGGCTCATCCCGGGCGCCAACGTGGCCCTGCCGGGCGTCCTCGTGCGCGAGCTGTGGGCCGACACGACGCCCCCTGGGGGCAACACGGCCCGGCCCCGCGCCGTGGCCATCTGGCCCTTGATCTTCGGCGTTGCCTTGAGCGCCCGCTACGCCGCCCTGCTCTTCGGATTCTTCGCCGCCCCCGACATCGAGGAGCGCTCCGACGCCATCCTCACCGCGTCGGTCCTCGTCGGGGCGCTCGCTCTGTGGATGGCCGCCCTGGCGCTCACCATCGTCGTCATTCGCCACGTCACCCAGCGCCTGCTCGCTCGCGCTGACGCCCTACGCGGCTGACCGAGACCCGCTGGGCTGCCCCGCTACTCCTCCTCGTCGGGCTCCGCGTCCGGCTCCTCCTCTTCGTCCGCGTCCGCCTCGTCGGCGGGAGCCGCGGCCCGCTGGGGCTTGGGGAGGATGCGAGCAAGAGCCCCGAGGAGGGCGGCCAGCATCGCCCAGTAGGCAACGCCAGGGAGGGGGCCGGCGCCGCCATCGCCCGTGACGAGCCCCACGAGCTTCGTCTCCGCCCCGGCGTCGATCCACGCCGCCCGGTACATGGCCCAAGCGGCGAAGAGCCCGCCCAGAATGGTGACCCAGGGTGGGGGGTCCTCCGCCTCGTCAACCCACGCCGCGGTACTGATCGCGGACACCCCGACGAGGAAACCGCCGAGGATGGGCGTGACCCCCCGGAACGGGTACTCGCCGAGCACGAGCGCCGCGAACCACGTGACGCCGAAGGCGGCGGCAAGCCCAGCGAAGTTCCGAGGGGTGACGGCCACAGACACCGGGCCGCAGGCTATCCCGCCCCCAGGGCAGGGCCGGGGTGGCGATCGTGCGCGGCGTTAGGCTGCGGCCCATGGCTGACTGGACCACACGCGTGGTCGACGCCGTCGACGGAGTCGTCGACACCACGCACGAGAAGATCGTCGAGCCCGTCCAGCGGCTCGGCCGGGGTGTGGTCTACGGGCTGCTCGGCGCCTTCTTCTTCCTGTCGGCGTTCATCCTGCTCGCCGTCGGCGCCTTCCGAGCCCTCGTCGTGTACCTGCCCGAGGACGTGTGGGCGGCCCACCTCATCGTCGGTGGAATCCTGGTGGCCTCGGGCCTGTTCCTGTGGTCCAAGCGCCGCTGAGACTGCGAAGGGAACACCCGCCTCATGCCTGACGACGTGCGTGAAGTCATCATCATCGGTTCCGGGCCCGCGGGGCTGACGGCGGCCGTCTACGCCGCCCGCGCCAACCTGCACCCGCTGATGATCGAAGGGGTCGACGCCGGGGGCCAGCTCATGCTCACCACCGAGGTCGAGAACTACCCCGGCTTCCCCGAAGGGATCCTCGGCCCCGACATGATGGCCCGTTTCCGGGAGCAGGCGGAGCGGTTCGGCACCGAGTTCGTCACCGCCAACGTGTCCAAGGTCGACCTCTCGGCCCGACCCTTCAGCGTGTGGGTTGACGACGAAGAGCATCGATCCCGCGCCGTCATCGTCTCCACCGGCGCCCGGGCTCGCATGCTGGGCCTCGAGTCGGAGGCGCAACTCCTCGGTCATGGCGTTTCCACGTGCGCCACGTGCGACGGGTTCTTCTTCCGAGACCAGGAGATCGCCGTCGTGGGTGGGGGCGACTCGGCGCTCGAAGAGGCGCTCTTCCTCACCAAGTTCGCCACCAAGGTCACCCTCATCCACCGGCGCGCGGAGCTTCGGGCCAGCAAGATCATGCAGGACCGGGCCTTCGCCAACGAACGGATCGAGTTCCTGTGGGACTCGGTCGTGGAAGACGTTCTCGGCGACCAGACCCTCTCGGGCCTGCGGGTCCGTAACGTCAAGACCGACGCCGTGTCGGAGCTGCCGGTGACGGGGATGTTCGTCGCCATCGGGCACTTCCCCAACACCAACCTGTTCGACGGCCAGCTCGATCGCGACGATGAGGGGTACGTGCTGACCAAGGGCCTCGCCGGGGAAACGCCGGCCACCGCCACCAACATCGAGGGGGTCTTCGCGTGCGGCGACTGCGTCGACCACGTGTACCGCCAAGCCGTCACGGCGGCGGGCATGGGGTGCCAGGCCGCCATCGACACCGAGCGCTGGCTCGAAGCCAAGGCCCACGAGGAGCGGAGCGCATGAAGATCGACCGCGTCGACGTCTGGCTCGCCCACTATCCCCTGCCCGAGGAGTTCCGCCCCTCGTGGACCCCTGGGATCCCCTCCCGATCCTGTTCGGCGGCGGTGTTCCGGGTCGTCACCGACGAGGGCATCGAGGGGTACGCCGGCGGTCTGCTCGTAGTCGAGGAGCCGAAGGGGTTCGTCGACCTTCTCCGTGCGTACCTCATCGGGCGTGAGCCGCACAGCATCGAGGCCATCCTGCGCATCCTCCGCAGTTCCACGCGCGTCGTCGGCTACCGCGCGTGGCACGTGGAGGCGGCGCTGTGGGACATCCTCGGAAAGGCCGCGGGCATGCCGGTGTGGAAGCTCATGGGGGGCATGCAGGACCGGGTCCGCGCCTACCAGTCGATGGGAGAGCTCCGATCGCCCGAGCAGCGCGTCGAGGATGCCCTGCAGTCCAGAGAGGAGGGCTTCACAGCCCTCAAGCTCCGGTGCCGCTTCCCCACCATCGCCGAAGACGTCGCCGTCGTGCGGGCCGTGCGGGAGGCCGTCGGCGACTCCATGGAGATCATGGTCGACGCCAACCAGGGTTGGCGGGTCGACATCTTCGATGATGTCCGGTGGGACTACAAGCGAGCGCTCCGCACCGCCCGCGCCTACGAGGAGTTCGACCTCACGTGGCTGGAGGAGCCCCTCGACCAGCACGACTACACCGGCTACGCCCGCTTGCGGCAGAACACGACCACGCCCATCGCCGGCGGCGAGATGCTGTCCGACCTCCACGGGTTCCGCGACCTCCTGGTCAACCAGAGCGTCGACTACGTGCAGCCCGACACCACCTTCTGCGGGGGCATCTGGACGGCCCGCAAGATCGCCGCCATGGCCGAGGCCTTCGATGTGGGGTTTGCCCCCCACACCTGGACCCACGGCCTCGGCCTGGCCGTCAACCTTCAGGTCGTGGCGGCCTCGCCCAACGCGTCGTTCCTGGAGTTCCCCTACGACCCCCCCGGCTGGGTGCCCGAGGCCCGCGACTTCATGCTCACCGAGCCCATCAGGATCGACCCCGATGGCTACGTGACCCTGCCCGACAAGCCGGGCCTGGGCGTGGAGCTCGACATCGAGAAGGTCGAGGCCCACGGCCACGCCGTGTAGTGATCGGTGGCACCTGTCACCGTGGGAATGTTGATGAGAAGGGCCCCGGTTTCGGACCCGTACACTCACTGTTGATCAGCTTCCGCGAAAGGACCATCCGTGGCTGAGGGCATCCTCTACCTAAGTGACGACACGTTCGACGAGACCATCCAGGGGTCCGACAAGCCAGTGCTCGTCGACTTCTGGGCCGAGTGGTGCGGCCCGTGCAAGATGATCGCCCCCGTGCTCGAAGAGATCGCCTCCGAACAGGGCGAGCAGCTCCAGATCGCCAAGCTCAACGTCGACGACAACCCCGACGCCGCCCGGCGCTTCGGCGTGCTGAGCATCCCGACCCTGATCCTGTTCCGCAACGGCGAGGTCGAGAAGCGCCTCGTCGGGGCCAAGGGCAAGGGCCAGTTGCTGCAAGAGCTCTCCGACGTCCTCGCCTAGCCCAAACGCCTAGCCCGCCAGGTCGTAGGCCAGCGTCGCCGACTGCCAACGCCAGTCACTCGGGACGGTATCGAGGCCAATTGGGCTGCTGACGCCGGTGAGCTTGCGGACCGTGTCATCGGCGTCGAAGTCGCCCATCGACACGTAGGCATGGGTGGCGGTCACGGCGACGTCGGTGCCGGCCTCGTAGTCCCAAGAGCCGTCGACGGGTTGCTCGCTCCGCCGGGCGAGCCAGCGGGCCATGCCCGTCTGGGCGTCGTAGGCGACCGTGAGGGCGTCTTCGCGATGGGTGTCAAGGCACCAGTACACAGCGCAGAGTTGCGTGGATCGGCTGCGCCCGGTGGCGACGACCGTGTCACCATCCGGGCTGGCGTCGACGCCCAGGAATTCGTCGGCTCCAAAGAGGATGCCGTCGTCCTCAACAAGGAACCGGCGGCGCCCGTCAGCGAGGTCGAACCCGGCGATCAGCGTGTCCGTGTCGGCCCCGTCGTAGTACACCCAGCCCGCCGCGAACACGCCGTCGTTCGTAACGACGACGTCTTCGACGACCGTGGGGCGCCCGCTCGACGAGTCGAGTCGCTGGCGCCAGCGCTGCGCGCCGCTTTCGGCGTCGAAGGCCGCCGTCAGCGCCTTGCCCGGCACCCCCGGGCCGAATCCCTCGAACCCGGTAACGACGACGCTCCCCGCGTCCGGCGAGACCTCCACCCGCCGCGTGTCGATCGAGACGCCGGCCAGCTCGGCGCGCCACACTCGCTGCCCCGACGACAGGCTGAACGAATCGACCATCCGCTCGCCGACGGCGTAGATCCGGTCGCCGGAAATGGCCACGTCGTCGTAGCGACCGACGTCAAGGGTGTGCACGAGCAGTCGCTGCTCGCCCGTGGCGGCGTCATGGGCCAGCAGCACGGCATTGACTCGGCCGTTTCCGATCTCGTCAAGTGCTTGCTCCACGCCCGCAGTGACCACGGTCGAGCCGTCGTCGCTCACGGCGACCGCCTTCGCCCAGTCACTGACCCCGGCGCGGTCGTATCGCTTCGTCCACCGCACTGCCCCCGCGTTGGTGTCGATGGCGGTGACAAACAGGTCATCCCACCCGGCGCCCTGCTCGTCATTCACGAAGCCGGCGACGGCTGCGGTCTCCCCGCCGACGGCGAAGTCGTTCATCCGCTCCGAGAGCGCCCCGGGCGACACCAGCGGAGTCGCCCAGCCGACCGTTCCCGTGGCGGTGTCCTGAGACACCACGAGCGTGTGTTCCGTTTCGTTGGGCAGGAAGAGGCCCAAGGCGGTGTAGATCTTCGTCCCGTCGGGGCCGAGCACCACCGACCCGTCCCAGGGCACACCCCAGTCAGCCGGGATCGGCTGTTCCCAAACCGCCTGGCGGCAGGCGGTGCCCGCCATGGCCGCGTCGACGTCGCATTCGGTGGTTCCCAGACCGAACTGCGTCGCCCCAGCTTGGCCGGCAACTGTCAGCACCGTCGCCGCCAGTACGGCGGCGAGCGCTCCCACCCGTGGTCCCATCGCGAGCTCCCCCGAACGCGTTGAGTATGTGTTGGGGGAGATTCGCTGGAGTTTGCGATGGTCCTTCCCGGGCGCGCAGATACCCCCGGATTGGGGGGTCGAGCCACGCATCCGCGGTCGGGCGTGCGCTTCAGGTATACCTACGCCGTGAGTTCGCAAGCGCCCTTGGCGCGAGGTGCCCGCGGCGAGGGCGTCCGCGACGTGAAGCAGCGCCTCGCCGAGCTGGGGTTCGATCCAGGGACGGGCGAGGCACTCGACGAGTACGGCCCCGAGACCGAGGCGGCGGTGCGGGCGTTCCAGTCGGCGCGGGGGCTGCGGGTTGATGGCGTCTGTGGGCCACAGACCTGGGGCGCCCTCGTCGAGAGCGGCTACTCCCCCGGTGACCGTCTGCTCTACCTCCGCCAGCCCATGCTCCGCGGGGACGACGTGGCGTTCCTCCAGCGCTCGCTCAACTCCATCGGGTTCGACGCCGGCAAGGAAGACGGCATTCTCGGCCCCAACACCGACGAGGCCCTGCGGGAGTTCCAGCGCAACGCCGGCATCACCGTCGATGGGATTTGTGGGCCAGAAGTCCTAGCATCTCTAGGTCGCGTAGCCCATGCGGCGGACGGGTCCGTCGCCCTGGTGCGGGAGCGGGACGCGCTTCTGCGTGAACCACAGTCGCTCGCCGGCCTGCGCGTGTTCGTCGCCACGCAGCCAGGACTTGACGCCATCGTGGAGGTCGTTCGCCACGAGCTCACCTCGGCGGCCGCCGAGGTCTTGGTCGAGGGTGACGGTGGCGACCAGTCGAAGCTGGCCGTCGAGGCGAACTCGTGGGACGCCGACCTGGTCCTGCTCATCCGGCTGAGCGACGGGAGTCGAGGGACGGCGGCGTTCTACGAGTCGGGAAACTTCCGCTCCGTCCGAGGCCATCGCCTGGCCGCATGCCTGCTTGATGAACTCGCTGGCGTCCTCGGCGACCAGGCACCGGAGCCGGAAGGGAAGGCCTACGCCCTCCTGCGAGAGACGCGAGCGCCCGCCGTGGTGTGCGAGCCGGTGCCGGCCGGGCAGCCCGCAGCACTGGCGGCAATGGTCAAGCACGCACACGCGGTGGCCCTCGCCCTCGTAACGGGCATCCGCCGAGCCGTCGAGGAGCCGCTGGAAGACGCGGCGGGCTAGCTCTCGGCGCCCTCGCCCTCGCCCTCTCCCTCGAGCACGATCAGCCGGTACACGCGCTCGAGGTCCTCGAGGCCGGAGAATTCGATCACCACGCGTCCTCGCTTGGTGTTCCCCGCCATGACCTTCACCCGAGTCGAGAGGTAATCGGAGAGCAGTTCCTCGAGCTCCAAGAGGCCGGGCTCGGGCAAGCGGCGCTTGGCGCGCGTGCGCTTGGTGTCTTCGTCGACCCCAGACGCCTCACGCTCGCGTACGAGGTCTTCGACGGCGCGCACCGAGAGCCCCTCGCCCACCGCTCGCTTGGCGAGGTCTTCCTGGAAGGCCCGGTCGGGCGTGCCCAGGAGTGCCTTGGCGTGCCCGAGGCTGAGCTGCCCTTCCTGCATGAGCCGGTGGATCGACGCCGGGAGCTGGAGAATGCGCAGGGTGTTGGTGACGGTGGCCCGGCTCTTCCCCACGCGGCGGGCAACCTCGTCGTGGGTGAGGTTGAAGTCCTCGATGAGTTGCTGGAACGCCGCCGCTTCTTCAAGGGCGTTCAGGTCGGCCCGGTGGATGTTTTCCACCAAGGCATGCTCGAGTGCGGTGGCGTCGTCCGCCGTCTTCACGAGCGCGGGGATGGTCTGCAACCCCGCCCGACGGGCAGCCCGCCAGCGCCGCTCGCCGGCGATGAGCTCGTACCCGCCGTCGTCGGAGGGCCGGAGGAGCACGGGCTGGAGAACGCCGACCTCACGGATCGACGCCGTCAGCTCGGCGAGCGCCTCCTCGTCGAAGCGCTCGCGGGGCTGGAAGGAATTGGCACGTATTGAGGCTACGGGGATCTCGTCGACCCCGCCGGTGCGTACCGTCTCCTCGGCCCCGGGCGGAATGAGCGCCCCCAAGCCCTTCCCCAAGCCGCCGGCTCTTGCCACGTGGTCCCTCCTTCACTGGCCCCCGAGCCCTTGGCCCGGGAGCACCAAACTCTCAAGTATCACTTGAAACTTCATGGTCGTCGGGCCCGTCGGGAGCGGGTGGATCGATGGGGTCGGGTACGCGCGCCGCTCCCCCCTCGACCCGAAGGGCCAGCTCCTGAGCGAGGGACCGGTAGGCGTCAGAGCCCCGGGAGTGGGAGTCGAATACGATGATCGGCTGTCCGAACGACGGCGCCTCCGACAGCCGCACGGTCCTCGGCACCACCGTTCGGAAGACCTTCTCACCGAAGTGGCTGCGGACCTCCCCCACCACCTGATCGGCCAGTTTGGTGCGGGCGTCGTACATGGTAAGGACGATGCCGCGAATGTCGAGCACAGGGTTGAGGTTCGCCCTGACCAGGTTGACGTTGTTCACGAGCTGGCCGAGGCCTTCGAGCGCGTAGTACTCGCACTGGATGGGGACGATGACGTCGTCGGCGGACGCCAACCCATTCACGGTCAGGAGCCCCAGCGATGGGGGGCAGTCGATGAGAATGAAGTCGTAGTCGTCCTTGATGAGTTCGATGGCTCTCCGGAGCTTTAACTCGCGGCTGAACATCGGGACGAGTTCGATCTCGGCTCCCGCGAGCTCCATGTTCGATGGCGCCACGAACAGGTTGCGAACGCTCGTCGCCTCGACGCAGTCTTCCAGCGGCGTATCGGCCATGAGGGCGTCGTAGACCGTGGTATCGAGGTTGCGGATGTCGATTCCCATCCCGGTCGTAGCGTTGCCCTGGGGATCGAGGTCGATGACGAGCACCCGGTAACCGATCTCGGCCAGGGCTGCTCCGAGATTCACCGCCGTCGTCGTCTTGCCCACGCCCCCCTTCTGGTTGGCGATGGCGATCACCCGAGGGATCGGCAGGAGCGCTGCCACCTCCGCCGGCTCCTGGGGGGGGTCCGGCTCCGGCTCGGGTTCGGGCTCCGGCGGGGGGGGCGGCGCAACGATCTCCGGTGGAGGAGCGGCCACCGGGACCGCAGGCGCCTCAAGCTGGCTACCAAGCGCGTCGGCGCCCGGCAAGGGGCCCAACGGCACCTCGACCTGGGGTTCCGACTCCGGCGGCGCTTCGGCCTCGACCTGGGGCTCCAGCGACGTTTCGACCACCACCTCGGGCGGGGGCTCGGTCTCGACCTGGGGCTCGGGCGACGTTTCGGCCACCACCTCGGGCGGAGGCTCTGCCTCGACCTGGGGCTCGGGCTCCGGCTCGGTCTCGACCTGGGGCTCGGGCTCCGGCTCGGTCTCGACCTGGGGCGGGGGCTCAGAGGCTACCGGCGGGGGCGCTGGCCTCGGCTCGGCCGGGGAGTCGGAGGGTCGATCCTCGACGGCAGTCACCGTAGAGGCATCCTCCAGCGCTGCCTCGTCCTCGGGACGGCCGCGCCGCAGGGCGTCGAAGATTCGCCGCCCGCG
>JACPCJ010000131.1 GCA_016179865.1 Actinomycetota bacterium | reverse complement strand
GCAAGGATGGCAGCGGGACCGCCCACGTCGGCCGGCAGTACCTCGGCTCGGTCGGCAAGGTCGACAACGGCATCGTTGCCGTGACCAGTCTGTGGGCCGATGAGCAGGTCTACTACCCGCTGGACGTCCAGCCCTACACCCCGGCGACGCGGCTGCCGAAGGGGAAGCAGGACCCGGCCTTTCGCACCAAGCCGCAGATCGGGATGGCGCTCGTCGATGCTGCGCTTGCGCTGGGCATCCCCTTTCGGGCGGTCGTCGCCGACTGCATCTACGGGGAGAGTGACGACTTTGCGGGCGCCCTCGCAGCGGCAACCCTTCCGTACGCGGTCGGACTCAAACCCTCGCGTGGCATCTGGGCACCCGCCGAGGCTGCCCACACGCCCCAAGAGGCCGCCGAGGAACTCGCCTGGAGCGGGCCAGAGCAGCCGGGAGCGTGGACGAAGGTCGTGCGGCCGTTCCGCGACGGCCACGAGGAGACCTGGTGGGCGGCCGACCTCCGCTTCGGTCCATACGGACCTGACCGGCCAGTCCGGGTGGTCGTCGCAACGACTGAGCCGGCGACGTTGCCGGCCTTGACCACCTGGTACCTGGCGACCAACCTGCCCCGGCCCGGCGCGCCGCTGGCCACGGACGCCCTGATCCCGCCCGCCGACCTCGCCGAGGTGGTGCGGCTGTACGGGCTGCGGAACTGGGTGGAGCAGAGTTACAAACAAGCGAAGCATGAGCTCGGCTGGGCCGACTTCCAGGTGCGGAGCGACGAGGCGATCCGGCGCCACTGGCAGTTGGTGAACTGTGCCTTCTCGTTCTGTTGGCGGGACTGGTTCGCCAACGGGGAGCCAGCGGTCGGGCCCGCTGCCGAGCCATTGGCACTGGCCAGCCCCGATCGTCGCGAACCGGAGCCAGTCGACGCCGTCCCGACCGACGAACCGGCAACCGGGGGGAAAAATCAGGCTGGTCGGCCCAATCCGACTCGTCGGCGAGGCATCACGACACGCGGGGAGTTCCTGGCCGGTCGCACTCCGGCGAGTGCGCGCCTGGCTCGACCCCTGGGCTTCGCTTTGGCGTTGGTGGCGGGCGTGGTCCAACGCGCCCCCGCCGCCCCAACTCCAGGCGCTCCTCGACTTCGTGGGCAGGGGGCATCCGCTCAACCCGATCCTCCAGTGTTAACAAAGTACCGCTAGAGGGCACCCACTCAGCCGGCGAAGCCCGGCTTCGGAATGGTAGCCAGCCACTTATACTATTGCCCCCCAAGATTTGCGCGATCCGCGAGAATCCTGGTGGTTTGGTTGCGGCCCGTGGCCGCGCTAGGCACTTTGACAATCTAATCGGGTCCTGCCCTATGTTTGGACGCG
>JACPCJ010000009.1 GCA_016179865.1 Actinomycetota bacterium | reverse complement strand
GCGGGGCGACGGTACATCAGCCCTTCCCGCGACCCTCACCGAGACCCCGGGCACCACATTCACCGGCCTCCTGGACCAGAGGGTGGACCAATGACGGTTACTCCTCGGCGGGCGAGTGGCGTCCCACGAAGGACTCCACGAGGCCGTTCCACTCGGCGGCGGCCTCGAAGTACGGCGAGTGGGTGCACCCGGGGATCTCGGCGACGGCCGCAGCGGGGACGAGGGAAGCGGCAGCGCGCAGCGCGTCCGGCGGGAACAGGTTGTCGCTGCCGCCGAAGAGGAACAGCGTGGGCACGTCGAGGGCCGCCACCGCATCGAGGTCCCACTGCGTCTGAAGGAGGAGGGCCACCGCTTCGAGCGAGGGGATTTCCTCTCCCAGGCTCGAAAGCTGCTGATAAAGGAAGGCCTGAGCGCGGTCCTTCTGGGCCAAGCCGGCGATGGCTGGGTGTTCGCCCAGGCGTGGAGGATCAGAGAAGACGGGTGGGCTCACCTGCGCGGTGAGGATCTCGACGATCTCGGGCGTGAAGATGCCGCCCAGGGTGTCGGCGAGCACCAGCGCTCGGACGCGGCCCGGGTGGGCGAGTGCGTATCCGAGGGCACACCACCCGCCCATGGACTGGCCGACCACGATCGCCGGGCCGACGCCGAGATGGTCGACGAGGGCCGTGAGATCGCGCACCGCCGGTCGGGGCCCGATGTCGCCGTTGCGGGTCGAGCGGCCGAAGCCCCGTTGGTCCCAGGTGATCACGCGGTGGGACGAGGCAAAGTGGGCGACCTGCTGGTACCACGCCGCATGGTTGCCACCGGCGCCATGACAGAAGACCATGGGCGGGCGGGCCGGGCCGGCCGGGGGGCCGGCCTCCTCCCAGTAGATCGACTCGCCCTCGTGCTCCATCCGGCCCGCCCGCCAGACGACGTCCCTCAGCGGCTCCATGGCCGCGCAGCCTGGCACCGATGCGCCGCCGAAGTCACGCGCTCGGGACGTCGATTTTCGGGTCGCTACGCTCCGACCCAGTGGAACCGTCGCTGATCCCCGCAATCGTCGTGGGCGCCCTCGTCTTCGCGTTGGGCGTGGTGGTGCTGATCGCACTGGCGTTCGACCGCCCCGACCCCACGGAAGTAGCGGTGGCGTACGAAGAAGCCTGGGATCGCCTCGACTTTGACACCCTCTGGAGGCTCAGCGCCCCCGAACTGCGCGACGGGAGAGCGCGCGAGGAGTTCGCTGCCGCGAAGGGCACTGCCTACCGGGAACGCGCCGACCTCGCCGGGCTCGTGGGTCGGGTCGAGGTCGAGGGGGCCGAATCGGCGGGACACGCCGCCCGAGTCAGGACGCGCCTCCGCCTGCGGGACGGCACCGAATTCGGCAACGAGCTGCGGCTTCGCCGCGACGCCAACCGATGGCTCGTGGTGTCGTACCGACTCGGCGCGCGTGGTGGCTCACCCGCGGGCTGACCAGCCCCGCCAGGTGTCGACGTCGACGGCGATGACCGGCCCATCGAGGTGCTGCGCCTGGTACTGCGGGTACTTGGTGGTCAGACGGGCCACCGCCAGCTCCCGCTCGTCCCCCGCCCGCAGTACCCGCCCGCGACCCTGGAGGCGCACCCACCACAGTTGCGTCCAGTCGTCCTCGTAGTGGTCGATGAGCAGTGCGACCGCGGGGCGCTCCTCGATGTCGCGGAGGCGGGCCAGTTCCCGAGTCTGCTTGGGTTTGTGGTCGACGGCTGAGTACACGACGTCGTCGACCGCGGCGCCGACGAGAGCAAACGCGCACGGCACGATGCGGATCTGCCCGTCGGCCGCCGTCGTGGCGAGCCGAGCGACCCGGGCGCCCTCAGCCAGGCGGCGCATCCGCGCGCGGTCCACGCCTCGCAACCTACCGTGAAGCCATGCATTGGCCGCTCGACGACTTCCTGGCGTCGCTGTCGGGCGCCAGCCCTCACACCCGCGATGCGTACGCATCGGACCTGACGCAGTTCGTCGACTGGCTGGAGCGGGGCCATGTCACCGACCCTCGCGTCGTCGATCACCGGCTCCTGCGCCGGTACCTCGGCTATCTCGACACCCGGGGCTTTGCACCGGCGTCGATCGCCCGCAAGGTGGCGGCCATCCGGGCCTTCTTCCGGTTCTTGCGGCGGCGGGGTGACGTGGAGGCTGATCCAACGCGTTCGCTGCGGGCGCCGAAGGGCGTGTCTCGGCTTCCGCGGGTGCCCAAGGCCCGCGACGTCGTCGACCTCGTGGAGCGGGCGGAGCCGGGCCCGAGTCTCGACGACCCTCGAGCACGGGCGATCGTGCTCCGAGATCGGGCCGTCCTCGAGGTTCTGTACGGCGCCGGGCTTCGGGTGTCGGAGCTGTGCGGGCTCCGTGCCGGCAACGTCGACGTGCGCCGCGGCGTCGTGACCGTCATGGGGAAGGGCTCGAAGGAGCGGCAGGTCCCGATCGGCGAGCCCGCCGTCGACGCCGTGCGGCTGTATCAGGCCGAGGGAAGGCCGCACCTGGCTGGGGACGCGACGCCCCCTGACGCCATGTTCGTGAACCTCCGTGGCCGGCGCCTGAGCCCCCGCGACACCCACCGGATCCTGGCGCGGTACGCGCTCCCCGACGGCCGCACGCTGCACCCGCACGCGCTGCGGCACGCGTTCGCCACCCACCTGCTGGAAGGGGGCGCCGACCTTCGGGTCGTGCAAGAGCTGCTCGGCCACGCCGACGTCGGGACCACCCAGATCTACACGCACCTCACCCAGGAACGCCTCCGCCGCGTCTACTTCGACACCCACCCCCGGGCGTGAGGTCTGGGTAGCGGAACGTGCCGGTTTGCGGGCAATTTCGCTCCCCGAAGCGGGATCGCTTCCGATCCGCGAGGCCGCCGGAGGTGGGTGGACGGCCAGATACACTCGGGCGACCACGGGTGGTGAGGCTCTCGCCGCCGTGGCTGCCGCACCTGGAACCTGGATGACCCCACGCAAAGCCCGCCCCAAGGAGACCCCCGTCACCAAAGACGCGTCCGCCGACACCGTGTCGGCGTTGTGGGATGAGTACAAGCAGTCCGGGGGGCAGGACCTGCGGGATCGCCTGATCCTCCACTACTCGCCCCTCGTGAAGTTCGTGGCCGGGCGGGTCGGCGTGGGTCTGCCGCAGAACGTCGAGCAGGCCGACCTCATGAGCTACGGGATGTTCGGGCTCATCGACGCCATCGATAAGTTCGACCTCGGGCGCGGATTCAAGTTCGAGACGTACGCAATCTCGCGGATCAAGGGCGCCATCATCGACGAGCTGCGGGCTATCGACTGGGTGCCCCGGTCCATCCGGGCCAAGGCGCGAGCGATCGAACGTGCATATTCGAAGCTCGAGAACGAGCTGAAGCGGACCCCAACCGACGAAGAGGTGGCGGCCGAGCTGGGAATGACGATCGACGAGCTGAATGACGCCCTGTCGCGGATTTCGCTGGTGGGGCTCGTCCCGCTCGACGAAATGGTGGGTGGGGACCACGACGACGGCGCGAGCCCCACGCTGGGCGACACCATCGCCGGCGACCAGTCGGATGAGCCCGAGGCGAGCTACGAGGTCGACGAGATGCGGCACATCCTCGCCGGCACCATCACCGCCATGCCCGAGCGCGAGCGGCTCGTCCTGACGCTCTACTACTACGAGGGCATGACCCTGGCGGAGATCGGCGAGGTCCTCGGCGTTACCGAGAGCCGGGTGTGCCAGATCCACACCAAGGCCGTGCTGCAGCTCCGAGCCAAGCTCGCCGAATCGGAGCACGCCCCCTCGCGCTGAATTTCTGGTCGCGTTCTGGTGACGAAACGCGCCTAGCGAAGACGAGAACGCCGCGCGCGTTCCCCGCTCTTCCCCCTGCCTGTCCGTCGTCCGGGGGGATCTTGCGTGCATCCGTTTTCCCGCGCCGTGCTCGCCGCTGCCCTCGTCGCGTTTGCGGCTCCCGGGGTGGCGTCCGAGGACCCGGGCCCCTGGCGGCCGCCGGTCGGCGGGGTTCCGGTCCACGGCTTTGTCCCCGGGCTCGGCCCCTTCGGCATTTCCGGACACGCAGGGCTCGACTACAACGCCGGACCGGGCCAAGGCGTTGGGGCCGCGGGCGGGGGCCTCGTGGCCTTCGCCGGAGACATCGCGGGAGCGCGGTTTGTCGTGGTCGATCACGGAGGCGGCATCCGCACCACCTACGGCCAGCTCGACCAAATCGGCGTGCGTCACGGCGACGAGGTTGCGCCCGGCCAGCGGATCGGTATCACGGGAGGGAGCGGCCTCCAGGGACACGAGCCCGGGTTGCTCCACTTTGGCCTCCGGGTCGACGGCCAGCCGGTGGATCCGCTCGTTCTCTTTCGTCCCACCGATCTCGTGGCGACCGTCCGCTTGGTCCCCTCGACCGACGCGCTGCCTCACGTCGACGGGCCGGCGCGCGAACGGCGCCGGGCCCAGGCGTGGTTCGGCCCATCGGCGCCGGGGTCAGTGCCCGGCCCCTGGCTGTGGGACGGTGACGGAGGAGGCGGTTCTCCGTTCGGCCAGGCCCTGTCCGTGCTCGGGGGTGGGGTGCGGTGGGCGGCCGATGAGGCCTTGGCGGGGAGCGCAGCGGCCCTGGACGCGCTCCGGCGCGTGGACCCGGCCGCCGCCGCCGAGTGGGCAGCCCGCTGGGCCGTCCGCGGAGCGGTCTTCTCGCTTCTGGTCGCCGAGGTGCCGCCACCGGTGGCGTGGGAGATCGCCGTGGCCAGCCAGGAGGTTCTCTGGGCGAGCGGCCGGGGCGTGCGCGATTGGTGGCGGCTCCGGAGCGACTGCACGGCGACCGTCCCCAGCCTGAACGCCTTCGCGGGGACGGGCGACCACCTCTTCGCGGTGGGGGGCGTCAATTCGTTTACCCACCGCGACGGCTCCGCCAACGACCTTCCCGTCGAAGACCTCGGGTACGGGCCCGAAGAGGCGCACTGGTTCTCGTACGCGCGCGAGGGAGGCGTGTACGCCGCCGCCGACACCCACCTGGGGCCGGAAGTCGCCGCCGAGCGCCTGGCGCAACAGCTCCAGGATTTCGCACGCGCGCACCCCGGGGAGCGGGTCGACCTCATCGGACACTCGCAGGGTGGGGTCGTGATCGAGGACTTCCTCAAGCGCCACCTCGCCGGGCACGAAGCGGAGTACCCGCCCATCGGCCGGGTGGTCACCCTGGCGGCACCGCATCGGGGCTCCTCGGTGGCGGCCCTGGCTGGGGAACTGGCGAGCGACCCGCTGGCGCAGGCGGCCACAGAGGCGCTGGCGGGCTGGGTCGACCTGCCCGGGCCGGCGAGTGGCGCGTCGACGCAGCTCGCCGAGGGGTCGGCGTACCTCGCCGACCTGGAAGAGCAGTCGCTTCCGGTCGACGTGGTGACGATCGGAGCGGTCGACGACGTGCTCGTCACCGCCGACCAAACCGAACTGGGCGGAGCCGAGCACGTCGTCGTCGACCCCGCGGGGTTCCTCGACCACAGCAGCATCCTCACCGACCCGACCTCGTTGGGAGCCCTCCGCCTGGCTCTCGAAGGCCGGCCCTCGCTGTGCGTCAGCCTCCCGGAGGCCGTCCACCACCGGGTGGAGCCGCGCTCCATCCACGCCGCCTACGACCTCCTGCGCTCCTCCGACGTCCGAGGGGTCGTCCCCGGGCTCTCGTCGTGAGGGCTCGCCAGACAATAAGGCGCGTGATTCCGCCCCCCGTGTAACCGTCATTGGTCCACCCTCTGGTCCAGGAGGCCGGTGAATGTGGTGCCCGGGGTCTCGGTGAGGGTCGCGGGAAAGGCTGATGTACCGTCGCCCCGCG